>JAZSHD010000026.1:0-19413 GCA_045533055.1 Victivallaceae bacterium | reverse complement strand
CATATCAACCTTTATCGGGAACAAAGCATTCCGATAAAGATTGATTGGAACAGATCCTTATTTTACCGGTAACATCGTTGAGATTTTTGTCCGGCAGAATGATATCGGCAGTGCTGCCGGCGGGGATCTCAAACTCGCACTCTATCTTGCCATTCAGCTTCTGCCACCGGCTCTGGATGGTGCCGTATGGCGAATTGTAACTGGCTTTGACATGGTCAAGTTTAGCGGCAAAACCGGGTTTGAGTACAAACTTTTTAAAGCCGGGAGCCTCGATTCCCGGCTGGATGCCTGCAAGATACTGATACATCCATGCTGATATATCGCCAAACATGATGTGGTTCTGGGAATCTTTACCTATCCAGGTTTCCCACAAGCTGGTGGCTCCTTGCAACACCTGCCAGCCCCAGCCGGGAAATTCCTTCTGGGTGACGATCTCAAATGCGTCATCAATATAGCCGAACTCTGCCAGCACCCGGGGCACGAATTTTGCTCCTGTTATGCCGAAGTTGGCTTTGTGCCCTTCTTGCCGGACTTGCCCGGCTAATGCGGCGGCACTTTTTACGGCAGCTTCGTTTTCAACAATGCCCACGCCGATCGCCACTGCCGCAGCAGTCAACGCCCGGTCGGCAAAAGTACCGTCGGCGTTGGCGAATTTGGCAATAAAACTCTTGCGGATATTTTCTGCCAGATCGCGGTAATATGCTGCGTCGTCAGTTTTGCCCAGAATTTTTGCAAACAGACTTAAGTGCATAACATTCTTAAAATAGTATCCGCTGGAAGTGACCTCTACCGGAGTGCTGCCCATACGGTTCCAATGGCACCAGTCGCCCAAACCGAAGTTCAAGAGATGGTCTTGGGAGCGGCTTTCGCAATATTCCATATAGAGTTTGAACTGTTCGTAATATTCTTCGATAAGTTCAGTTTTGCCCCGGAAACGGTAGACTTGGTAGGGGTATTCAAATAATAAATCATCCCACAACGGGCCGCTGCCCCAGTTATAGCCCCAGCCGCCGGAAGGTGCGATCCCCGGCAGCTGACCGCAGGGCCGCTGGGTATCTGCCAATACCCGGGTGAATTGGGCGTAGGCTTTTTCGGTATCAAAGTTCCAGATCCCGGTTTCGGCAGCAATAGCAGCATCGCCCGTCCAGCCGTTCTTTTCCCGGTGGGGGCAATCGGTGGGGATCCCAATGTAGTTGCATTTGTAACTCTGCAAGGTGTTACGCTGCAAGTTATTGAGCATGGCATCCGACGACTCGAACTTGCCGTTTTCCGGAAATGCTGTATGCACAAATTGAGCTTGTATATCCAAAAGTTCCACATCGCCCATACTCCAGAACTGCACATAACGGAAGCCGTGATAGGTCAAAGTCGGTTCAAAAACTTCGCCGTCCGGAGCACCTTTCAAGATATATTCATCGGTCTGGAAATTACCGAAGTCTTCGTATGGATTGATTTCCGCAACATTGATAAAACCGCTGATGGGGTCGATTTTTTCCGCATACATAAGTTTGATCAACGCTCCGGCAGGCCCTTTGACTTTGATCTTGCACCAACCGGCCAGATTGGTGCCGAAGTCGTAAGTTTTTTCCCAGCAGGTAACATAGCGGCTGCTGACTGCCGGGTAGCTTTGCATGACCCGGCAAGGCTCTTGCGTTTCCAGCACCACTCTGCCCCCGGCGGGCATGCACAGCGAGGCTTTTTTCCACGAACTGTCGTCAGTATCGGGGTCGGCAAAGCCTTCCACTTCCAGCCGGGCATCGTAACATTGACCGTTGCGGAATTCGTTGAAAGTTATGGGACTATTACAAACTTTCCAGCTTTCATCGCTTTGAGCAACGATCTTGCCATCAACTTCCACATCGCACAACATCTTGGCAAAATCCCGCCATGGAGCTTTGTCAAAGTTCCACTTGGGCACCCGGCTGTTGAATAAACCGTTGCCCAGCAGAACGCATACAGCATTTTTGCCCTTTTTAAGCAAATTTGTTACATCGTACTCAATGTACCCGACATGCTTATCGTACTGGCTGATAGTGGGGGCAAGCACCCGGTCATCGGCTTTCTGATTATTCACATAAAGCTCGTGCCAGCCCAAGCCGCAAAGATAGATGATAGCCTTTTGGGGCGTATCGGCACAATCAAAAGTTTTCCGCAAATAAGGTGCGGGCAAAACTTCGTCAGTTGGAGTACCCATTGTGCGGCCGGAATTGATCCAGCGGCCAGACCATTTTCTTTCAATATTCATAAAAATACCTGTTTATATATGATAGTGATTTAAAAACATATTTTATATACTTTACAACTTTTCAACAATATTTCAATAAATTTGTGACTGTTTTATTGCAAAAGTTATTTCCCAAGCTCTGCCGGAGTGGCTCCCGGCAAATCTTTGAATAATCCGGCAATATCGGCATTGGCAAAATACTTTTGCACCCGGCGGTAGTATGGCTCAAGCAGATACTTCCCCGGTTCCTGCAATGCGGTTGAAAGCATACCTTTGATATTGTCAGGTGCATAGATAAAATCCTCCGACACCGCTTCCAGCATACCGGTATATTTCCGGTGCACCGCTTCCTGCAAGGCTTTGCCGTCGTCCATATATTTTACGCAAACGATCGTCCGTTCGGTGGGGAATGCTGTATTGTGATTATCTGATGAACCGATCTGGGCGGGGAGTTCTGCCCATTTATCAGCGTAAGCTGGCAGCTGGTGTTCCCAGCCTTCCAGCGTGGTTCCGGCTATGCCGTCAAGCTGCAGATCGCGGCGGTTGCTGTATGTAGCCGGGTGATTGTACTGCACGGTGGCACCTTGAGCGTGAGCTGCTGCCAGGAGTTCTGCAAAACTCAAATTGCAGGGTATATTCTGTTTGACCGGGTAGCTGTTGAAGTGTCCATCCGGCAGAGAATTTTCTTCTCCGGCGATCAGGGGAAAAGCAAAATTGTATTTTTTGAACGCCTTTTGCAGATCAAATGCCCCGTCCGCTGTTTCGTGGTCGGCGATCAGGAGAAAATCCATCTGCCCGTAAAGTGCCGCCGCCACCAGCCCCAGCGGAGTCAACAAGCCGTCAGAGTATATAGTATGGCAATGCACATCTGCAGCCATAAGTTCGTAATTTTCAGGTATATCAAAGGGTTTTATCCCACGCCGGACAAGTTCCTCTGCCACATATCCGGTCAAACGGCGGTTGTCATCGACGGTAAAAGATCGTTTTTCTTCAAGTATATCGGCAATCAATTCGCAGCCGGATCGGGATATACAGCGGATGGTTGCCTGCAAATTACCCGGCAGCTCCAATATAAGATCGCAGCCTTTGCCGGTAACGCGGTTAAGCCGGTAAGCTCCGGCAAAGAGTTTGCCTATGGCACTTGCCGGATCGGGCCGACCGGCATACAATACTTGCATACCGTTTTCCAAATCATCAGCTTCCACTGTCGGAAGAGCATGCTGCCGGGCATATTCCTGTACCGCAAACGCATGTTCTGCCGGTGCGTTGCCGGCAATTATTACTGCATCGATGTTCCGCAGACCGGGCAAAGACTCAACAGTCGTTAAATAAAGATCATGACAGCTTGAACCGGCTTTGAAGTAAAAGAGCGATCCGGTTTTATCCTCGGTTGGCATCATTTCCCGGTAGTAGAGTGCCGGGAGCCATTGCCGCAAGTTTGGAGTACTTTGAGCCACAGTGTTTACCACCGCTTGAGCCAGCGGGATCGCCGCACAATAAAATTTGATCAAAGCGTCGTCGTGCCGTTTGTTATCCGGGTGACAGCGGGGGTATTCCACCGATACTTGAGCTTCCGGATTTGAACTGATATTCAAAAGCCCGAAAAGCGGATCACTGCTCTGCACTGTTTTGCCTTGCAGCAGCTCCAGCCGCAGAGCGATCTCTTGAGCCAGCATCTCAAGGTCGCCGGTCCGTTCCAGAAAAATCATCCGTTTAAGCTGTTCAAGGTTATTGAGCAAGCCAAAGTACCCGGCGATTTTTCCGGGAGCATTTTTTGCCAGCTCCGGCAAATTTGCCTGCTTTATCAAATCAATGACTTGCTTTTGCAAAAGCTCCAGCTTTTCGCCATTGTACCGCTGAAACGGCAGAACCAAAATCCCGGCAATGCGGTCGGTTTTATCATAGACAGTAAGCTCAACTTTGCCATTGCCGTAAATATTTTCCGGCAAATCAAACAGAAGTTTATCGCCTTTAACAACACCTTCAAGCACCTTTTCACCCAGGGTGCATTGCCACTTGATCGCAGAAACCGTATCTTTGAAAGCCCCGGCAATTACGATATTGGCGTTGACTTCCCGGGTAAACAGCAGTTTGGGCAGATCTGCTGCCATAACGCCTGATAAATCATTTTCCGGCGAAGGAACAAATTTTTCGCTCAAAACCCAGCGGGGCAAAGTCCGGGCATCCCGGGGCATGATGTCGGAGCCGAACCGCATATATTGAGCATTGAAAAAGGGATTGTTGTCCGGGCGGCCGTAGTCGTCGCTGACCTGAAAACCCAAGCCGATCTCCACTCCGACTGCCGGAGCAAACCCCGGAAAAGTCTGCCACGGTATAAAGATGGAACCCGCCCAGCCGTTATTGGTGAGCATACTTTGGTAGGTAAAGTTTTCATCCGGCTGCCGATTGTCCCGGATATAACAGCGGCGATGGTTGTCACCCAGCACCGGAGCACAGAATATGTGCATACTGTTGCCGGTATATCCGGCAGTTGGCACACTTCGCACATCCAGCAGTATTTCCAGACAATCCTCGCTCCACAACCGCTCCAATGAAGCGGTGTTATGTACCTCTCTATCCCGTACTTTAAAAGCACAGTGCAAACCCGTTTTGCTCCACCCAACGGCGATTTCTGCATAAAAATTATCCGGCTTCCACCGCTGATGACCGGGGGCGGCGACCGCCCGGCGGGTCTTCAGCGGTATGTGATCAAACCCGGAAAAATTTTCCAGCAGACCACCTTCAGTCAAATCATCCGGCAGTTGATACAATTTAAGTTTGCTTGCTGGGGTGTCGGCAACATTACTCATGACAAATTACTGCTGTTTGGGCATCCCCATAATAGTTATATCGTCAAAGGCGATGATGCCGGGGGCACCGTAGCGGACCGAAATGGCGGCTTGCATTTTTGCCGCATTTTCCGGCACATCGGCAGTAAACCGCAAAAGCTGCCACTCGCCACTGCGTGCCTGCGGGTGTTCGGCTTGAGCTTTGGGGCTGGCGATCTTTTTGTTTTTTGCATCCCGGAAAGTCACATCCAAACTTGCATAAGCATTGGTTCCAGCCTTGTCAGAGATTTTGACCCACGCCGTGACCAGCACCTTGCGGAGATTCTTGATATTCACATTCTGTATCAGATTGCCCCGGGAGCCCCGGGGGAACTTGTCGCTGGTAAAATCTGCCACCAGAGCCGCAGAGTCATTGCGTCCGGCATTGGGCATATTTACAAACTTTATCTGGTGGCCCTTGGGCTGCCAGCTTGCCCAGCGGCGGGGGTGTTTATCAAAGTTGTGATCCAGAACCTTAACAGTGTATTTATCCAGATCGGCAATGGTATCCGGCACGGTGTAAATGCGGATGTTGTCCACATAAACTTTGCCTTTCAGAGTGTTGCTCAAGCCGGTATCCACGCAGAGCTTCAGGGGTTCATTCAATGGCGGGGTTTCGGTATACGCAGTCAGAGTACGCCAGAAGTTGTCGTAAGGCTGCGGCAGCGGATCATCCACCCGGTAGGCACTGCTGAGCATCTTGCCTTTCATGTTGCGCCACTGTACGGAGAGATAGATTTTTGCACCATTTTCCACGCCGTCGGCACGCATATCCACCACTACTTTGAACTTGCGTTTTTCCCGGACGACAATGCTTGCTTCGTAGCATGCTCCGCCCCGGACTGAACCTTCGGCATCTATCCCCAAAGCTGCGGTGTGATTTACGCCGCCGGTTTCGGTGCGGAAGAATTTGGCTTTGCGGCCCGCCCGCTGCCAGGTACTCAAAGTTTTGGGATGGGGGTCAAAGTTTGCCGCATAAAGCAGTTTGGAAAAGTCGAACTTGGCAGCATTTTTCTTGACTTCGATATTGTTTTTGAATGTCAGGATACGCTCCTTGCGGTCAAGGAAGAGTTTGCGGAAATATATTGCACGCTCTTTCTGAACCGCAGTCCCGGCTTTGGCGACCATTTCGTTGAGGAGTTTTTCGTTTTCGGCAAGCAGTTCCAGCGGGAAAGCCTCCAGATAACCGCTGCTGCCGTAAGAGGAATAGCCCTGTCTTTTCTTGAACCAGCTGGTGGTAAGAGCATCAGTTGTCCAGAATTTTTCCATATTTTCAAAATACTTTTTGTAATAAGGAGCAGCTTCCTTGCCCACAGCACAGTTGAACCAGTCGTCGAGGATGGCATCCTTATCGGCATCAGGATTCCACAAAATTTTGATGATAAGATAGGCTTTGGGCCCTTCGGTCCAATCTTTGCCGGGAGAAAATTCCGAATAATAGTGCTTGATGCCGTTTGCATAGTTCCAACGCAAGTGTTCGGTCATCATATTGTTGAAAGTCCGGGGCACCAGAAATGCTCCGCCCCAGATGTAGTCCCAAACGCCCAGCTCCGGCAGCGAAGCGTTCCACTTCTGCACCAGATCGCGGTATTCTTTGCGGCGAACCGGATCTGCTGTATACATACTGTCAAAGGCAATGGCAGGCACCAGTGCCGGATTGAGTTTAGCTCCGTCGGCGGGGGGATTGAGTACGCTGTGATAAGCCAGGAACGGCAGTTTGCAATCGGGGTGTTTGGCGACAACTTTGTCGGCAACTTGAGTGATCATTTTTATATAGCTTGCACTGTAATCTTTGCTGCCGATCATGTTGCGTTTGGCAGGAACACTCTTCATACAGCGTTCACATTCGCAGAACCCGCCGGCGTCGTTGATCCCCAGAGCGATAGTTTTCAAACGGGGATCGTTGTCATTGACTTCCATATTGGGGTATTTGCGTTTGTTGTCCGAGAGTTCGGCAATGATATTTTCTGCCAGAGCATCCACCACTTTCGGTTCCGTAAAACAGGGCTGCCAGAAGGTGTGCTGTTTGGGGGCGGGCAAAATTCTTTTGCCGTTGTGGATGGGGTAGATCTCCGGAGTGGTTTTGCCGTATTTTTCCACCGGCAAAAGCTCGGCAAGGTAGTGTCTGATCCAGATCCGGGGGTTGTTGGCACCCAGACTGCGGCTCCAATCGTAAAATGCCGGATTGTTTTTGTACGCTCCGGTCCCCAGATAGCGGGAGAGATATTTGGGGCGATCTTTCACCTCTTTGCAAGGTACTTTGATAGTGGCATTTTCAGGAATGTGATCCCCCAGTTTGCCGGGGAACAATCTCCGCAAGCCCACATAGTTTTCCAGAAAACGGAAGACGCCGTATTTCAAGCCGTTTTCACTGCCGCCGGAAATAACGATGGTGTTTTTGTCGGGGAAAGTGAAGCTGAATTCTTCAATATCGCTGTGTTTGGCAGGGTCGATCTGCAGTTTGATCACTGCCCCGTCAGCCGAACCGCTTTTGATGGCAAGGTCAGCTTTACTGGAAGCCTTGACAAACCCGGCAAGTGCCTTTGCCCACTTCATAAATTTACCTTGAGTGGAGGGAACCACAATGGTACATTTTGCCTGATGGTTTTCCACCACCACAAATTCATCAGCTGCCTGCAATGCAAAGCCGCAAGCCATGCACAGCACTGTCAGCACCGACACTTTTTTGAAAAAATCTTTCATTTTTCACCTTTCTATTTAAGAGTTTTCACACTTACATCATCGAACCAGACTTTGCCGGGAGCCGCCCGGCGGCTTTCCAGCGATATTTTTGCAAACGCAGCATTGGCGGGTGCTTCGCTCAAAAAAGCTGTTTTTCGGAATTTTTCATCCCGCACTTCCGGGTGATCGGCATATTTTATGCCCTTTACTTTGATGGATTTTTTGTTGCAGTCAAGGTAATCTATGGCAATACGCCCCACTGTATCTATGCTGCAATCAGCCGAAAGTTTTATTTGAGAGCTTACCAGCAATTTGGTTCCCGGGGTAACGGGTATGGTATTAAGATATATTCCCGCCGAGCGTTCTTTATCGCCGGAGGCATCCACCAGCAACGCCGCACTGTTGTTTACCCCGCCATCGGCAGTGCGGGCAAATCTGATACCCTTGTTTTTGCCGGATTGCCAGCTTGCCCAGCTGCTCCGGAGAGGTTCAAAACCGCTGGCATAAAGTATCCGGGTATATTTTTCTTCATCCGGCAGTTTTATGCAGGTTGCGTCGATCACCAGATCGTCAAACCTCACTTTGCCCCGGGGGGCATTGTCTACGGTCAAACCTATGCACAAACGCAGATCGCCCGCTGTGGGAGTTGTGTTGTAAACTGTTACGGTACGCCAGTGGTCGTCGTAGGGCTTGGGCAAAAATTCCGTGACCCGGTAAGTATTGCTCAACATCTTGCCATCGGGTGTCCGCCAATAGCTTTGCACACTGACTTTGGCAGCAGAACCAATGGAGCTTTCGGCACGGCATTTTACGGTGATGCGGAAAGAGCGTTGGTTCTGTACTGGTATTCTGATTTCGTAAAGCGAAGGGCCCGATACTGAACCTTCGGCGTCGATAAGCAAACACTCGCTGTGATCAATGCCGCCAATTTTATCCCGTAAAAATTTGGCGTTGCGTTTGGCTCGCTGCCAATGGCTCACATGTTTGGGGTGCGGGTCAAAATTGGCAGAATATACCCGGTCGGAAAAATCCAGTTGGGCGGCGTTTTTCCGCACTGCTTGAGCTTGCCAGTAGGCTTGGATAACGCTTTTGCGTTTCATGAAAAGCTGCAGAAAATATTCTGCACGCTCCTTTTGTAGAGGCGTTTCAGTTAAAGCTGCGCACTTTTTCAGCAGGGCTTCATTTTCATAAAGTTTTTCTGCTGAATACGCTTCCAGATAAGCGGTATTGCCGAATGGCGGATAGACCCGTTTTTCCTGAAACCACGGAGTTTTTATAACATCTTGAGTCCAGAACTTTTCCAGATTTTCGTAATATTTCTGCAAAAAAGGTGCGGCTTTTTCGCCAACACAGCTTATATACCACTCTTGGAGAATGGCGTGGCGGTCGGCTGCGGGGTTCCACAATAGTTTGATAAGCAAATAGAGTTTGGGCCCTTCCGTCCACTCTTTGCCGGGGTAACTTTCGCCGTAATAGTGGCGGGCTCCGTGGTCATACGCCCAGGTTACCTGTTCAGCAAAGGCTTTGAAGTTGGTGCGGGGCAATATAAAAGGTTCACCGTAAACATAGTCGCCCAACGCCAGCTCTTCAAGGCTCTTGCTCCAATCAGAAAAAACTTTGCGGAATTTTGCCCGCAAAACCGGGTCCGCAGTATACATGCTGTCGTAAGTTATCTCCGGCACCAGCCGCTTGTTGAGTTTGCCGGTTCCAGAGGGGATCTCGGCAACCGCCGCATAGGCAAGAAAGGGTATCCGGCAATCGGGATATTGTGCCGTTACGATATTGGCAACTTTATTGATCAAAGGTATGTAGCTTGGGGCGGCATCCACTATCCCGGCATAATTGATGCGGTTGCCGTTGACCTGCCGGCAGTTGGAGCAAGTGCAGTAGCCTCCGGCATCGTTGACGCCGACGGAAACAGTTTTTTTCCGGGGATCGGCAGCAGAAAACTTTACATTTCTGTTTTCGTTATCATAGCCTTTTTTCAGCTTGGCAATAACATTTTCTGCCAGAACTTCCGCCAACCCCGGAGCAGTAAAACAGGGCTGCCAGAAGGTGGTCTGCCCCGGCTGGGGAACTATGCGTTTGCCGTTGAATTCAGGATAGAACTCCGGATGGGTTTTGCCGTATTCAGCTTGGGGCAGCAAGGCAAAAAGATAATGCCCCATGTAGATACGGGGATTGTTGGAACCCAAACTGCGGATCCAGTCGTAATACTCCCGGGTGTCGGCAGTGTAAGCTCCGCTGCCCAGATAGCGTGAGAGATAGGCGGGTTTATCAATATAAGTTTTTGCCGGAACAGTTATTGTTTTATGCTCTGGCAAATGGTCGCCCAGCTTGCCGGGAAAAAGCCGCCGCAAGCCCAGATATTTTTCCAGAAAGCGGTAAACGCCGAACTTCAAACCGTTTTCGCTGCCGCCGGAAATGACCACAGTGTGCTCATCGGGGAAAGTAAAGCTGAATTCCTCAATATCGCTGTGCAAAGCGGGCTTGATCTGCAATTTGATGGTGTTTGTGAGTTTTTCGCCATTGACCGGCAGCGTTGCCCCGGAGCTTTTTGCCACATAATCTTGCAAGATCAGAGCATATTGCCTTATTGCTTTATATTCCGGAGCAAAACTTACAGCCGCTTGAGCAATGCCGTTTTCAACCAAAACCACATCAGCTGAAAGGGGCAGAACCGCCCCCAGCAGCAGAAGCAACAAAGATTTTTTCAGCATAACAATTTACTTGGTTCGGTTTTCAAACCATTTGAAAATCGTGGAATACTGGTCGTTATTTGTGGCAGTATATAAATCAGATTCTTTGCAAACAGTGGACACCACCTGACCGCCCATCCGCAAATTATTGACTAAATTCGGATGATGACCGCCGATTGAAGTAGCAGAAGTTTTGAAATAATCAAATACGATAACATTATCAGGATTGTCTCGCCCAATAACATTTCTGGGAACATCATCTTCGCCCCAATCACCAAACGATGGATGTTTTTTTGCTGCAACAGAACTGACACCAAAATAAATATAACTCATGTTTCGATAGTTGGCCGCACCTACCGTTGTATCACTGGGGCAAAGAAAAAAACGGTCTCTTTGAGCTGTGACATTTTTTTCGCCGGTACCAACAAAAGTATCCCCAAGACATCCATTCTGTATGAGCATCGCCGGAAGAGAGGTATCTCCGGTAGCATAACGGTTTTTCCAGATATTTACACAACCAGTATCGCATCCGCTATGCTGTACAGATGGCAAAATGTCTTTGGACATATTTGCATACATGAACACTGCTGTACCAATATCTTTAAGTTTAGCTACGCAACTGGAAACTCTTGCCCGCTCGCGGGCGGCGGAAAGTGCTGGCAGCAGCATTGCCGCCAGAATGGCGATGATGGCGATGACAACAAGAAGTTCGATAAGGGTAAAGCTGTACAGCTTTACCCGCCCATGGGCGGCGGAAATACTCTTTTTCATAAGTTCGATTTTCCTTTTTTATTATATTGCAGCTTGATTTTTTCAAAACTGTGTCTATATTACATTATACTGTAAAAAAAGAGATTTTTCAAACTGAATAATATCATTTTTTTTAACAATAGTATCAAACAGATGAAAACCGTACAATCCAACCGCTTGCTTGTTACCGGAGATTTTGTCTTTGAAAACGACAAATTTCCTCTGGCAGTAAAACCGCTTTTCGGCAAAGGTTCACCGGGGCGGCATCAGCACGAGCGTTTTCACGAGATAGTGCTGATCGTTTCCGGCAGTGCCAAACATATTTACGGCGAAAAATCATACAAACTCCAGCCCCAGGAACTGCTGGTCATTGAACCTGGCATGTACCACAATTACGAGGAGTGCGAGTTCGATTATTACAACTTGCAGGTGGATTTCAACAAGCTCAAGCTACCGCTTTTTGATCTGCCCCACACGGCAGGATTTCAGAAACTTTTTGTGCTGTCGCCCCGGTCGCACTGCACTTCCAAAGGCAAACCCATGCGGAATATCCTCAATGCCGGAGAGTTTGCCAAAGCCATTGAGCTGTTGAAGAAAATGCACGATCTGCAATCCCGCCGGGAAAATGGGTATCAGTGGGCAATGGTATCATTATTTCAGGCATTTATGCTGCTGATCTGTCAGGGCGATGGCGAATCGGCAGACAACAATAAGATCCAACCCACCGCCATCGGCGAACTGGTGGGCTGGATGACCAAGCATTGCGAAAAGGATTGGTCGGTGAAAAAAATGTGTCAGGCGTGCAGAATCTCCCGCCCCACTTTGTTCCGGGAGTTCAAAAAATTTTACGGCGTAACTCCGGTGCAGTTCCTGACCAACCAACGGCTGCGGAAGGCTTGTGCATTACTCAAAGAAAGTGATATGCCCATGGAAGCCATCGCCACGGCGTGCGGCTTTGAAAGCGGAACCTACTTTTCCACGAATTTCAAAAAAAACATGAATATCACGCCTTTGAAATACCGCAAAAATGCCCAAAGCCCCACCGGCATCACCCCGGAGTTCAATTTGTAAGAGCGTATTGGGAACAGAGCCTTTTTTGAAGCTCTGTACCCTGTATATTATTATCTGTCATTGCAGCTGATTTGGCTATTATTCTTGGTGTTCCGGCAATTTGCTATTGGGGGGCAGCCGGGGAGTAATGAACCATTCGTGGAATATGCGAATAATGCAATCCGGCTCGGGCTCGGCTGGTTGGGCGTGTTTCATCTTTTTTCTCCTTGTATAAGAATTGGACTTATTTCAAGTATTATCTTGGTTCTATTTTTTCAAGTTTTACTCTTGTCCTATTATGATACGGTTCTTGATATTTGTCGAGGGTGTGAACAGAAAAAATCAGGTATTTTCCCGGTAAATCTGTTGAGTTAAAGATCAAGGCAACTGATTTCCGGAAATAAAAAAGGATATTGACGACAGTTTCAGCAGAAAAAGCTCCAATATCCTTTGGCGATATGCTGCTCTTACAGTTTTTGCAACTGCGGAACCGGGGAGGGGAGCAACTCAAATTTATCCCGGGTTTTGCCGTCGCTGTCTATGCTTTCAAGGTAAATATTGTTGTTTTTGACCTTGACCAGCACCGCAGCTCCTTCCACGGATTTTTTTGCCCCGCCGCCCAAAACCATTACCGGGAACTGCCACATTTTATCGGCTTGGCTGACTTGATATTTATGGGTGTGCCCGGCAAACCAGAGATTTACCGGATAAGCTGCCGGATCGCCCCGGAAGAGTTTACCTGTCATCTTATGCAGGCGTGGGATCATGTGGTTGAATCCATCGTCTTGGCTGTGGGGTGCCACATGCCCGAAGACCAGACGGTAGTCGGCATTGCGGAAATCATCGCACTTTACCACATTTTCCAGCCATGCGGTTTGTTCCGCAAGCAAGGTATCCAGCTCGTTCAAGCCGGTGTACCGCTGAAAGCTGTTGGTGGAATCTTTTGGGAGATGGTGCCCGGTATCCAGCACAATAAAGAATATATTGCCCAGCTTGAAGGCTTGATAGCTCTTGTTTTCTTTGCTCCCCAGATATTTGAGGTAACGACCCGATTGGGCACCGTCAAACTCATGGTTGCCCCGCAGCGGTACGATCGCCTGATGGGCGGGGATGGCTTGGAGAAAACTGCTGAAAACAGATGACTCTATATTGTCGTGATTGCTGGCAAAATCCCCCAGATGGATGAACATATCAGCTTTTTGCAGATCTTTGCGGGTTTCCAGCAGATTTTTTACGAGCTTGAGTTTGTTGTAATTGTCGCAATGGGTATCCGCCATAAGCCAGAAAGAGAAATCTTGGGATTTTTCGCTGAATGTTCTGAAAGTCATGGTGTTGCCGGCTTGGGCTTGCCGCAGCTCTTCGCCGATGCGTTTGAGTATTCTGTATTCGTAAACTGTATCGGGCTGGAGAGCTTCAAGGTCGAACCGCATTACCGGGCCTTCGTCCAACAGCTGACCGCCCCGGAGGATCTGGAGCTTTTTCCACACTTTGCTGCCCTTTTTGCGGTACTCAAGTTCCAAAGGCTGTCTGCCCCGCACAATGCAGCTTATGGATACCGAAGTCGGGGTGGGGTTGGTGATATAAGGTTTGAACACCACTTCCGGCTTGACCGGCAATTCTTTAGCCGGAGAAAGCTCGGCATCTTCGGGCGGTTCGCCGATGGCCAGCGACCAGCCGCCCTTACCGCTCCGGGTAAAGATCGTCAGCTCGTTGCGTCCGGCACGGAGCGGCAGCTCAAAGACAAAATTGCTGACAGTTGGCGGCCAGAAGAAGTTGCCGGATGCCGGAGTGCCGCCCATATATTGCCCGTTGCAGTAGCAGTCGAACCACCAGTCTGCCCCCATACCCAAACGGAACTTGCCGGGGGTGTCAGCGTAAATGACTGTGCTGACTGCGGCATACTCATACTTTTTATCTGGATCAAGTTGCCGCAAGTCAAGCACATTGCCGGAAAGTTTGGCGGCAACGGCAGAGATTTGAGTTTTTTCATCTAAAACCAGCAAATCATCTTCGTACCGCAAAGTTGCAGCGTGACTGGTGGTGATTTTATCCGAGAAAAACACTTTGAATTCCCGGGGATAAGCGATTTGAGCTTGAGCGGTCAACGCCGCAGCGATCGTAGTCATGGCAATAACAAGCCTTTTCATTGTAGCGTGGGACATTTTATATCTATCAGGAAAAAAAGGGAGATAATGAGCTTACAGCAACTCAATGGCTAATGTCCTTAATTTTGTGAAACTGTAGCTTGCCTCCGGTGGATACAGCGTGAGGCAATGTCGAGTTTTGCAATGCACTGCCCGAGGAAGTGTACTTTTGTACTCGACCGAGGTGCAGGGTTGCAGCAAGGCTCGAGATTGCCCGGGATGTGCCACCGTACTTTGAGTGTTCACCAAATTCAGGACTGACTATTTACTTTTCAAAAGAAATTATGGGATTCCATGCTTTGCCCCAGCCGTCTATGCGGAAAGTACCTGCGCCATTTTTCTCCACATATTTGCCGTTGACATCCGGGCGGGTCGCCAGAATAACCACAAATTCGCCGGGCTGCAGCTTGACTTCGGCCTGCAATTTCATATAGTGGCGGTTGGATTTGCTGCCGTTGCGGTAGGTCTGCATGATGTTTTCCACGGCGTCGGGGTTGTTATCTTCCACAATAACACTCAACTTATTTTCTTTATCCATCTTGCAAACATAGATTTTTGCTTCTTCGCTGTGCCACAATCTGCCTTCGATGTAGCAAGTTACTTCGCTGTTGAAGGGGTTTTTCACGCCGTAAGCCATGCCGTAAGTAAGCTTGGTATGCACGATGCTCATGTTGTTATTGAGCAATGCCGGGAAAAGAAACCCGCCGTTGGGCTTGGTTTTGTATGCCAGAATGGGGATGTAATTCTTCCATGTTTTGGCACCGGAACTGTCGGGCGAAATGGCGTTGAGGGGAGCAAGTTTCACCGTATCCGGCGTTACACCCGACTCCACGCACCAGAAGTGCCATACATCTTTATAAACTTTGCCGTTGATTTTGCCGGAACAGGAATTTTTTCCGGTCATGGTGCCGTCACGCCACTCTTTTTTGAGCATGGGCATGGGGCCTTCCAGATTAAAGGTTTCGGCGTTGACAGTTAAAAGTGCAACTGCGGCGATGGCGGAAAAGAAGAATTTTTTCATTTTTTTACTCCTATATTATTTGACAGGTTCAACCAGCAAAAGTTTGCAGCGGCGTTCCGGCTCCAATTGGATGGTAAAGCTCTTGTCGGTTGCTTTCATGGTTGCCACCACCTGATCGGTTTCCAGATCTTTCAGGGTAACGGCTTTGCCGGGTGCGTAATTTACGGTTACTTGCATAGCTTTGCCGGTGAGGTATTCAGATACGCTGATGATGGCTTTATCTTTGTACGCCACGCCCCGGGTGAAGACTGGCGGCTGATTTTTCCAGGTGGCACGCTTGCCGTAGAAGTTATCAGTTACATTGATATTCTTCAAATTGGTGGTCAGTTTGAAGGGTGTACCCAGCATAACGATATCTTCGATCTTGGCAAGGATGTTCATTGCTTCGGAGGTTTGACGCATGGTATCCACATCCGCCAAGCCGTAATGCCAGCCGATGATGCCTTTCATGCCCCACGAAAAGGCTTCCATACAGGCGTATTTGTAGTCATCTTTATACAAAGGTGCTGCCGAGCCGTAGTGATAGCCGCCCAATGCGTGAGGGCAGGGGGTAAGGATGATATCGACTTTTACATCGGGGAAAGTTTTGGCAAAGTTGTCCAGTTTTTCCTGGGTTTCCCGCACACCCCGATCCATGGAGGTATAAATATCCAATTCAATGGTATCAAAGACCTTGAAGAAGTTGCCGTTACGCAAACAATGGTTGCGGCCCTCTTCGGTCCACGGGCGGCGGAAGCTCCATTCGGTAAAGAATACGCCGTCGCGGGGAGAGCTTTTGCAATCTTTGCCTAAACCTTCGGCAAAACGCTTTTTCATTTCCGCAAAGAAATCCGCCCACTGGTCGCACTTGAATTCCACCCATGCCGTGTGATAGAAGGAATATTTCTTGGGATCACGCTCAAAAACTTTGGGGTCGATGTATTTTTTGTCGGGGTATTTTGCGGTAAAGTGCTTCTTAAAGAGTTCCAGAGTCCGCAAGCTGAAATCGCCCTTTTCTCCGGCACTTTGGATGTAGCCTTCCATATCAAATGGAAAATAGTTGATATTGGCTTTTTTGCAGAACTCTATTTCCATATTGATCGCATCAATATATTGTTTGCCCCGGTAGGTTGGCGAAATGAGGAAACTGTCGCCATTGGGTATGTAGAATCCGCCAATATCTCTGGCACGGGCACTGCGTTCGGCTCTGGTCCACTTGTCGTAGGTGCGGGAACCTGCGTGCTTGGCACCGCTGGGCCAGAAGTACCCGGCTCTTGATACATAGAACCCGGCTTTATTCAATGCCAGCGACCGGTCAATGTCGCTTTGGGCATAGCCGCGTACGGCAAAGGTGTTGACCCCGATGCGGGAAAGGGATTTGGCTTGTGCCAGACTGGGCCAGAAGTTGTAGAAACTGCTGATAAACTTCTTGGGCAGCGGAGCCGGTTTGACCGTTACGACTTTGTAGTTGACTTCGCCCCAGGGCTGCACGCCATCTTTCCAGCGTAATTGATAGCGGATCGAGCCGGTGGCATTGTCGGGCAGGGTAGTGGTAAAAAAGCTCTTGATCCAGCCGGAAGCATTATGGGCATAGCGTTCTTTCTGCACCCATGTATAAACTTTTTTGCCGTCAACGATTTTTTCGCCCACTTTTTTGCCTTTATTCAAGGTAATGCCTTCGGGGAGTTCAAAAACTATTTCGTTGTCGATTTTGACCCGGTGGCCCTGACCGCGCGTAGCATTGGGCAGATTGTGTTTGCTCCGCCAGATGATGCGGGACTCCAACTGCAAACCCCGGTCAAGGATGATGGTGTTATTGGTAAGATTGCCCGGCTTGATGGAAAGCGTGCCCCGGGGCTGGGCGTAGGTGTAATCGTAGAGCTTTTTGCCCTGCGGACAAGTGATCACCAGATTGGTGGATTTTTTGTCGGCAGGCAAATCGTATTTGAACTCCACAACGCCGTCGGCAATGCTTTTGTTGAAAATCCTGCCCGCCGCATCGAATTTGACATTTACGGCTTTAGCGGATTTTATATTGAATCTGAGTTGACTTTTGAGCTTGAGTTCAGGCAAAACGGCAAAACTCAAGCCGGGTACTTTATCCACCATCTGCAAGGTGATGTATTTTTCGGTCGCCCGCCAGTTTATCTCTTCCAGCCGTGCCCAGCTGGAGTGACCTTTGCGGTTGTGGTTGCGGACAATATTGAACTTGATGTCGCCTTTGCCCAGTTCGGCAAGAGGTATGGCAAGCTCCAATGCCCAGTAGTTTTTGCCCCGACCGGCAGCGACCTTCACTTTACTTGCAAAAAGAGTGGAATCCCATGTGTGGCGGTCATTCTGGTAGGCATCCAACACACAGCTGCTGCCGGAGTAGTCGAACATATACTGCCGGAGCATGTTGCCTCGCAGGAAAAACATCTCTATTGAGTCATATTTCCAAAGATTTGTATTGTTTTGGGTGGGAGTGAGTTTGGGCAAAGCTGCAACATTTTTCTGAAACGCTTTGATTGCACAATAAAGATATTTTTCATCCCGGACAAACCGCACTTCGGTCTGTTCTTTGGCGTAGTCCAGACTCTTGACATTGACAAACCCCGCCATGGGCAGAGTCTGTTTATAGCAAGCATCGTTGAGCTTGCCGTCGATTTTCGGGGCTTTATCAGTTGTTCCCACGCTGATAAGCTGATTGGCAGAAAGCACGCCGGCAGTCAGCAAGGCAAAGGTGGTAAATAATTTTTTATACATAAAAACAGCCTTTCACAATCAGTTGATACCATCGTAGATATAATAAAAAATATCGTTATGTAGTGCTGAATGATAAGGCCCTTTGCCGTTAAGCTCCTGACGGGATTTGCTTTCCACATGCCCAGCGATAAACAATATATTGGTTCTTCCGTCATGGGGGAAAGCTATCATATTGGCGGCAGTGGGTACATCGGTTGCCGAAACGATTCCCCCGCTCATACGGTTAAGTCTTACCCCGGATGCATCACTGCAATAACCGTTGATTTCAGGATATTTCAAGCGGGAAGTTGGATAGCAATGTTTGGTTTTACTGGCTTGGGTATTATATCCAGCCCGGTCGAGCCAGCCATAATTGACTGCCTGATCCATTGTATAGGTATTAGCTTCGCAGATGGTCAATCGGGCTGCGCCGGAGCGTTTGTTGTTGCTGGCATTTTGTGCTTCGTTGAATTGCCCCATGTGTTCCTGGGCGTAAGGAGCAAGCTGAACATACCAGAATCTGGCATCTGTCCAGAAACCATCTTCCCATTTTCCGTTGCCGGTATAGGCCGGGGTGTGGTAAGGTACGCAGTAATCCTGATTGTCTGCTGTATACATGTGTGCCGCCACGCCCAGCTGTTTGAGGTTGGAGGAACAGTGGGCGGCTCTGGCTCTGCTGCGTGCCGCAGAAAGTGCGGGCAGAAGCATTGCTGCCAATATGGCGATAATTGCAATTACGACCAAGAGTTCGATTAAAGTGAAGCCCCGCTTGCAAGCGGGTGCATTACTCTGTAATGCACCAATAACCTTTAAGTGATTACTCATAAAAATCCTCCTTTTGGGTTGTTATTTAAGGATCAATTCAATTACGGGTACAACTGTATCAGGTGCCGTGGGCGGCAGCTGCAATATCAAGGTGTCTGCCGAAGCACAGGGCGTCATGTTGCCGTGAGCTGCCGGGGGGGCCATCATCTTTACTTCGCTGTGATCGTTCAGGAATCGGGCAAACTTGACTTTCCCATGCAGACCCGGCAGGAAGATGAATTTTACCGGATAACTGAAAATGTGCAAATACAGCCGTTTCTTTTCCGGATTATAAGTATACATGCAGTTTTCCGGCTCTTTGTACTCTGTGGGGGCAATGGTACAGTTATAAATACTGTCAGAGTGTTCATCCATCCATTCGGCAATACCTTCAAGAGCTTGCACCGCCCGTTTGTCGAATCTGCCCCGGGCATCGGGAGCAACGTTCAACAACAGAGTGCCGCCCCGTGCCACCTGGCCCACCAGCATGGAGATAAGCTGGTGCGGG
>JAZSHD010000238.1:0-6616 GCA_045533055.1 Victivallaceae bacterium | reverse complement strand
ATCCTTGCTATTATTTTGTAAAACTCGTTGACTCAAAGGTTTTTACAACATTTCTACCAGTGTGTAAGAAACACAGGAATTGCGTCGCTTGCTGATTCAGGGATACAGCGAAAAGTATGGATTGAACCAAGATGAGATCGGCCGCTTGTTCGGAACGACCGGGCGTACGATCCGCAACTGGCTCAATGTGGACAAAAAGAAGGGATAAGCGTTACAAACATAAGGCGGTTGGCAACTGTGCCAGCCGCCTTTTTTATACCATAGTAATTTTGCCGTTTTGCAAATTTCCGTTTCCGTTTTAAGCTCAAAACGGAAATAAAACACAGGAAAACAAAACCATCAATCCGGAATGGATTTTTATAAAAAATCGGCAATATCTTGCGTTTTAACAATATTAGGCAGTGCTTTTTATTTGTAGGTGCAGAAATCTGCTACCTTGCTCAAATATCACACGATAGCCGGATAGCGGTTATAAACATGTTCGTATATCAAACAGGTATAACGGTTGATGCTTTGGTCATCGTAACTCTGCGGGAGCGAAATAAATAATGAATCGCGGATAAGATTGCTGACGATCGCTTGCGTGTCTGATTTATCCCGCCAGTGATCAAGTTCTGCAATTTTTTCTTTGATTTTAGAGAGCAAATCCACCGAAATTTTTTTGATGGCTTTTATATCGTTTTTAGAGAGATTATCTTTAAAAAGCAAGTCGTAAACCGATAACTCCTCATCACTGCTGAAACCTTCGCGGATATACCGTTGCTGTTCGCTGTCCAAATCGTTGGAAAGAGCCATCAGTTCCATAAACGTTTTTTCGATTGTAACCTGATTTTGCTCGGTATTGTAGGACTCTATTATTTCCCTGTAACGTTCATAATAATTTATCCGTTCCGGGCTGTTGAGTAGCATCCCTTGCAAACGCTTTTCTACGAGTGCTTCCAAATCTCTCAATACAAGGTTTTTGTTTTTGACCTTGGCAAACTCTTTCCGCAGCAGATCGAAATCAATCTGGCTGATATCGAACTGCCGGGCAGTTCCGCTGGCTGATTGTGATTCTGTTTGGATATAATCATTTATAATCTTGTTTAACTCAACCATCAAATCGGTATTGTCCGCATACCGGCGTTTTTTGTTTAGTTCCTGATTGATGGCGTGAATGGCGTTTCTTGCAGAACGCATTTGCGGAGTGATTTCATCCTGTCCGAGATATCGCCATAAACGCTCCAATTCACCGGCTCCAGCCTGAAACTCTTTTTTTATTTCCAAAGCCGCACACAATAGATTGGCGGCAGTTTGCAGCAAATGGACTTTTTCAAAACCGCTGGCAGCAGACAAGTTCGATAACGAAAAATCGTGCGATTGCAAGAAATTGTCTGTCCGGGCAATGATTTCATTGATCTTGGCAATCAACTCTGCTTTGTCGATGGTCGGATCATCACCAGAACGGTTTTTGTTGCTGGTGTAATCCGCAAGAGCTTTACGCAGAGCTTTTACAATACCGATATAATCCACAATCAAGCCGTTGGTTTTACCCGCATTCACGCGGTTTGCCCGGGCAATAGTCTGCATCAGAGTATGCGCTTTGAGCGGTTTATCCAAATATAAACAGGAAAGAGATTTCACATCAAAACCGGTCAGCCACATTGCACATACAAAAACCACCCGGAAAGGATGTTCTGAATTTTTGAAATCCTTATCCAGTTTCCGTTTTTCCATTTTTTCGCGGTGAGGTATAATGTCCAGCCCCCACTTTTGAAAAACTTTTATTTCATTTTGCTCCTGGCTGATAACTACCGCCATTTCGGTGTCGTGCATCCATTTGATTTTGCGGGCAAGCTCTTGAGCTTCCTGTTGCGAAGAGTCATGCTTGAGTTGATATTCCAAGTCCGCAATTTTCTGCTGCCAGTATTTCTGCACAAGGTTAAACATTCTTACACAAGTAACTTTGTTCAGACATACAAACATTGCTTTACCGCAATTCCAGAGATCGGAATAATGATCCACAAAATCCTTTGCAATGGAGTCCAAGCGGGGTTCCGCTGTCAGCAGGTGGATCTCTTTGGCAAATTCCCGTTCAAGCTTTTCCTGCTGCTTGGGGTCAAGATCAGCGTTTTCAATAGCTTCAAGAATACGGTCGTTGATCTCCGGATTTTCTATATCAAGGATTTTTTCGCCGCGGTTTTCGTAATACAAAGGCACAGTTGCACCATCTTCGACCGCCCGCTTGAAGTCGTAGATCGAAACATAACCACCGAAAGTCCGTTCGGTAATGTTATCCGTGGAAAGCAGCGGAGTTCCGGTAAAACCGATTCGGGAAGCGGTCGGCAGCAGCCTGCACATATTTTCAGCAAAAATTCCATATTGACTGCGGTGAGCCTCATCGGACATAATGATAATATCGTGATCCGGTGTGATTGAAGGCAAATCAGGCTGGTTGAATTTCTGAATAAGCGTAAAAATAAAACTGGGATTGCCTTTGAGCTTTTCCACCAGATCAGAACCGCTGGAAGCGATAAATTGTGAAGCTTTCACCGAGCCGAGCATACCGCAATTTTCAAAAGTATCGCTGATTTGAGTGTTGAGTTCATCACGGTCTGTCAAAATAATAATGGTCGGCGAACCGGCAAATTTGCGGCGGATTTTTTGAGCCAGAAAAAGCATCGAATAACTTTTTCCGCTGCCTTGTGTATGCCAGAAAACGCCAAGTTTACCATCTTTGAGGCTGCGGTTCTTGTAGGCTTCGACAGCTTCATTAACGCCCAGATACTGGTGGTTGCGGGCAAGAATTTTTGCTGTACGACCGCCGGAATGGTCAAAGAGGATAAAGTTTTCCAGTAAGTCAATAAAAGTATCTTTACGGCAGATACCGCGGAGCATAGTTTGCAGTTCAACACAACCGGAGTCTTGCTCTTTAAGGCGTTTCCATTCGTGGAAAAACTCATACTTGCTGCCGAGAGTGCCGACTTTGGCGTGATGACCATTGCTCAAGATCAGAAAAGCATTGTAATAAAAGAGCTGCGGGATAGTATCCTGATAATCGGTAAAGTTGTGGGTAAAGGCGTCCTGAACATCAACATTGACCGCTTTGAATTCCATAAATAACAGCGGCAGACCATTGACAAAACCAACAATATCGGTGCGGCGCCGGTGAAGTGCACCGTGAATTTTGAGCTCTTTGATGGCAAGAAAATGGTTGTTTTCCGGATTCTGAAAATCAATAATACGAACATTGCGGGTGGTGACTTTGCCGTTGGCAAGTCTGACGGTTACGGGAATACCGTCGCGGATGAGAAAATATTTTTCTTCATTGATCTGCAATAAAGAGGCAGAAGCAAGATGAGTTTCGAGTTTCTTTTGGGCTTCATCAATCTGTGCGGGTGTGATCCAGGGATTTAACTCCTGCAATTTGCTCCGGAAATAGCGTGAGAGCAGGATTTCACGATAACTTTTTCGGCCGAAAGTTCCGTCGATACCGAGTTTTTCGGTATTGTAAGCGAACTTGACCTCCCAACCCAGTTCATTCTGGAGCAGCTCACCCGCGCTTTCCTGCACCAGAATATTTTCAGAATACTCGTAACTCATTTATTTTTCTCCATATTCTTAAATCTCATCCGAATCGCTCTCGTAATAGTAAGAGTAATCAATACCTTTCATAAACATTTCCCGGTCGTCGATTTTGTCGGTCACAGCAACTTTCAGCAGAGCTTTCAAATCGGAACTGTCAACGACACTTTTTCGCATCGCTTCAAGGTAAGCCTTTTTATTGACCAAACTCCAGTCGATACATTGTTTCAAAGAGCGTTTGAGCATCAAGTCCAGCCAGATACGGGTGGAACGCCCGTTACCTTCCATAAAGGGATGAGCGACATTCATTTCCACATACTTGTTGATGATCTCTTCAAAAGAAGATTCCGGCATATTCTCGATGTTGGGCAGAATAGTAGAAAAATAAAGGGCATTGGCAAAGGTGAAACCGCCCTTGCTGATATTTTTATCCCGGATTTGTCCAGCGAATTCATACAACCCACCAAAGAGATAAGCGTGGATCTGCTGCAAGCATTTTACCGTTCCCGGCTCCATTGAAGAAAGAATACCGCTTTCAAAGAGAGCATAGGCTTTGGTGCGACTTTTGCCGTCGATGGTATCGTCACTGTAAGTGAACCATTTGATAAATTTAGCGGCATGACGGCTGGGAATATGCTCAATCAAAATGAGAATATCCTGTTGGGTAAGACAATCAGTCAGATAGCGTTTCCCGTCAGAAGCAGTCATTTTCAGTTGACTACAATTTGTAGTCAACTCGGGATTGGTCTTTTTGAGGCGTGATTTGAGAACGCTCCAATACTTGCGCGGATTAACGCTTTCGGTCAAAACGCCGACAATATCGGCAACAGAGAACAGCCATTGATTGGCTGAATCATCCCAAGCCGCCCGGACCTCCCGGTCATTAAAGAATCGGATTGAAATCTTATTGCTCATATAGGTCTTTCCTCACAAGTTTGTCCCAAAAACATTTTCAGGAAACTTAAATCTATCAATAATTTCCTGTTTTGCTGATTCAAGATAAAATTTTACCTTGCTTGCGGTTTGTCCGTTTTCTTCGCAGATGTAACTAGCTAACTCGTGCTTTTTTTCCTGAAGAAAATTGCAAAACGAAATCTCTTGATTAGTTGGTTCATAATCAGAATGAGTTGATAAATCCTGCTCAGTTGCCCAAAGTACTTTTATCATATCAGACATGGTTATAACCATAACATTAAGTAATTTTCGTATAAGAACAAAAAAAGCGTATTGAAAAACCTCTTCGCTTTTTAATAAATCCATTATTCGTGTTTTGGCTGCCCAATCATCAGTTTTTCCCTGATGAATCATTCCGGTATAAAGTCCAGCTTTAATCAATTCTAGACAAGTTGGAACAATAGAATTTGCCTGTGGAGCTATCGCTTTGTTCAAGATCAAATCAAGACTGGATATTGGCATATTTACAATTTTTCTATATTCAGCCCGTTGTTTAACAAATTCTTGACGAATAGGGTGTTCAATCTTTTGGGGATTGCAAACAATATTTACTATAGCATCAAAGTAAGTACTCTCCGTTTCCATGGATAATTGTCTGAATTTTAATATTGCAGAATCCAGTTGAGAATTGCTGAACGTTTTATTCAAACACCATTTATTGCCTTTATAAGTTATTTCTAATTTCGCTCTGCAAAAAGGCGAGCCGTGTAATTTTTGCACAAGACAAATTAAGGCTTTTAACTGTTTAATGTCATTGGGGGTCAAATGAATTTGCTCTGGTTTTATATTGTCATACTCAGGGGGACGCATTAGAAAATCTTCAAAAATGTCTTGATGCATTTCTATCGTTTCTTTGAGTGAACGAACTCCCAGCAAACGCCTATATTCGTGAATAGTTAATGGATTGCCATTTTCGTCTTCAAAATAATTATCTAATGCCGCAACATGTTTGTGTTTGGTATTATCCACATCAACACTATTTTTGTCATTGCTGAAAAAATTTAAGATTGACAGAAATAAAGAGGAGTCGTTAAACTTTTGATAACGCCAGTAAGCAATATCAAAAAAAACACGTTCTTTAGGCGATAATTTATCTGTGTCAATATAAGCAACTCTATTAAAAGGAGTTGCCGACTCATAAAACTCATCCGGTTGATTATGTATCAGACGTCGTTTTTGTACAATTTCTTTTCGATTTACGCATTTGATATGCAATGTAAAAATCATCTATTGACCTCCAATCCGTCAGTCATCAACTTTGGTAATAAGCGATCACGAGTTTCCATCGCATTTTTAATTTTTGAAGACAGCGTTAATATCTTATTTCTAATAGGCTCTGTATGAGAAAAAAACATATTCATTACAGTTGATTTGGGAACATTCACAAACACTTCATCAAGCTTGCCTCGCTGAATATGTTTCATAGTTGCCCCGGTTGTTAAGTTTTGAAATTCTGACAAGGTATTAGATATAGCTTGCAAAACAAACTCACGTGAGATTCCGGCAGCAGGAGTTACTTTAAAAAGATGTTGATTAAGCCAACCATCTTCTTGATTCCAAATCATAACAGATAGTGTAGCAGACCAAGAAAAAAGAATATCCCCTGCTTTTATCAGATACTTTGCTGGAATACAGTCTCCATTGTTTCTCGGAGTATCGTCTGAAATGCCTTGATTCATTTCTTTTATTTTAATGATAGGTTTTCCCTCCTTTTGCCAATCTGATGGCTTAAAAGCAAAACCGTTTAAATATTCCGCGATAGCTGAAATAGGCTTTCTCTCCCAGCCTTCGGGGATGCCGTTGGTGATGGGGGTGGTTTCGTGGCCGGGGAAGCGGAGGTCGATGAACCATTCTTTATAGAGCCGCTGGGCGGCTTCTTCCAGAAGTCTGATCTGTTTCCGGTTGTTCTCAATCAAATCATCATAAGCCGACAAAATATCCGCAATCTTCCGCTGCTCCTCAATCGGCGGCAGCGAGATTTCCATTGCAAGCAAATCTTCATTGCGCAAACTGGCTCTTGTCGTCATCGTTGAAAATGCCACAAATTTTGATCTAAACAAAGGAGTTCTCAAAAAATATCCGACATATTCTGGTAAAA
>JAZSHD010000216.1:0-4403 GCA_045533055.1 Victivallaceae bacterium | reverse complement strand
TCTCGAGCCTTGCCGCAACCCTGCACCTCGGTCGAGTACAAAAGTACACTCCCTCGGGCAGGGCATTGCAAAACTCGACCTTGCCTCACGCTGTATCCACCGGCGGCTCGCTATAGTTTTGGCGTTTTTGACAAATCATAGCTTGTGTGATACGATTTACAATCGTAAATTATATAATTTAACACTTCAGTTTTACAAAATTTGAGACATTACCAATTATTTATCTAATTTCAATTTATCCAACGCATCCCAGGGCGAAGGCTCATCGCTGTCGGGTGATTCAAAGTCATCTTCTTCGATAACACAATCGCAATTTGTGGTGTTTTTGTTGGCACCGCAGACCGGGCAGAGCCCTGCACAATCGTCGGAGCAAAGCAAGTTGGCAGGCAGATTGATCAGAAGTTCCGCCCGGATATCTTCAGTAATATCCACGATCTCCTCATCGCCCAGCTCAATAAAAAGCTGCAGATCATCGGTTTCCAGAGCGATCTCCGCCGGCTGCAGACAGCGGCCGCAGGCACCGGTCAAGCGGGTGGAGGCTTTGCCGTTGACCAAGGCTCCGCCGGAAACTTTGCGTACCACCAGATCGTAGGTTATATCGTCTTCGGCGGTAAAAATCAAATCATCTTCCAGCTCAAGCACTTCAGGCTTCAAGGTGCCCTGTAAGGGTATATCCTGTTTTTCCAGCAAGCCCAGCGAAAAAGTTATCATTTGTGCATCTCCTTGAGTTTAGCGGCAATGCGTTCTGCCACCGGTGCAGGCACATATTTGCTGTAATCCGCCCCCAGATTTGCCACCTCTTTGACCAGACGGCTGCTGACAAAGGAGTTGTTAGTTGTGGGCATCATAAAAATAGTTTCGCAATCATCCCGCAGACTGCGGTTCATCAACGCCATCTGCAGCTCGTATTCAAAGTCCGAAAAAGCCCGCAAGCCCCGCAATATGGCGTTGGCCTGATACTTTTCCACGGCATCGACCATAAGCCCGCAAACCGGCACGGCACGCACATTGGGGTAAGTCGTGCAGCACGCTTCGATCATTTCCACGCGTTCTTCAATGGTAAACATGGGGTGCTTTTCGCTGTTGATGGCTACTGCCACGATCACCCGGTCAAAAAGTTTGCTGGCACGGGCGATCAAGTCCAGATGCCCGTTGGTCAGCGGGTCAAAACTCCCCGGATAAAGTACATTACGCATCGTTCAACCTCGTATATGAACCTTTTTTACAGGAAAAAATATCCTTAAACTTGCAAAAATCGTTAAAACATAATATATTGGTAATGTCCCAAATCTTGTGGAACTGAAGTGTTGATTTATTATCATTTATGACCATAGATCATACCATACAAGCTATGATTTGTCAGAAACGCCAAACCTATAGCTTGCCTCCGGTGGATACAGCGTGCGGCAAGGCTCGATATTGCCCGCGATGTGCCGCCGTACTTTGATTTTTCACCAAATTCAGGACAATAATAATATATTTCAGTTTGAGTATGATTGCAAATTTTGGAGTTATTTATATTGAACAGTACTGAAATTTTTTCCCGCCGTGCCGGTATGACCCTTGCCGGAGTGGCGGCTAAATGCGAAAAACCCCTTGCTCTGGCGATCGGGGTCTTTGATGGTGTGCATCTGGGGCATAAGAAACTGCTTTCAGAAGTTGCCCGCATGGCACAGGAACTTGATGCCGTGCCGGTGGCACTTACTTTTGATCCCCACCCCCGGGCGATTTTGCACCCTACTGCACCGCCGGTTTTGCTTCTGGAGCTTGCCGAAAGGATAAATTTGCTGCAAAAAGCCGATATGGCGATGACCGCCGTGGCGGATTTTACCGCAGAATTTGCCGCAACTGGCCCGGAAGAATTTCTGGAGCTTTTGTTTGAGCAAGTGCCCCGGCTCGCCGCCGTGGGCGTGGGCAGCAACTGGCGTTTCGGCAAAAATGGTGCGGGCAATGTGGAGCTGCTGAAAAAATATGCCGCCCAACGCAATTTCAAGCTGGCGGCAGTGGATGAGCTGGTGATGGATAACGAAGTGGTTTCCGCCAGCCGTATCCGCCGTTTGATCGCCGGAGGCAAGCTCGATGATGCTGAAAAACTGCTGGGCTACCGCTATATGCTCTCCGGAAAAGTCGCCAACGGTTACGGCATAGCCGGTACGCATTTGGATTGCCCCACTGCCAACATCGTACCCAGTGCCGGAGTACTGCCGCCGGATGGCGTGTATTCCGGGATCGTGGAAGTGGATAAAGTCCGTTACGGTGCGGCAGTAAATATTGGTGTGGCACCGACTTACGGCAGAAGTGCCGACCTTGTCCGCCGCATCGAAGCCCATTTGCTGGATTTTTCCGGCAATCTTTACGGCAAAAATGTGCACTTGATTTTAGGTGAATATTTACGCAGCGAACAGTGTTTCGCCAGCGAAGAGGCATTGAAGAAACAGATTTTCAAAGATGTGGAACAAATCCGTAACTGGATAAAAAACAAGTTGGATTGAAAGTTATATGAACAAAACTACTTACAGTGCAGCGGCACTTGCCGCCGCTTTGAATGTGCCACGCACTACGGTCAACGACTGGCTGACCAGATATGAGGGGTTTATTGAAGCTGTTGCCGTGGGCAAACGCAAAGTCTATTCCGAACGCACCCTTGCGGTTTTGCAGGAGGTCGCACGCTTGCGGGATCAGGGCAAAACCGGTGCCGAGATCGAAACAGCTCTGGAGCAGAGTTTGGGCGTAACGCCCGAAATCGCTCCCGAAAAGACGGAAGTTGTTGAACCCGCCGCCGAAGATCCGGCTCCTGCCGGAGAGAAAGCCGATGCTCCTGCTGAAGAAAATTCCGCCAGCCAGCTCCCGGCAGTTAAAAAGTTTGAGGAAAACGCCATGGAGCTTGCTTCTTTTATTGCTGAACTGCGTAAAGAGCAAGTGGCAAACAAAAAACGCTCCCGCTTGACTGCCTTCATGCTTTTGCTGGTCATCATCGTACTGATCGCAGCGTTGGGTGCGGCAGTTCAAGCCGTGAGAATGCAGTTTGCCCAGCGGCAGCTGGAAGCAGTACGAATGCAGCAGACTCTGGAAAAACTCAACAAAGATTTTTCTGCCGAACTCAAAGCCCAGGAAAAACTCCGTTTGCAGGAACGCCTTGCTGCCGAAAAGAGTGCAGCATTGCTGAAAAATGAGCTGGTGAAATTGCAGCAAGCCAGTGCTGACGAGGTCAAACGCCTCTCCCGACAGCTTGCCGCTGACCGCAAAGCCATGCAGAAAGAGCTGCTCAAGCAGGAAAAAGCTCTGAAAAATAAAAGCGAAGCCGAACGGAAAGTCCTGCTGGAAAAAATGGCAAAAGATTCCGCCGCCGCCCAAGCCCAGCTCAATGCCTTGAAAGACGAGCTTGCCGCCGCCGGAAAAACCTTGCAGGAACTCAATAAAAAGCTGGAAGAAAATACCGTTACAACGGTTGCGATTCCCGCCGCTGACGCTGTAACGCAAGCCACACCCAAAGCCTCCGGAGATAAAAAATGATCATTCTGGGGCTGGATCCGGCGATCCGCACCACCGGCTACGGCGTGGTGGAAATGCTCCCCGGCAAGCGGGCAAAAATCCTGGATTGCGGGGTGATCAAAAACACTCCGCAAATGCCTCACAGCGAGTGTGTCCGGCGGCTTGCCGGCGGCGTGCGGGAGCTGATAAGCTCTTTCAAGCCCGATTGTGCCAGCATGGAAAGCCCCTTTGTGGGCGATAACGCCAAAACCGCCATCATTTTAGGTATGGCAAGAGGGGCGATATTGACTGCCCTTGCCGAAAACAGCATCATTACTTACGCCTACGCTCCAATCGTGGCAAAGCGTGCCGTTACCGGCATGAGCCACGCCCGCAAAGAGCAAGTGGCATTGATGATGGCAAACGAGTTTTCCATAGCCGTAAGCGATATACCCGACGACGCCACCGACGCCCTTGCTCTGGCAGTCTGCCACGGGCAGAAAGCCTTGCAAACCCAGCTCGATTTGCTGGGCAAACCCCTTTGAACACCCCATTTACAGCTGCACAAAAAAATGGGGGTGTTGCAAAACCCAAAATTTTGCAACACTCCCGTATTATATTGTTTAAGCTCAAATTTCACCACAGAACGAGTTGTGTTTGGCTGAACAAAAGCTTAATAAACCCTCATTTGGCTTTTTGCTCAAAACTAATCTTTGAGCAATGCAAAAAGCAAGTGTTGTGCGGCACACTTTTACCGGCATCAATATCGTATCCGCCGCACATCCCAAGGGGAGATTGGCATTCTCCCCTTGGATCCCCTTTGCTCATTGGGCAGCGACATCCAGCGTAGTTCCTCACGATTTTTTATTAACGGCGGGGGCTACGCCCCCTTAGAGCGATTTTGCAACTTGTTGCAAAATCGTCCTCAAACG
>JAZSHD010000142.1:0-1935 GCA_045533055.1 Victivallaceae bacterium | reverse complement strand
GCGATAGTGTCAAAAGTAGTATGAAAAAATGAAAAAAACGAGTGTGGACAGGGTGGTACATCCGAACCCTTTCGCAGTCAAGCCAAAATCCGGCATAACCGGTCGCGTTTTACGCTCCCTTTTATTCCGTTTTTGGCTGTGACAGCTCCGGAACCGGATGTTGGGACAATAGTTGTCCCGGAAAAACAAATTAAAAATTGTTTTTCCAGAGTTGCTTGAAAATTTGATATTTGAACTACGCAGCAGATATTGCCAATAGAGTTTCCCATTGCTTGGGGTAGCTTGAAATACCTTGCAGTTTTTCGAGTTTCAGCGGAGTATGTTTCATTCCAGTATGAACTCGCAGATAATTGTAATAAGCTACAAACAAAGTTGTTAATGCACTTGCACCGTTTAAAGATTTCATTCCGGCTCTTGGTCTGGTGTGAAATTTATAAGAACGGTTCAAACGCTCAACTAACTGTTTATGGGGTCTGTATTCTTTACTGACTTCATCAAGGTTTTCCAAGCCGATCACCTTTTGCCCGGAGATTACCGGTTCCGGTAATCCGTGATTGTAAGCCATCATTGCCGAATCGTATGATGGACAGCCATCCCTGACAAGTGTAAACTGCTTACCTTTGTTCGAATCAGGTGTTCCGTAAGCATTGTAAAGAGTCGCTAATGCTGGAGCTACACCTCTGGTATCAGATAGGTTATATCCGCAAATCGCCTTTGTGACAGAATCTATCACAAACCAGGTGTAATGCCATTCGTTCTCAACGATTAAATAGGTTTCATCAGCAGCGGCTATTTTACCTGGTTTAGGTAAATTACAGTCAAGGAAAGGGGCAATTTGAGCAGCAGCGGCATTAACATAATTTATAACGGTTTGATGGGATAACTTAATGCCGAAAATACCTTTCAGTAAATCTCTTGTCAGACGGCTGGACAGTCCGGCATTGACGAAAAATGTCAGAACTAAACCGACTATATGATAGGAATTGTGGATTTTGCTCAAATCTACTTTTGTTTTACAAGCAGGGCGATGACACTTCAAATCTTCCGGTTTGAGGTGGTATTCACGATATTGGTAATGCAGTTTGTAATTAGGATCAAATTTTTGCTGTTTCCGTTTTGCCTGTTCTTCCGGAGTTAAGGCAGACTTCTTTTTCAGGTAATGCGGACAATCATTGCTCATACATTTATAAATTGTTTCGGTTGAACTTGTTTTCCATTGGGAAAGTGGTTTTGAGCAATGAGGACAAAAATACTTTGCCTGACTTTGTCGGCGGACTCGTTCAGTAGTGCCCAAGTGCCCGCAGACCTTGCAAAGTACCTGATTGGCTTTTTTGCCGTCGTTCAAATATAGATATTCGGCAGGAGCATTGCATTTTTCACAACGGCAATGCACTGGAAGAGGTAAACCGCCACGGCGGCGTACTGGTTTCAATATCTTGCCGGTTTTATGCTCGTAGTCTGTCTTCAACTGTTTCCAGTTGAGTTTGGGCTGTGGTGCGGTATGCGGTTCAGGAGCCAACACTGGTTGAATCGTATCCACTGCAAATTTGCGATAGTTGGCTGTTTGCGGTTCGGGTTTGAAATCGTATCCGGATTGGCTTCCGGAACTGATTTCAAGCATCAATGCGACCATGGAACTGAACTCATCAAAAGTCAGTTGACGACAGATCCAACGAGTAAATTTTGTAATTGTGGTTTTCAAAAGAGTCCTCCTTTGTTGGAGGTTTGATGGGACAAGGATAATCTACCACAAAGTGGCTCTTTTGATAACCTTTTATGCAAAAAAATAAAGGATTTTGCAAGTTTTGCAAATAACAGATTGATTATCAGATAATTAAGTATTATTAAATAAAGAAAAATTTGACATTAACGCAGAAACAGAAAGGATATAAAATGAGCAATTATAAAATAAGTACAAAATGCGTTCAGGAAGGA
>JAZSHD010000013.1:0-1675 GCA_045533055.1 Victivallaceae bacterium | reverse complement strand
CAAACATTCGCTAGAGGTTTCTAATCACAAACGTATGCAATTCACTTTGATTGAATTGTTGGTAGTTATTGCGATCATCGCAATTCTTGCTGCTATGCTTTTGCCTGCTTTATCTGCAGCACGAGAACGTGCAAGAGCATCTAACTGCACAAATAATCTTAAACAGATAGGTTTAGCTCAAAATATGTATGCAGACCAGTTTAATGGATGGGGAGCTCCAGGTTTGAGTTCTGGTGAAAATTTACCTGGGGCAAAACCACCGGCTGGCGGCTCTATCGCCATGGCATGGGATATTTATTTGCAGATTTATGGCGGCTTGCCTGCATCCAGCCTCCGCTGCCCCAGTAGTACGGTTGATCTTAATAAAGATTCTGCTGGTAATTTATTGATGGGAACCAAAGCTCCCGATTATCCTGAAGTTTGTACAACCCGTTATAATTATGGACAAAATGCTCGAATGTTTCAGATGACCAATGGCGTACTTGACAGGCCGACTACAATGTGGCAATTACATAGTGTTGACGATCCGACATCCAAAATAGTTAATGCTGATATTGGTTATGATGCACAACTTTTTGCAGACAATACCTTTACGGCTCGTTTTGGGGTAAGGCATGGGCAGCTCGGCAATATTTGCTGGGCTGATGGACATGTTACTGCGGAAGGCAAGCCTGAACGTTTTGGCAGCGAATACTTCAATAAATAATCTTCCTTTATAAAATTTAACACAACGAGGTTTTTATGAGTAGGTTTTTCTACATTGTACCCTTATTGTCTTTTTTTTGGGGTTTTACAGCTAATGCTGAAGTAATTTTGAAATACGATTTTGACCGCGGATATAATGTTGATAATGTTTCCGGAACTACTGCGGCTGAAGGTTCTGCTGATGATATTAAAAATAATCCGGGACTGTTACCGTCTGGTCTTAAAAATCCAGCTTTAATCCCCGGCAAACAAGTCGATCCGCTGCGGGCATTCGTTGCCGCCGATGCGGGAAAAGCTTTACTCACCGGAGTTGACAAAAATACCGGTAAGCGCATTGACTATTCTGTAAAGTTGCCACAAGCATTATCTGCAGTGCAAGGTGCAGTATCGTTTTATATCACACCTATAGATTGGAGTGGAAATGAGCTGGGCAAATTTCATAATTTTGTCGCCCTTTATTCTGCCGATCGCCAGACTAATATAATGATTTATAAGTATCATGACCGCCGGATGATTTTTGTAAATATCGCTAATGGTAAAAAGAATCAGTCATTGCGGATTGATGTATCAAAATGGACTCCCGGAGAAAAACATTTTGTAGCGTTTCTCTGGAACAAAAATAACAGTTCTCTGTATGTAGATGGTCAGGTTGTTTCACGACAGCTCGATCTTCCGGAAAAACCTTTAACCGATATGCGTATTGGGTCTTTTGGTTGGGGAACTGAACAAGGCTTGAGTTTGATTGATGATTTGACCTGCTACGACAGTAAAGTCGATCATAATGAAATAGTTAATGTCTATTCCAAAGGTTTTTCCTTAAAAAGCAATCGCCAAGCACCTGTGCGTATTCAACTGAATAAAAAAACGGCAAAAATTGACGGACAAATCACACCTGGCGAATATAGTTTTGAAAGCAATTTAGGGTTTGATCTGATAACTTCTCTGGTTACATTTCAAGTAAAATGGTATC
>JAZSHD010000102.1:0-57659 GCA_045533055.1 Victivallaceae bacterium | reverse complement strand
GGAAGAGGGAAAAACCTTTTCAGGAAAGGTTCTTTCCCTCTTCCCCAAACCCCATCACCTTTTTCCAAACCTTTTATTGGCATTTATCTATTTATGTAACAAATAGATAAATGCCCTTTAAGTTTTGAAAAAATTTGCTTCAACATTTGTTCTGTTTATCAAACGATATTGGGAACAGAGCCAATTTTTACAACAACTTTATTATACTGTCGGAGCCCCGAAGGCTTCCAACAACAGCGAAAGTTCTTTCCGCTGATTTTTACGCTCGACTACCCGGTCGATCAAACCTTTTTCCAACAGAAATTCTGCGGTCTGGAAATTTTCCGGCAGCTTGCTGTTGGTGGTTTCCTGAATCACCCGCGGCCCGGCAAAACCGATCATGGCTCCGGGTTCGGCTAAAATCACATCGCCCAATGTGGCGAAACTCGCGGTCACCCCGCCGTAAGTTGGGTTGGTCATCAAAACGATGTAACCCAAACCGGCTTCGGCATGGCGTTCCAACGCACCGCTGGTCTTTGCCATCTGCATCAAGCTCAAGATACCTTCCTGCATACGGGCACCGCCGGAAGCGGTCACCAGCACCACCGGGCACTTTTCCGCCGTGGCTTTTTCCACCAGACGGGTGATCTTTTCGCCCACCACCGAGCCCATACTGGCACCCATATAGCGGAAATCCATGACCCCCAGCATATATTTGCGGCCTTCCAGTGTGGCACTGCCGCAGGTTACAGCGTCGTTGGCACCGGTCTTTTTCTTGTTTTCAGCAATTCGGGCGGTGTAGGGTTTGGAATCCACAAAGCCCAGAGTATCTACCGAAGTAAGAGCCTTGTCGATTTCCTGAAAGCTCCCTTCGTCGGTCAACAGCCGGATCCTCCCGGTTATACTCATTGCCAAGTGGCAGGCACAGTAGGTACAAACATAAAGATTTTCCGCCAACTGGTCGCGGTAAAGAGTACGGCCGCACTCTTTGCACTTGACCCATGCACCATCGGGTATTTCCATGCGGTGATGGGGATTTGCCTGTACTCCAACTTTCAGGGTCGAATATTTTCCGTTTGAATCAGCCATATTTTTACCGTATATATTATATGCTGTATGTTTTAATGCCGATCGCTGTATTTCTCAACACAACACTATCAGGTTGTTAATATAACCCAATTTGCTGATTTTTCAAATCTTGTAACAACAATTCCGTAAAATTATCGTTCAGCGAGATACTCCAGATAGCACTCTTTGAGGTTTGCCGCTGCCGGATAGCAGGAGTTGCTACTCAAAAAGTGGGGCGCTTCAAAGGTGATGATCTTTTCGCAATATTTGTTGGCGGCTTCCAGCTTGCAGAGCATCTTGCTCCATTCGATGACCGGGAATCGCCAGGGCATATCCCGGTCGAAAGTTTCCAGATTGCTCCAGAATTTGACATTGAATTTATCGCAAACCTCTTTGGTTGCCGCCATAAAGTCGGGCAATTCGTTGAAATCCACATGACCGTCCATAAAAGCGGCGTAGTCGATCAAACCTTCCATTTCTGTATAAAGATACTCAAAATGCTGAGCGTGGAGTTCGGGCGTTACGGCAAACTGCGGCTCGTACTTTCTCCCGGCATATCTCGGCGAGATCAATATGGGTTTGTCGGGCGTATCACTACGCATTTTCTTTGCCAGCGGTTTCCAGACCTTTTCCTGATGGAACTTTATATCGCCTTCGTGGGAGATGTACCAGCCGTAGAAACTTTCGTGATGACCATACCGCTCCAGCAGTTCGTCGATCAGGCGGCTGTTGAGGTCAACTTCTTTTGCCCAGTCGTTTTTCAGCCAGTATTTGCAGGAGTCAAAGAGGCCCATAAATACTTTCATTTCCAGCTTATCGGCTTCTTCGAGAATAAATTCCAGCAGATCATAATGGCTGTGCAGGGTGCATTGGAGCGTAGGCGAATCGTACATGGCAGAATCTTTGAAGCCCACCCGGATGATCACCAATGTATCAATGCCCATGGCTTTCTGTTCGGCAAGTTCTTTTTGCCAGAGCCGTTTGGTCCAGTTGTTGGCAGGGATATCGGCGGCAACACCGTCAATGAAAGTTCCGGTAATGGGTATAAATGCTTTGCTCATAAAATATTTTCCTTTAATAAAATCAGTTTGCGTGACGGTCCCACTTGGAACCGGCGTTTTTATATGTGCCCACGCCATTGGCGTAGATATCAGCTACATCTTTGCCGATAACTCCCTCCACATGACCGTCGCAACAGACTATGTTGGCTACTTGGTTATGCCGGGGATGCAGTGATCCGGTGGTGCTGGTGTTTACAGCATAGTCGTACATCAGATAGCTGCCGGTGACCCGTGCTGTACCGAGCGTACTGGGAATGACGGTATCGCCGGAGAAAATAGTTCCGGCGGGGTCAGCTATTTGCGAGAGCCGTGCCGGGGTGGCTTTTTGATCTGCTGTCCAGCCGGTAACTGCATCCCGGTTGGAAGAACCGATACTCTGAAAATTGATCCCGTAGTGCGACACGCTGTAACTTTCAATATAACCGTTGGCTTTTTTATCCGTAGGTTTGACCGCTTCGGCAAAGGAGGGGCAGACAAAATCGTCCAGGTCGGAAACATATTTCATATTTACATAGCCCTGGGGCCAGCCTACTCCGCTGTACATAAATGCTTTGGGGTAATACTCATTGTAATCCTCCACATACATCATAGTACCGATACCGATCTGCTTGAGGCGGTTTACGCAATCGGTGGCTCTTGCCCGTTCCCGGGCAGCGGAAAGTGCCGGGAGCAGCATGGCTGCCAAAATAGCGATAATAGCGATCACTACCAATAGTTCGATCAGGGTGAATGCCCGCTTGCAAGCGGGTGCATTACCGTGTAATGCACCAATACCATGTTTAATTGAAGCAGATTTTTTCATGGAAAACTCTCTCCTTATTTGGTTATTTTATAGCTGAATGCTTTGCCGTCAACTTTGATTGTCAATTTGCCGGAGGCGATTTTTGTTTGGCTCAAAACGCTTTTATCCAACGCAAGGCTCCGGAGAGTATTGCCCGCTTTGACCGGCAGCTTGCTCAAGTCGATCTCAATGGTTTCGGCTTTGGTAAAGGGTACCGGAATGATCTCTATGGCGTTGTTTTCAAACAAAAGCGTGTAGGCGTTGGCACATTTTACTGCACCGAAATCGGTTCTTACACCGTTGCCGTTCACATAGATATATTCGTCGCCGAAACTGTAATCGATGCGTTTGTTGTTACGCAGTATCGAGGCGGTTTCCACCTTGCCCGGATTGATTGCGTAATAACCGTTGGACGGCAGGGTGATGGTTTTGCCGTTGTATTCAAAAGTATAATTTTCTTTGGCGTTGGCATTGGCATAAACCACTGTGCCGTTTTTATATTCTATGCGGAGCTGATTGTAGCCCACGAGTTTATTGGCAATGGCTTCGGCGGCGGTCAGGAGTTTGCCGTTGTAATGGTATTCGATGCTCTTGACCGGCACACCGGCGTAATGCTTTTGGAGCTGTTTGAATATATAGTAGCTTTTCAATACCTCGGTTTTCAGCTTTTTTGGCGGTCTGCCGCCCACGGAGCCGAAGATATGCCCGATGGTGCCGTTGGCAAGGGAAAGCGTAAGATAACGGTCGGCAAGACGCATGTTGTTGCTGAAAGTCAACCGCAAGTGCTGACCGCAGTCGTTGCTCAAAGGCTGGATCTTCCGCAGCTGGAATTCGGGGAAAAGCGGGTCATCCGGCGAACCATTCTGGGCGTAACTGTCGCAGAAACCCGCCAGCGGCCACTGCATGATACCTTCGGAAAGGGGTATTTCAAAATCCTGCCGCTCAATGATCAAACTTTTGGCAAGCACCCGCAGTGCCGGAGAAAATTTTCCGGCTTCCGGCACCCGGGCGTCCGAGTCGGTAAACGCCCACGGAGCCCGGCAGGTGTACTGGTCAGGATAGGTGCATTTGAGTTTGAATTTGCGTTTGAGTTCGGCATTGACTCTTTTTTGTATGTCGATGATGTAAGCATATTTGCACATCTTGCTGCCGCCGGAGCCGTAGCGGGTATCCCGGTCGGAGTTCAGAGTCATCTTATCGAGAGAAGTTTCGGCACTGCCCACGGAAGGCAGCAGCGTAAAGTTGCTGTAAAGCCCCATGCGGTAGCCGAAATCGTCGGTGGTTTTGCGGAAGTATTCGGCAGCGGCTTCGTCGCCGCCCAGATCGGGCAGTATGGTATCGACCATGCCGTCGTAGCCGCCACGGCGTTTGGGCGAATACTGTCTGCCCAAAGTCTGGTGATCGCGGATCATCAAATTACGCAAGCCGTAACGGTGGTAAAGCTCCCACATCTTGTAGTATTCTTTGAAATAAGTGGGGTAGGGCATTTTGTCGTACCACATTCTGGTTACCCAAATGCCGTTTTTGGTTATATCCATAGTTGGATTGCGGGGATTGGCAATGTGGGGCACTACTTCAGAAACGATGCTGCTGGCGGTCAGATGGAACACTTCGCTGACTTCGTTGCGGGTATTGTCGCTTTTGATATGATACGCCGCACCGCCGTTGAGCTGGTAGGTGTTGCCGCTGCGTTTGCCCGAGCCGCCGATAAAGGCAGAGGCTTCAGTTGCATAAATATCTGCAACTGCACTCATCACCATCTTGTTATGGTAAAGGATCGCCGGATCGTTGACTCCCCGGGAGCGGATCACCCAGTAGGGCAGATTGGTCAGGATGACTTCGCCCTGCAATCCGGCAGCGTTGCCGGTTCTTACTTCGTAAACTTTGCCGTTGCCGCCGGTAAGTTTGATCGAAAGGGTCTTGCCCAAGGCAGAGAGTTCAATGCCGGTGGTGCAGAGATTTTTATTTTTATAACTCCAAGCCCAGAGGGTTTTGACCGTGTTGCCGGATTTTTTTACGCTCAAAAGTTTACAGGTAAGTCCGGCATCGTCGGCTGCCAGCAATTTGCCATCCGGCGATACAAAGCGGAAACCCCCGTCTTTCATGGGCTGAAAGGCGGGGGAGCCATTGAAAGAGAGCGTTATATCGCTCAAAGTCCCGGTGCGGGGCGTATAGGTATATACGAGTTTATCCTGATTTTGCACCGAACTGAAAATGTATGAACCATTCTTTTCAATCAGTTTTACCGGCTTGGCGGGGGCGGTCAATGTGGGCATAGCGCCGGTGGCAACGGTGGGGGCACCCACCTCTTTCCAGCTGGGGATATCGATCCCGGCGGGGAGGGTGGCGGGCAGTTTGTGGACTGCAAGGTTATCCAGATAGTACACTTCCGGCTTATGACCGCCGAAGTTGTAGAAAGTAAGTTTGGTCAGTTTGGCAGGTGTTTTGACTTTGAAAGGAGTTTTTTTGACCATAAATGACCAGCCCGACCAGAAAATAAAGGGTATTTCTGCCGACTGCATTTCTATAACACGCTCTTTATTATCGGCATCCACAATGGTTATTTGCAATTTGCACCCGGTGGGTTTTGTCCAGTTCTGGGCAGAGAGATAGAGCGATATGTAGTCGAAATCTTCATTGATCAGCAAAGGTTCTTTGGGGGCAATGGAAACCTTTTTCCGGGCGGGGTCAAAGTGAGTACCCGCCTGCAAAGTGAGCTTGGCTGTATAATCGCCCCACAACCGGTCGTCGTTGCTGCGGCAGAGTTTGCCGGAGGCGATATTTTTGTAGCCGGTGACCTGCCAGTTGGAAAGGTCTTCAAAATCGCAGAGCACTGTCCCGGCAACCGGCTGGTGATTTTCCGTGCCGTGCAGCCGGGGCAATGGCTGGGGTAATGCAGTATCATCGGTATTGACGGCTTGAGTGGTTACAGCTTTGCCGGTATCCGGATCGCTTTCCACTGTAAGAGCGGTGTTGAAGATTTTTACTTCGTCGATGCAGCCCTTAAAGTAGATGCCGTCGCGGTCAGCGGCTTTACCCACACAGGCACGGCCGTTGAACGCTTTTAATACTCCGGGAGCAAGCACCTGTTTGCCTACGGGCTGACCATTTACGAAGAGCTGGAGAGTTTTGCCATCCCAGGCAAATGCCACATGCTGCCATACGCCTTTTTTCAGAACCTGTGCGGCACTGGCGGAATAGCGGCCCTTGCTGGTGATCAAGTTTACATTGATACCGTTGTTGTAATATGTGCCGATGGACCAACCGGCGTGAGCTCCGCTGTTGGCACTGATTATGTAGCCCTGTTCGGAAATCTTGCGGGGCATGGTGTGTTCGGGCTTGATCCAGGCTCCGGCGGTCAGGGCGGTCACATTCTTTTTCAGCTGCGGATAATCGGGCAGTTTGATAAAGGCTTTTTTGCCGTCAAAGTGCCAGGCAAGTTCTTTCTTTTCATAACTTATATCGTCGCCGATAAAGACATTTCTGGCTCCCACCGGCAGCTGCATGACCAAACTGGCATCGGGCGTGGGCACCGAACCCTTTTTCAATTCTGCTGAAAGTGCGGCAATATCTTCAGCGGAGAGTGCTTTGGAGTAAATACGCAGCAAACTCATGGAGCCGGTCACATCGGTTTTCTGCCAACCGCCGGAATTGCCTGCCAGCAGCGGCTCGCCGTTGGCGGTAACTCCGCCGGGCAGCATCATTGATCTGACCAGCTTGCCGTCGCAGTACAAACTTACCTTTTTACCGGCAGCTGTGATCGCCCAGGTGTGGAACGCTCCATCGTTGGGACAACCCTTCATGCCGCGGTCACGCTTGTTACTGTTCAAATAAAGCAATACATTGTTGTTGCTGAACAACAACCCGAAAGAGCCTTTTTTCAGCAAGGCGTAACCGTTGCCTTTGATTTGAGCGTGAAATATTACGGTGAAATCTTTGCGTTTTGCCGCATCGGCGGTGTCGCTGAACGAGAGTTTTTTGCCCTCAAACTTATAGTTGCCGATCGGCTTCCAGCCTTCCACACTCTTTACGGCTGTACCTACGGCAGTTTTGCGGCTGATCTCATCACGGATCGCTGCCGGTTCGTTGCCGTTGAAGTCAAAAACGGCAACCAGACCGTTATCGGTGTGCTGGTAACGGGTGTACCAATCGGCACCCACTGCTGCGGGCGTACTCAACAACGCTATTGAGCCGGCCAACGCAAGCAGTTTACAATCTATTGAACTGAATTTCATAAGACCATCTCTTTATAATTTATTCTAAAGTTGAAATTTCTTCTGCTGTAAGTGCTTTGTTGTAGATTTGGGCAGTGCTGACCAAGCCTTTGAAGGCATATCCGGCACCGGCGGGAGAGGTTCCGCCAATGGTGAACCAGCGGCCCTTTATATTGCCGATTGCAGCGGAAACCGGCTTGCTGACCGCTTTGCCGTTGACATAGATCACCACATTTTTGGTATCGTAAGTTACCACGCAATCATACCATGTTGCGGGCTTGACTACAAAACTTGCCGGGGTCTGAACGGCACCGCTGGATTTGACACCGTAGCGGCAGTGGATCGCCCGCCAGTACAAAAAGAGTGTTACCCCGGTAACTTTGTCTGCCCCGTTGCCGAACTGGAAAAGCTGGTAACGCACATTGCGCTGGTAATCATCGGGAGTTTTAAAGGCAAACCGCAAAGTAAAACCTTTGGAAAGATCAAAAGTTTTGGGCGGCGTAATTTGCAAAACGCTGCGGGGCACAGTGCGGTCGCCATTGAACTGCAATACTTTGCCGTCGGGGCCTTCCGCCCATGCGAGCTTTTGGGGGGCGGAAACCACCACTTTGCACTTGTTTGCTGAAAGATCTTTGATTGCGGCAGTATCGCCGCTGTTCAGTTCCAGATCCATCACCGGTTCGGCGGCGAAAAGCGTGGCGGCAAAAACTGCGGACAACGCACAAATAAGTTGTTTTTTCATTTTTTATCTCCTGATTTTATTTATTAAAAACTTCCACTTCATAAATGCGGGTGTGATCGCCATTGTTGGCGGTTACAAAGATCCGCACTTTTTTGCCGGTTACCGGAGCAAATTTGTGTTCCTGCTGTAAGCCTTTGGCGTTCTTTATTTGGGCAACGGTCACATATTTGCCGTTGACTTCCACTTGCACCTGATAATCTTTGAGGGAGTTTTCGGCGGGGTAGACCACCACTCTGCCGATGGTTTGGGGCTTTTTGAAAACCAGTTCCACCCAGTCCGGAGTCTGTTTGGGCGTGGCATCTTTGCTGACCACCACGCCGTTGCTGTGACCGTTTACACAAACCTGACCGCTGGTAACGCCGTCGGCAAGGTGCCACAAGCCAACTTCGTTGTAGTGGCTTTTGAAAGCGTTGCTGGAGGCGTAGACTTCCACAGTTTCATTTTCGTACCGCTGATAAGCCAGATTGCCCGGTTTGATGCGTTTGGCGTACTCTTTTTCGATCTGCTCTTCGATCTCTTTGACGGTTGAAAGTTTGAAATCACTCATATTGTCGGTGTAGACCTTGACTTCCCACGGCGTAAAGCGTTCAACGAGTTTGCCGTTTTTGAATTGTGCCTGACGATTTGCCGAAAGCACCTGCACCGCTTTATTGCCGAAGGGGGCGAAGTCGATGGTGTACTCTTTAGCTTCATCCGAAAAGTTTGCTGCCAACAGCCAGTGGGCTTGGTTGTTTGGATTGTATTTGCCCAGCAGCCGCAAGGCCGGATCGCTGGCTTTGGGCATTGCCTTGGGTTTATCCTGAATGATCGCTTCATTGCCGATAAGTTTCAGCTCTTTATTCAAATGGGGCAAGCCGATGTAGAGTTCGGGGAACTGTTCTTCGTTGCGGTTGTACTGCAATATGCCGCAGGCACCCATGGTCAGAGCACAGATGTTCTGACTGCGGTAGGCTTCGTAGGTGGGTATGGGGCTTTCTTTGACCCCGGCATCGGCGTAGTTGAAACCCTGATGCATCCAGGTTATATCCTGCTTGAGGTGTAAGGGGGCATTGTCAAAGTTTTTCTTCCAGCGGTCAAGGTGGGTACCCATCTTGCTGAAGTTCGCCATCTTTTTGGCCCGGGTGCTCATATGATAAGTGTGCAGGGCATTGAGTTCAGCACACTCCGCAAAGATCGTGTTGCCCCCGGCGGTGGTGCTGATCATCAACGGCCGGTAGGGATCGACATCCCGTAAATGTGCCGCCATTTTCGTAAGCAGATCGGCACTGAACCCGCCAACGGTGGGTTCGTCCATAAAGTAGTGGATCATGATTTTATCGTCATCTTTGACCTTTTCCACCATGCCGCCCCAGACGGCTTTGGCTTTTTCGCTGACGCCTTCATTGCGGAGCAAGCGGGCATTTTTGCCGGTAAAGAGGTGGTGGAGCTGATATTGCCCGGGGTGTTGAGCCGGTTGCAGCAAAAGATTGTATTCTTTGTAAGCGTAACGGATATCCCGCCCCCACAAACCGAGGATGAATATGCGTTTGCCGCCCCGTCGCCAGACCCCGTCTTTGCCCCGCCACATACCGTAGCTTTTGAACTCAAGTTTACGCAAATCTTTGGTGGTTGCAGCAATAACTTTGCCGGTTTTATCCAGTGCTTTGACTTCCACAACAAGTCTGCCATAGGGAAGTTTGGCGTTGCTGAATTCAAAGCTGGTCAGGCTTTTGAAGGGGTGGTTTTGCGTAAGAATAGCTTTTTTATCGCCTTTTTTGTAGACCGCAAGCTGAAGTTTGGCAATGTTGGCGGAGGTGCCCACGGCAATGGTGCCCCGGACTTTATCCAGCTTCTGGGATTCAAAAATCGCATCCCGGTAATGGGGATCAATAAAGCTTATTTTTATGGGAGTGAATTCAGCTTTGCAAGTAAAAAGTCTGCTGGCAAGCACCCGGTTGGTGTGTTTGTCGCGCAATCGCATCCTGCCCGTGTATTTGCCGTTGGCGGGAATTTGCACCGCCGGAGAAACTGCCAGAAGTTTGGCTTGATCTTTAAGGGTAAATTCACAGCTTTCCTGCACTGCAACGCCGCCTGCTTGAGGAGCAAGACGGACATCGAAAATCAAATCACGCTTGCTGCCGGTCTGGTTGCCGATCATGCTTTTTACAGTCAAATACTGTTTGCCGTCGACCATTTTATCTGCAAACTGGGGCGGGTCGAAGAGCCAGCAATTCTGCTTTATGCGTTTTGGAGGAGTGATTTTCAGAAAATTTGCCGCAATGTGGCTGTCGCCGGTCAGACTGCTGATTTCCTGATTGCGGTGAGGCAAATTGTAGCTTTCCCGCATCAGATTTATCCGCCAGAATTTGGCGTTGTCATTGGCGATTTCCAGCGAAGAGTAGGGCAGCTCCACTTCGCAGCTCCAGAAATTTTTGCCTTTGTATACTGCACTTTTATATTCGCAATTCCAGCTGGCGTTGCCCACGGCTCCGCCCTGTTCTTTAGCCTGCTGACTGCGGCGGTTGAAACAGTTCACCGTAAAGTGAAAGAATCCATCTTCGCTTTCCGACGGCGTAAGCATGATTTCCACACAATCCATCAAAAAGGGCCGCTTTTTCGGATTGTCTTTTTTCGGAAAACGGTCATCGGGAATGTGGCACTTGAATCCCAGCACCACAGCTTTATTGGTGTAAAGGATCTTGGCTTCGGTCTTGCGGGTGGCAACAGCTTTGTTTTTGCTGCCAAAGAGCAGAAAATCTGTGGCGACTGCCGCATTTTTCCAGCAAACATCAGTAAGTTTGCCGTCGATTCTGGGGGCACGATCAACTTCCAGCGGCTGGACTTTTCCGGCAAAGGCGGCAAAAGTCATTACTGCCATAATGGCGGATAAAATAACTTTATGATCCATCATCTCTTCCTTTTATTTTAATTATGAGTTATTGTGCTGTAAGGTATGTCGGCATAAGCAACCCCATCACCGGCGTACTGCATGGGCGGCTTTTTTGCCCAGTTGCCGTTATAGGCAAATTCATCCACGGTCAGACTTTTAACATGACCATCCAGAAAAGCCACATTGGTAAGCCCGCCGGTGGGTTTGGGGGTATCCAGCGTGCCGGGGGTGGTGGCACCCCGGGGATCACCGCCCCCGTGACGGTAGGCACTGCTCTGACCATAGGCACTTACATAAGTAGTGACTACACCGGTATCGGAAAACATTTTCAATACCGACGGATCCGGTATGGCGTGGGAGCGGTAGGCTTTATCCTGATGGACAAAGTTGTTGTTGGCTATGTAATGGAAGTAAGTAAAAGTATCTGTCCACTCCGGCTGGCTGGGGCAGGCGTAGGGCGAACCGGAGCCGCCTTTGCTTTCGTGGGTACTCCGCCAGTTGATGCCGTAAGGCCCCTCAAACAGACCTTCGCCTTCCGGAGTTACTCCGCAAAGCAGCGCAGTCCAGCCATGTCGCCAGATGGGTTTGACATTGGGTGCCCGGTTGGCTATAACAATACACTCGTTGTGGTCATCGCCATAAAGAGTATTGGCAAGGGCTATGCTTTTGAGGTTGTTGAGGCAGTTGGTACACTTTGCCCGCTCCCTGGCTGCCGAAAGTGCGGGCAGAAGCATTGCCGCCAGAATTGCAATGATGGCAAAAACGACCAACAGTTCGATCAAAGTGAATTTCTTCTTGGAATACAGGATTTTTTCCATAAACACCCTTTCTTACTTTTTTATCCAGATCAATGTATAGGCTTTGAGCAGCTCTTTGGGTAAAGTTATGCTCAAAGTTTTGCCATTAAGCTGATACTTCAGCTCCTTGCGTCCGGCAAAGTCCGGCGAGGCGGCGTAAATGGTTTTTACCTGGGGTACCGGAATAGAAATTTCAATATCTTCTTTTATTGCCGGGAATGGCACTTCGGGCGTGGTGCCTTTCATCACTTGACCCAATTTGGCATTGCCGCCGGTGGCGTTCAAAAGGTGGATAACATCGCCATCGGCAGTTTTGTACCAGGTGGTGTAAACACCTTCCGGGGCTTTGACCTTGAAGCCGCTGTCGGCAGGAGCGAACTCTTTGCGGAAGAGGTTTTTGCAGAAATCTTCCAAGGCTTTATCCAATTTAAAATCATACTTTTTCATCCAGCCGTATTCGTTGGCACAAAGATTGCTGGTGAACATTCCGGCGTGATGGATGAATTTGCCTTTGCCGTAGGATTTTTCCAATACCGCAGGTATCTTCTTTGCCGGGTCAGCGTAAACAACAACTTGGCAGGTGCCGTATTTACCGCTGGCAGAAGGAACCAGATTGTATTTTTTCAGCAGTGAAGTGCTGCTTTCCGGCAAATTGCCGTATTTGCGGAATTTTACCGGCACGATGTCGTAGCCGTAAACATCGGCAAAGCCCCACTTGCTGCGGAAATTGCCGATTTCATCCTGCCATGCGGCGGTGGCTCCGGTTATGACCGTGCCGCCATTGCGGGCAAATTCTTTGATGACTGCCAGCTGTTTATCCGAGAGGCAGTTGGCACTGCCCACAAACAGCAGTTTGAACTCTTTGAGCTTGCCGGCAGAAAGGCTCATGTCGCCGATCATCTTGTAGGGTATGTGGAGTTTTTCCAGCACTTGAGCTGTCCCCATAAGTTCGGGCAGCATGCTTACGCCCCGGTTCCAATCCCGGCTCTGAATGGGGAAGAGCAAGGCGGCATTGGCAACTCTTTTGCTGGTGGAGTAATCCATGTTATCACGGACAAATGCCGGATAATCGCTTTTTCCGGCGGGGCACTTTTCGATGGTTTCCCAGGTGCTTTGAGCGTTCATATTGTTTACCGCCCAGCCGAAATAGCCCAGATCCCAGTTGCTGTTGTTGTAGACCAAGCCGAAAATGGGGGTGTTGTATTCAAAAGTCAACACCTCTTTCATCTTACGGAACGGTATCAATGCCCGGTGGCTGTAAAGCACATCGCGGGTCATGATCTCTGTACCGAGAAAATCCACGCCGCGGGCAAACTCTGTAAGGTCAAGACCCAAAGCCAGCGAACTCCAGTTGCTGGTAAAACCGTAATGGGTGCTGTACGCCATAAAAGAGAAATCAGGATTTACTTCTCTGGCGGCAAGTTTCAGCTCTTTCCAGTTATCGCCCACTTTGCGTTTGTGCCAGACTGCAAAGCGTTTCCAGAGTTCATCGGTCTGGTCGCCGAGGCGTTCATCCAATTCATTGACCGGCAGATACAAACCGGTTTCCCGGTGGAACGCTTCCCGGCAGTAACTGCAGCCGCAGCCGTGGGGGAAGAAGTGGGCTTCGTCGATCATCAGGCAATCCACTTGAGTCCGGCGGATGAAATCCTGCAAATACTTTTTGTAATACGCTTTGAATTTGGGGTTCATTATACAGAATTGAGGACCCGGCAGCATACTGTCTATGGATGTATTGAGTTCGTCCAGCCGTTCGCTTGCCACCCGGTATCCGGCATCAACATTCCACAACAGCGTCAAGTCCTGATGGTCAATGACTTTCATATTGCGTTTGTGGGCTTCTTCTGTAAGTTTGCGGAGATTTTCTGCCGCCCGGTCAAGGTGGGCAAAATAGGTGTGGCGTGACAGCATACTGCTTACGAGTATGGCGTTGACCCCTTTGCTCTGCAATTCATCAAGGCGTCTTTGCATGGCTTCGGGCTGCATGTATTCGTTGAGCGTGCCCTGATTGCCGGGGCCCCATGCACTGATTTTGGCGGTATAACGCCACTTCATGCCGGGGCGGTCAGGATTGCCGGCGGCTTGTGCCGGAGCTTCCGCTTTAGCCGGATTTGCCGCTTCCATGCCGGGGAAGGGCAGGTCAAAAGTTTGCAGACTGGTGGTGTATTTTACAGCAGGTTTATAATGATTGTTGCGGTAAACTACTGCGGGTTCAAAACCATCGACTTTCCAGAGCTTTTTGCGTATGGAGTTATCTTCCCAGTTGGACATGATGTATTGCAAACCCAGTGTGGAAATCAGGTATTTACCCTCAAGTTTCAGCTCGGCTGTGTTGCCATCCACCCAAATCGCCCGGCTGGCGGTGATAGCTTTTCTTGCCGGGACGGTAATATTTTCTGCAATTTTCACATTGTTGAAAGTTATATCGAATTTATTGTCAACTTTCTGGAAATTGCCTGCACCGAATGTCACCCAGTAAAGACCGGGATTGAGGTTGCCGATCTTGAGAATACCATTTTTGCCGGTTGCCGCCCCGTAAAAAGCCCCATCTTGAGCTTTGGCAACAGTTTCCGGTGTTCCGGAGAGCCATTGGAGCGATTTATCGGCAGCTGCCGGAGTATATTTTTTACCCGCATTATTGCCGCCAAAATGATAGATCCGGCGGCAGGGGTATTCGGCGGTGTACGCCAGCTGGGTCACGGCGTGATATTTGGCAAAGTCGCTGTCAGAGCCCCGGTAAAAGCGGATTTTTGTACCTACATGACCGCCGCACTCCGGCAGCGTGGTTCCGCTGGTAAGTTCGGCATATTCGCCTTTTTTCTGCAAGAAGCCAAACCCTTTGATCGCTCCGTTGCTGTAATCCGAAAGAAAATCCCCGGCCCCCAGCACATTGAAGTCGATGACCAGTTTGCCGTACTTGGGACTCTCCAACGCCACCTGTCGGCAGTTGGCGGGCAAGATGGCTTTGCCGTTGGCAAGATCGGCAGGAATAGTGCCGCTGACTGTTTTGACCCGGCTGGCACGACCCACTCTGGCAGTGTATTTTGCCCCGGCAAAAATATCAAACGGCAGCTGGGCTTTGATGCTCCGGGGGCGGTAGATGCTGTAAGCATCCGCTTCGGTCAGAAAAGTCAATTCAAGGTGTTTACCCTGCTCGGCGGCGGCGATCTCCAGCCGGAACCGGGTGGCTGGATCGCTGTTCCAGATATTGTAAACTTTGCCTGATGGAGTTTCTGTTACCGATGTTTTGACCGGAGCTTTGCCGAATTTGAGCGAGCCGGTAAAGACCTGAATATTTTTAAGCAGTTCCTTGCCGTCAAGCAGGGCTGTTAAATTGGTCTCTTTACCCGAAACAGTGAATTCTCCTGCCCAAAGTGCCGAAGCAGTCAAGGTCAAGCCAAGCAATAATGCCGTTTTCTTCATATCCTGATCCCCGTTTTAGATTACTTGAGTTCAATAACTTCTTCCGGCAAGAGGGCTTTTTCGTAGAGCTTCATATTTTTGACCAGCCCCTGAAAGGCGTAGCCGCCGCCCCGGTTGGCAGTTGCTCCAATGGTGAAAGTGTTCTTGACATCCGGAATAACTGCGGGGGCACTCTTGACCACTTTGCCGTTCAAATAAAGGGTGATGTTTTTGCCGTTGTAGGTCATTACCGCATCGTACCAGGTGTCGGGCTTGATCAGATTGGCTTTGGCATTGGTGGCAACGGTGGTTTTGGCATCCGCTCCATAGCGGCAATGGAAGGCTTTCCAGAAAAGGAAAAGCGAAAAACCGTTGATTTTATCTGCCCCGTAGCCATACTGGCAGAGCTGAATGCGTGCCTTCTGATTATGGTTGGCGGCAGTCTTTATCTTGAAAAAGAGGGTAAAACCGTTGCTGATCTTGAAAGTTTTGGGCGGGAACACCAGCACCACGCCCCGGGGCTGTTTGGCGTCGCCGGAAAAAGAGAGGATCTTTTCGCCGTTTTCTTCGACCCATGATAATTTTTCTTTACTGCCAACTGCCACTTTGCAGTTGTTGGCAGACTGGTCTTTGATGGCGGCAAAATCACCGCCGGTAAAGTTGATGTTGATTGCCGGTTCCGGTACAGCGGCAAAAGCACAGCTTACGGCGAGAGTCAATATGGCGAGAACAGCATTCTTTTTCATTTGAAAAGTCCTTTCGGTTATTTTGTTATAGTAAAATCTTACTGCTATTATAATATAAAAAGGAGGGATTTTCAAGCTTTTATTTTATTTTGTGATGTTTTTCAATAAAAATTGTGGTTTTATTTACAAAAATATCTTTTTTGTGAAAAATATGTTATATTTTCTTGAAATTTGTATTTTTGTGTGGTATAATATCTTTACTATGAAGAAGAATAAACACATTACTTTGCAGGAAATTGCCGACGCTTCCGGTTTCTCCGTGGCGGTGGTTTCCCGTGCTTTGAGCAATGATATATTGCAGAACCGTACCGTGGCGGCAGAAACAGCGGCAAATATTGTAGCCGTTGCCCGCAAGCTGGGCTGGATGCCCCGGCAGTCGTTTAAGAAAAAGCGGTCGCTGGGGGCGGTGGGAGTTTTTGTGCCGGGCAGCAGCGGGGTTTTAGGTCAGGAGATGCTCGAAGCAGTAAATTATGTTGCCCGTAAAAGCGATACGCCCATATATTGTTATAATTCGGTGGATGGCGAAAGTTTCCGGCAGTTCTGGGATAATCATGGAGCTAACAGCCGTTCCATCGGGGCAGTAAGCTATTATCCGTCAGATAAAAGCGGGGAACCGGCTTTTATGGAAATGTACGAAAAATTCCGCAAACGGGAAGCCCCATTGGTAATAGTGCATAATAACGCACCGGATGATTTTCCGGCGGTATCGGTAAAAATCGACAATTTTTACGGCGGCAAACTTGCCGGTGAACACCTTGCCGAGCTGGGGTGCAGAGAGAATTTTCTGCTGGGCTTCGGCTATACCAACTACCGTTACGAGCGATTGCTGGGCTGCTGCGAAGCGTTGAACACTCACCGGGTGCTTTACAACACCATTGTCCGCAAAACGGAGTTTGATACCGAAGGGTTGATCGGGCAGATCGAGCGGCTCACTGATTGGAGCACGCCGGAACCGGTGGGGGTGTTTGTGGACGGCATGTATTCGGCGTTGACCTTGCACAACTATTTTCAGAGCAAAGGTGTGGCGATCGGCAAAAAAATCAAGCTCATAAGCTATGATGACTCAATTTGGATGGAGTGTGCATATCCAGCCATAACCGCCATCCGCCAGAACTTTTATAAAATGGGCGAACTTGCCATGAAAAAACTTTTCAACATGATGCGGGGCTGCAAGGAAACTGCCGAATACATCAAGCCGGAATTGATAGTGCGTGCCAGCACCCGCTCGCAGAATTGAGTTTTGCTTGCGGGTAACTGAAAATATTCAGCAAAACCCTTTATTTATCTTTAACTTTTTTGCCGTCCAGATAGAGTATACCGTTCTGGAACCATTTGAAACGGTCAGTCACCCGCTTGCGTTCCACCGTTTCGGCATGGCCATCGTAAAAACCGCTGTTGGCGGCGGTGCCGTTGTCATAAAAAAGCTGTTTGCCGTCGTCACTTTCGATAAAGGTGGTGTCGCCGCCGTGCCGCCAGCCCACATAGCCCCGGGCGAGCCAGCGGATATCCGGCTGTACCCGATTGGCTGTATCCATGAATGTTACCGCCAGATCCGGTTGCAGCAGCGAGCTTTCGGTACGGGGGATAAAGGGGTGGGTGGTACTGTTGGCAGCGGTTTTCATGCTGTTATATCCATACCCGATAGAGTTGTGCCCATAGTGGGAGTAACTGAATTTTTTATTATTGATCCCGGGGTTGAACCCGGTGGATTCCGATGGACAGCTGAAGATGGCGTAATTATGTTTGGTAGTTTCGCCAGCATAGGAGGCTTGGGCTTGGTCGCTGCTTACATGGGGCAGGAGCCGCGGCATCCAGTTGCTGCCGGCTTCACCATCCATAGTGGAGCTGATGATCCAGCCTTCATTGGCGGCGGAATAGCTGTTCATGGCAAAGTTTATCTGCTTGAGGTTTGCCAGACATGCCGAAGTTTTAGCGGAAGCCCGGGCTGCGGAAAGTGCGGGCAGAAGCATTGCCGCTAAAATTGCAATAATGGCGATCACTACAAGGAGTTCGATCAAAGTAAAACGCCGCTTGCAAGCGGGTGCATTACCCTGTAATGCACCAAAGGAACCCTCATTGATTGAAGATTTTTTCATAAAGTCATCTCCCGAATTCAGTTGTAAACTATACAGTAATAATATACACCGGAGAGTATAATACATTTTTCTTAAAAAGTCAACCCCTTGACTGAATTTTTTCGGAAAATATGTTTAGAAATATGTTTACTTTGCCAGATCGTTGATCACTTTTGCTGCCATGAATAATCCGAAGATCCCCGGCATAAAGGAGTTGCTGCCGATTATGGGGCGTTCTCCAACGGCTCCGGGCTGTATGGAACCCGGATTGACTTCCGGAGAGAATACGCACATGATGCCTTTAGTGATATTGTACTCTTTTTTGAGCTTGCTGCGAACATTTTTCGCCAGCTTGCAGCCGTAAGTTTTGCTTATATCAGCATATTGTATCTGCGTGGGGTCAAAGCGGCACCCGGCACCCATGGCGGCAATTACTTTGATTTTTCTCTGACAGGCTCCGGCAAGCAGAAAACACTTGTCGTCCAAACTGTCGATAGCGTCAACGATGTAATCAAAGCTGCCGCTATCCAGAAATTGAGCGATATTTTCCTTGCTCAAACGCTCCGGATTTGCCTGTAAATCGAGTTGAGGGTCGATATCGTTTATGCGTTCACGCAATACATCCGTTTTGAATTTGCCGACGGTTGACCGCAGTGCCGGCAGCTGACGGTTGAGGTTGGTAGGGTGTACTTTATCCGGGTCGTAAACGGTCAGGTGCCCGATGCCGCTGCGGGCGAGAGCTTCGGCGGCGTAAGAGCCGACTCCACCGGCACCGGCAAGCAGTATCCGGGAACTGCGGAGCTTTTTCATAGCGTTTTCGCCATACAGGATCACGCTTCTCTGCAGAAAATCATCGAAAGTTTCCGGCATTGTTATACAACCTTTCAAATTGTTTATACATAAGCTCTTGCAATTCTGGTAAGCCAATATCCAATCTTTCAGCCATGATCTGATAGTGCTGCTCAATATCCCCGGCAGTTGGATCATCAGTTTCCAATACTATCCTATCCAGAAATTCTTTATGCTCTTTCAGAAAATCCAGCAAGCTCTTTTGAGCATAGATTTTCGGCGGCAGCGATAAAATAAAATGCGTGTTTCGCCAAAGCTGTTCCGCCAGCTCCAGCTTGCCGCAAAAGTAGTGGATAACAGTAGGAACTTGCCACTTCAGAGTTTTGTATATTTGCAAAAGTTCCGAAAAACACTTTACACAATGCACCGTCAAAGGTTTGTTCAGCTTTTGAGCCAGCATTGCTGTTTGGCTGAAAATCGCCATTTGTTCCGACAGCGGCAGTTTGCCCTTCAAACGGTCAAGCCCCACTTCGCCAATGCCGATAAACCGGCTCTTTTCAGCAGTCCGGGCAAAAACTTCGCTCCACGGTTCGCCCTGCCACGGGTGGAGCTCCAGCGTGGCAAAGCAATTTTCCGGCAGTTCCAGAGCTGCTTCAGAAAGCGGTACAGAAATTATCCGCACCACATCCTTGGATACGCTCAAAGGCTGCTGCCGGTCAAGGTGGGTGTGAAAATCCTCCGTGGGGCAAACTTGGCTTACGGTCATTTTTCGGGGGCGATCAAGTCGCGGTTTTTGATAAAGTAATTCAGCCCCGAACCGACGGTCACGATCACTATTGCCCACAAAAAGACGCTCCAGATATGCCGGAGTTTTACGGCTCCGCAAATAACTGTATCCAGATCAAGCACATGTATCCAGATCAGGCAGCCGATAAAGAGCATTACCATTTGCAGGAAGGTTTTCAGCTTGCCGAACTTATCGGCACTGATGACTTTGCCGGTTTTGGTTGCCAGCAGCCGCAAACCCGTTACCATAAACTCCCGGCAGATGACCACAGCTGCCACCCATGCCGCAAGGAGCTGAAACTCCACAAGTATAAGCATGATAGTCGTAACAAATATCTTATCCGCCAGCGGATCCATCAAGGCTCCGAAATCTGTTACCTGATTCCACTTGCGGGCAAGGTAGCCATCGGCAAGGTCGGTAACGGCGGCGATCACTGCCAGCGAAAAAGCTATATAACGCAGAATCATTTCCACATCGTCGGATTTGACTTTGACCCCGCCGGGGATCCCGGAGTGGGTAGCCAAAACCAGGGCTATAAAAATCAGGATTATTCGACCTACGGTCAGAATATTTGGTAAATTCAAAGGCATTTTTCTGTTCCCTGTTACTGAATTTATATATTGCGGTACATTAATTTAGCACAACTTGCCGTATAAATCAAATGTTTCTGCTTCAGTAATCAAAACCTCATAGATTTCTCCGGTTTTCAGCCGCTTGTTACCCGTAAAGTAGACTATGTTATCAATGTCGGGAGCGTCGGCAAAGGTTCTGCCTGCACCGTTTCTGCCTTCGGCTTCGTCGCAGATGACTTTTACAGTTTTGCCCACCAGTGAGCGATTGTGTTCAAGTGCGATCTTCTCCTGCAGTGCCATGATTTTTGCTGCCCGCTCTTCGGCAACACTGCTTTCCACCCGGTCGGGGCGTCCGGCTGCCGAAGTCCCCGGTTCCGGCGAGTAGCTGAATACGCCAAGCCGGGCAAATTTTTGAGTTTGCACAAACTCCATAAGTTCGGCAAATTCTGCTTCAGTTTCTCCGGGCAACCCGGTGATAAAGGTGGTGCGGATGGCTGTTTCCGGCCGGGCAGTGCGGATTTTTGTCAGCACATCTTCAATGGTTTTGCGGTCGGTTTTGCGGCCCATTTTCAAAAGTATATCGCTGTTGATATGCTGCAAGGGTATATCCAGATAAGAAAGAATATGTTTGTTTACTGCGTATTCGGCAAAAAAATCATCGGTGTAGTGTGCCGGATGAGTGTAAAGCAAACGGATGGCAAAATCCCCTTCCAGTTTATCCATTTCGTGCAGCAGTTTTGCCAGCGTTGCTCCGTCGTCGCGGTCAGCTCCGTATGCTGTAACATCCTGGGCGATAACGATCAACTCTTTAACATTATTGGCAATGAGGTTCCTTGCTTCGGTAAGCACCGACTCTATGGAGCGGCTCCGCATGGAACCCCGTATCAGCGGTATACTGCAATAGGCACAGCGGTTGTTGCACCCGTCGGCGATCTTCAAATACGCTACATGGGGCAAAGTCAGCTGCAAGCGGGGCGTGGTTTCATTATATAAATATACAGGTTCAGCAGCATCGCCAGTGGTGTAACCGGCTTTTGCCGACTGGAAGGTCTTGAATATATCGCCTACGCCGTCTACGCCGCTCCAGGCATCGACTTCGGGGTATTTGCTGCGGATGATATTTTCTTTGTCCTGCTGGATAAGGCAACCGGCTACAATAAGTTTCCGCACCTGCGGAGCGTGGTTTTTCCAGCGGATACCCTCAAGGATGGCACTTTCGCACTCACTGCGGGCACCCGGCAGAAAGGCACAGGTGTTTATGAGGTAATATTCGGCTGAATTTTTATCAAAGTTAAGCATTATACCGTTGGTCAGCAGAATTCCTGCCATGACTTCGCTGTCCACCAGATTTTTCGGACAGCCCAGACTTACTAAATATACGCCTTCAGCGGTAAAACGGTTTTTGCGTCGCAAACTCATTTTTTTTCCTTTGCAGGTGGTTCAATGAAATAAAATTTTTCCAGTAGCTCCAATGCCGTCGCTCTATTTCCGGCGGCGATCACCGGGTTTTTGACCTTCCACATCCGTTCCGGGTTTTGCAATTCAAACATATTGTCCTGCAAATCGCCGGAGAGGGGCGGGTTATTTTCTCCGGTACTCAATATAACAAACTTTGCCCGTTCCAGGATCGGCAGCATCCCGGCTATATCCCAGAGTTTGAAGTCGCCGCAGTAAGCTGTGACTTTGCCGGTAAGGAGCAAATACAATGAGCCCACGCAGCTGCAGATGGAAAAAAGAGTGTTCTTGCCGTCAAAACCCCATTTGCGGGTGGGCATTTGCCCCAGCGAAATATGTCCGGCAATGCCCAGCGGATGGCTTTTCAATTCAAACTCTGCCCAGTCGGCAGGGGTTTGCAGCTGCTTCCAAACTATTTTATCTTTACATGTGGCAATAAGTTTGTCAAAGCGTGGCAGATAGACTGCCCCTTCCACGAGTTTGCCCTCTTGCATCAAACCCAGCGAGATACCCCAAAAATCCATGTGTGACGAATAAGGTGCCGTGCCGTCAATGGGGTCAAGCACCCAGCAGCAGGGACTTTTTAATGCTTTTTCAACATAGCTTGCGGGGTATTTTCCGATAGTTTCTTCGCCGATCATGTAACTGTCATTTGCCGGATCATCCAAAGTTGCGGCAAAGAGCTGTTCAATGGTCTTGTCGGCAATGGTTACAACAGTGGCGTCGCTTTTCAATTCCGCCGGTGGGGCTTCAAAGTGATCCAAAGCTATCTTGCCAGTTAGCTTGAAAAGTTCTGTAAGTTTATCCAGATCCCACTGGGGATGTGATGAAATCATTTTTTACCTCGCAAAAAAAAACAAAAACGGCGAAGATGCGGCATTAACCGCTTCTCCGCCGTTGCTTGTGAAGCATTGTCCAGATCAGTTGATCGGCTTGGTCTTGGGCAGACCGTAGACTTTGTCTTCGGCGATCCGGCCTTCGGCACGGAGAATATTGAGCCGTTCAAAACGCTTCATCACATTGCGTTTTTTGCGGATCTTGCCGCCAACGCGGAGACTTGCATGCTGTGACATTGTTGCACCTCGATCGTTATATGGTTAAAAATTTGAAAAAATTCATTTTTACAAGTTGTATGTCTTTATAATATGGCTTATATTTTAAAATAATCAAGTTTAAAAGCATTTTTTTTCGGGATTTTTTATGTTTTTCGGCACCCAAACTGCATTGGAGAGCTTTTTCAAAGGCTTGGCACATCTCTTTAGAGTTGTGCTGTTTGCCGGTTTTACCCTGACTGCCGGCGGCAATACGGTGGAACTGACGATTTTAGCATCGGCAGATCTGCACGGCAATCCTGAACAGATCCGCAAAGCGGTCGCCCCGGCAGTGAAAAGTATTTTTCAGCAGGCTCCCGGGCGGACGATTTATGTTGATGCGGGGGATTGTGCCCAAGGTTCCTTAAAAATTTTACGCTCCCGGGGTATGGGTATATTGCCGGAACTTTACCGGGCGAACTGTACGATTTTTGTACCCGGCAATCACGAGCTGGAATTCGGGTTCGAAGCCTTCAAAAACATTATCCGTGATTTTCCCGGAACAGTTTTAGCGGCAAATCTTTACGCCCCGGAGCTTGACGGGAGCTTCAAAGATCATCTGATCGTGGAAATGTCGGGCGTAAAAGTAGCTTTTATCGGGCTTATGCTGAAAAATATGCAATACGCTTTCCCCTTGGAGGAAACCCGCTTCCGGACTCTGCCGGGAGCAGCGGTTTTACGCCGGAGCGTCAACCGGGCTCTGGCAGCAAAAGCTGATGTGATAGTTCTGGTACGCCATGCCGGAAAATATGGCGGGGGAGAAAATACTTACGATCTGGTGAAATATGTTCCCGAAACAGATCTGGTCATCGGAGCCCACACTCATCAGCCGGACGCCGGTTCAACCGTGGGGAACAGCTGGTATGTTCAGCCGCCTGCCCATGGTAAAGCGTTGGTAAAAGTCAATATATTTTTTGATCGCAAACTTAAGAGAGTAAAGCAAATAAAGAGTTCGCTGCTGCCGCTGCCCCAATACCGGGAAAATACTCCGGAAGAGTTGGAAGCCGCTCCGGCGATCGTGGGAAAAACTCTTGATTATCCGGCAGAAAAAATTGCGGAAAAATTCAATACCGATCTGGCACTTTACGCCGTAAGCAGTCCGGCAAAATTACAAAGTTTATTGCAGAAAACAGCTCCCACGCAGGGCGATTATTACGAGGTTTTTCCTTACTTTGACCCCATTATCACGGTAACGGTTTCTGCCGGAGAATTCAAGGTGATCGCTGCTGAATACAGTAAATTTTTACGCAAACGCAAGCAATATCTGGCAAAAAAGGGTTTTCAGGTAAATATGGTACGCAGTCGGGTCCGTTCCGTTACTCTTGAAAAATCCCAAAACTCTTACACACTTGCTCTTTCATCATACGCCGCCGCCGGTGCCGGAGGTTATCTGGAAAATACCCGACGCATATTGAGTAAAAAGATAAATCATAAACAAGCCCGAAATGCTCCCGGTATACTGGAAGTGTTGAGTGGTAAATAAATTAAGGAGATAAGTCAATGAGTTTCAAAAATCTTGCTGAACGCATGGAAGTTTTTACTGATCTGGTGGATATTTATCCGGTGATATCCAGTGAATTTTGCAATGGCCGCAGCGTGCTGGAGGTTATAGAGCAGGTGGGGCAGGGCGGTGCAAAAATTTTTCAGTTGCGTGAAAAACACTGTTCTGACAAAGAGCTTTATCTGCTGGGTCTGGAGGTCCGGAAGATCGCCGATAAATACGGTATGATCTTTCTGGTGGACGACCGCCTGGATATAGCAATGGCGTGCGGGGCCGATGGCGTGCATCTGGGGCAGGACGATCTTGCCATAGCCGCCGCCAAAGCCATTGCTCCGGAGCTGATCGTGGGAGCAAGCACCCACAATATACCCGAAGCATTGCAGGCATGTAAAGAAGGGTGCGATTATTTGAATATCGGTCCTATTTATGCCACGCAAACCAAAAGCGTGCCCTGCGGAGCGTTGGGTGTGGGGGCGATCCCGGAGATATCGGCTGTGATAAATTGCCCCTTTACGGTAATGGGCGGCATCAAGGCACACTCTATTCCGGAACTGCGGAAAGCCGGGGCAAAGCGTATAGCAATGGTCACAGAAATCACTCAAGCAGAGAATATTGTTGAAAAAGTTAAAGAATTACGCCAACTTTTTTGATTTGCTCCCTTGAAAAAAATACTTTGAGGTGTAAATTAACACTCAAGATCGTTTTCTTTTTAAAATAAAAGACAAAAGGAGTTTTTATTATGTCCAGAAATTACAAGATCGCAGTTCTGCCCGGTGACGGTACCGGTCCGGAGGTCGTAGCCGAAGGTTTGAAAGTTATGCGTGCTGCGGCACAGAAATTCGGCTTTACTTTCAGCGAAACCACCTTTAACTGGGGCGGCGAACACTATCTTGCCACCGGCGAGATCCTGCCCGAAGATGCGGTGGATCAGCTCAAGAAATTCGATGCCGTATTTCTCGGTGCCATCGGTCACCCCAAAGTCAAACCCGGTATTCTGGAAAAGGGCATTTTGCTCAAGCTGCGTTTTGAGCTTGACCAGTACATCAACTTGCGGCCCATCAAGCTCTTCCCCGGCGTGGAAACTCCCCTTGCCAACAAGAAGCCCGAAGATATCGACTATGTGGTGGTGCGTGAAAATACCGGCGGTATCTACACTGGTATCGGCGGCGTTTCCATGAAGGGTACCGAACACGAAGTAGCTTGCCAGAGCGAAGTTTACAACTATCATCAGGTGGAACGCTGCGTGCGTTACGCTTTTGAACTTGCCAGAAAACGCCACAGCAAAGAAAATCCGTGGCGCGGACTCTCTGGAGAAGATATCGCTGCCGGTAAGACTGCCCAGCTGACTTTGTGCGGCAAATCCAATGTTCTGACCTATGTGTTTGATCTGTGGGAACGGGTCTTCTACAAAGTTGCTGAAGAATTTCCCGAAGTCAAAACCGCTTACTGCCATGTGGACGCTACTACTATGTGGATGGTCAAGAACCCCGAATGGTTCGATGTTATCGTGACCAACAACATCTTTGGCGACATCATCACTGACCTGGGTGCCATGACCCAGGGCGGTATGGGGATTGCTGCCGGTGGTAACCTCAACCCCACTGAAGGCGGCGTGAGTATGTTTGAACCTATCGGCGGCTCTGCACCCAAATATACCGGTATGAACATCATCAACCCGCTGGCAGCGGTTTGTGCCGGAGCTATGCTGTTGGACTTCATCGGCGAAAAAGAAGCCGCTGCGGCAATCGAAAAGTCGGTGGCTTTCGTTACCGGCAACAAGCTCGAAAGCATGGCAGCCGGCAAGATGGGTTACAGCACCACCGAAGTCGGTCAGCTGGTCATCGACAACCTTTGAGCTGACTATTGCTTATGCAAGGCGTAGACTCTGAAAATATTGTAAAAAAGATTCCGGCAAACCCTTTGTGGAAGACCCGGTTCAAGAGCTACGCCTTTGCTGAAGACATTGAAAAATCTTTGCAGGCAAGTTTTATGGATGCCGAGAACTTGCTGCAGCGAAGTAAAATCGTGAAAAATTCCCGGTCAACTGCGGCCGGGATTTTCCGTTTGAACAATGTTGATTACTTTATCAAACGCAGCAATGCAGATGATTTGTTTGCTCAACTCCGGCGTATCGGCTCCATTTCCCGAGCCAGAAGAAACTACCTTATGGCTCAAGAGCTGGAAAAAATCGGCGTGCTGACACCCAAAGTATATATGGCGTTGGATACTTGCCCATACCAGCTGCCGGGAACAAGTTACCTCATAACCGAGTGTTTCCCCGGCAGGATAACGGTTGCCGGAAATATGGTGCCTTTGCTGGAATTTTTCGGCAGCAACGAAAAATTTATCAGCGAATTGTGCCGCCTTGCCTGTAAATTGCACAACAACGGTATTGAGCATGGGGATTTTAAAATCACCAATGTTCTGACAGTCAAAGACGGCGAAGGCAAGTTCCAGTTGGGGGTGTTCGATCTGGATGGGTGTAAGAAATATGCAGCCGGAGTTCCGGAAAATATAAGGTGCAGAGAACTGGCAAGGGTGGCGTCGGCATATTTTATAATGTCTTACAATCTGGGATTTTATGAAAATGCCGATGAAATGGAAAACCGCAAACTTTTCTTGCAGAGCTATGCAGAACATGGCGGCGGGGATTTGAGCAGAAATCAGGATTTTCACCGGCGGATGGAAAAGTTTTTTGCCGATGATATGAAACACAGGACACGCAATGACTGAAGAAAAATGGCTTTATTGGGATGATTCAGTACACGATCCCTACTTTAATATGGCAATGGACGAAGTGCTGTTGAGCAATTCTGCCTTGCAGAATGATCAGGTGCTGGTGCGGGTCTACCGGTGGGATCGGCCGTCGGTATCGTTCGGCAGTGCCCAGCTCTGCCCGGTGGAATTGGCAGATAAATATACATTGGTACGACGCCCCACCGGCGGCGGCGTGGTTTACCACGATGTGGACTTGACTTACACCGTAGTCGTGCCGCCGGAACACAAAATTATGCAGCTTGACCGCATGGAGAGCTACAAGGTTTTCCACGAAGCACTGCTTATGAAAATGACCGAAGATGGCGTGGAAGCAGTTCTGGAAAGCCACGGTACCGATCATGTTGACCGTGCCACCATGCAGTGTTTTGTTTCGCCCAGCCGCTTTGATCTGGTGGCTCCTTCCGGCAGCAAGTATGCCGGGGCTGCCCAACGCCGAACCCGCATGGGTATCTTGCATCAGGGGAGCATCAAGCTGGAAGCCGCCGGGGGCAGCTGGGAAAAACTGCGTGATGAATTGCTCCAGAGCCTTGAACTTAAATTCAACATAAAATTTACCAGATGGCAGCCGCCGCAGAGCGTGATCGACGAAGCCGAAACGCTGGCAAGAGCCAAATATGCCACAGATAAGTGGAACATTGACCACGAGTATTGATTTTATTATGCCCGAAGATATAGAAAAACTCAAGAAGTTGCTGGGATTGACCTTCCGTGAACCCCATTTGCTCAAAGAAGCATTGACCCACCGTTCTTACGCTGTGGAAAACAAACTTGCCTACGACAATCAGCGGTTGGAATTTCTGGGCGATGCGGTGCTGGAGATCATTCTCACTGAATATTTGTATGCAGTCTACCCGGAAGCTGATGAAGGCGTGATGACCAAGATGCGTTCCGCTCTTGCCCAGCAGGAGGCGATCGCCAAACTTGCCCGGGAGCTTGAGCTGGGGCGTTATATGTTTATCGGCCGGGGCGAAGCCGCATCAGGCGGGGCTGACCGGGATTCTTCGTTGTGCGATTTGTTTGAGGCAGTGTTGGGGGCGTGTTATCTGGATGGCGGTATGGAGTTTGCCCGCAAATTTATTCTTGATCTGGTCAAGAGCAAATTTCCGGCACCCCACCGGCTTTTGTCGGGTTTGAACCCCAAAGGCACTTTGCAGGAATATACTCAACATAAATTCGGGCATACGCCGGTATATGCGGTTTTAAATGTGGAAGGCCCTGAACACAATCCGGTTTACACCGTAAGTGCGGAAATCGGCGATAACAAGTGTTCCGGGCAGGGCGGTTCCCGCCGTTCGGCAGAGTTCGCCGCCGCCAAAGCGTTGTTGGAAAAATTAGCTGAACACGATCCGGCAGTGCATGATTTCGGATTCAAAGTGGGCAGATATGAAGGAAATAGCGATGTATAAATTTACTATACCTGAAAAAGTGGTTTTCGGCATAAATTCGCTGGAAAAACTGGGCAGTCTGGTGCCGGAAAAGGTGCGTACACTGATTGTATCTGGCAGAAGTGCCAAAACTAATGGCGTACTTGACCGTATTACCCAACTGCTGGCTCCCAGAGAGGTGGAACTTTTCTGCAATGTGGAGCCGGAACCCACGATCCGGCAAGTTGACGAAGTTCGGGAGCTTTTCCGCAAATTCAATGCTCAAGCGGTAGTCGCTGTGGGCGGCGGCAGTGCTTTGGATGTGGGCAAAGTTGTGGCGGCAGCCGGAAATTCCACTGTCCCCACAGCAGAGTTTTTTTTCAATCGTCAGAGTATGCCGGAGCGGGGCGTTTTTATGGCGGCACTGCCCACCACCGCCGGAACGGGGGCGGAAGTTACACCCAATGGGGTCTTTACCGATAATGAGAGCAATATCAAACAATCCATCCGTGGGGGCTCGATCTTGCCGGCTTTGGCGTTGGTCGATCCGGTGTTGTGCCGGAATTGTCCTGCTGATGTAACAGCTGCCAGCGGGCTGGATGCTCTTACGCAAGGCATTGAAAGTTTTATCTCCAAAAATGCCAACAACGCTACCCGGGCATGGGCAATGCAAGGGGTCAGGCTGATAGTTAATTCCATAGAGCAGGCCGTTGCCGACGGTAACGATCTGGCTGCCCGCAGCGACATGAGCGAAGGCACCATGCTGGGAGCTATGGCTTTTGCGGTCAGCGGTCTGGGGGCAGTGCATGGTTTGGCACACCCGGTGGGGGCAGTTACCCATAAACCCCACGGTCTGATTTGCGGTATATTGCTGCCGCAGGTGCTGAAGATGAATTTCCCCGGCTGTTTTTATGAGCTGGAAGAGTTGGCGAACTATTGCGGATTTGCCAACGGTTTTGATTTTATTGAACATACGGAATATTTGCTGGAAAAGTTCAATATCGACCGCAAACTCTCCAACCACGGTTTACAGGAAAGCGATCTGGAATGGGTGGTCAAAAACAGCCGCTCCGGCAGTATGCGTGCCAACCCCAGAGATTTTTCCGACGAAGAATTGACTGCATTATTAACGGAAATGCTTTGAAACAGGTACATTATGGCAGAGAAAAAGAAAATCATCGCCGTTGGAGCCAATCCGGCGTGGCAGAAAGTTTTGCAGTTTGCTTCTATGCGTTACAACGCCGTGAACCGGGCTGAACGGATGTGGGCGTTTGCTTCCGGCAAAGGTATAAACTTTGTCCGGGCATGTAATTGCTGGGGGGCAGCTCAAGCCGAAGTCGTACAGTTTGCCGGTGGCGACAACGGTAAACTGTTGCTTGACGATCTGGCAAAGGAAAATTTGGATTGCAAAACTTTTCCTGCCGCAGTGCCCACCCGCTGCTGCACTACGCTTTTGAGTTTGGCTGATGGGGCAATGACGGAAATCATTGAGCCGTCGCAAGCTCCGGGCAGAGAGGCGGAATCGGCGGCATTGGAGTATATAAAAACTGCCGCATTGCAAGTTGATGGCGGGGCATTGTGCGGTCAGCTGCCTTCGGGCATGAGTGCGGATTTTTATGTGAAATGCGTTGAAGCATTTGTTCAACAGGGCAAAACGGTTTTGATAGATTCTTATAAAAATATTGCCGATGTGCTGGCGGCAGGCATAAATGCTCTGCTGAAAATCAACGCCGAAGAGGTGCAAACTTTAAGCGGCGTGGATAATGTTGTTGAAGCTGTAAAAATGCTTTTGAACGCCTATCCATTAACTTGCATAGCTATTACTGACGGAGCCGAAAAAGCGTATCTCGGCAGCCGGAATGGATTTTTTGAACTCAATGTGCCGGCAATAAAAGAGGTGGTCAATCCGGTTGGCTCCGGCGATACAGTGTCGGCAGTGTTTTTAAGTGAATACCTTGCCGGAACTCCGGCGGAAACAGCGTTTGCTTACGGTATAGCCGCCGCATCTGCCAACTGCTTGAGCATGAAGTGCGGCGAGTATGACCGCTCCACGGCTGAAAAGTTATTTAACGATATTTGTATAAAAAAATTGTAACATAAAACCACAAAGGAAAGGGAAAGGTTTTTCTTATGACTGTGATCGGAACACCGTTAAGTCCCAGTGCCACCAAAGTAATGCTGCTTGGCTCCGGCGAACTGGGTAAGGAAGTGGCTATTGAACTTATGCGGCTGGGGGCGGAAGTTATTGCTGTTGACCGTTACGCCAACGCTCCGGCTATGCAAGTGGCACACCGTTTTCATGTTATAAACATGCTGGACGAAAATGCTCTGCGTACTCTGATCAAACGCGAACAGCCCCATTACATCGTGCCGGAAGTGGAAGCCATTGCCACTAATGTACTTCTGGAAGTGGAACAGGAAGGCTTTACGGTCATACCCACTGCAAGAGCGACCAATCTGACCATGAACCGGGAAGGCATCCGCCGGTTGGCGGCAGAAGAGCTGAAGCTCAAGACTTCCCCCTACCGCTTTGCCTCCACCTACGGCGAATTCAAAGAAGCTGTGCAGACCATCGGTATACCTTGTGTGGTCAAGCCGATCATGAGTTCCTCCGGTCACGGGCAGAGCACCATCCGCTGTGCTGAAGATATTGATAAAGCCTGGGATCTCTCCCAAACCGGCGGGCGTGCCGGTGCCGGACGGGTGATCGTGGAAGGTTTTGTGGACTTTGACTACGAAATAACTCTTTTGACCGTCCGCCATGTGGATGGCACCAGTTTCCTTGAACCTATTGGGCACCATCAGGTCAGCGGCGACTATCAGGAATCCTGGCAGCCCCAGGCTATGAGCGAAAAAGCTCTTGCCGACGCTCAAAAAATCGCCGGTGCGATCACTGCGGCGTTGGGCGGCAGAGGTATCTTTGGCGTGGAACTGTTTGTCAAGGGCGACGAAGTTATTTTCAGTGAAGTATCTCCCCGCCCCCACGATACCGGGATGGTCACACTGATTTCCCAGGATCTTTCGGAATTTGCTCTGCATGCCCGTGCCATTCTGGGCGTGCCGATCCCCAACATCGCTTTCCACGGAGCATCGGCATCTAAAGCCATCGTTGTTGAAGGTTACAGCCACGAAGTCAAGTTCGACAATCTCAACAAAGTTCTGGCTGAACCCAATACAGCCATGCGTATATTCGGTAAACCGGAAACCGGCGGGCACCGCCGCATGGGCGTTCTGCTTGCCCGGGACGAAAATGTGGAAAAAGCTGTTGAGCGTGTTATGAAAATGCGAGAAGATCTTGAAGTCAAACTTTGATGATAGAATTTGAAGCTCCCGACTGGAAAGCGTTGCACAGTTCTCTTGCCCGGCGGAAACGGTTCAGTTTCTGCCCGGTGGGGTATTATTTGTATCATGTGCCCGGTCGGGATGGCTATGCGGCTTGCAGCAGTGATTGGCAGTATAAAATCTATGCTGCCAAACATTGTATGCATGCTAAAAGCTGGGTGATCGCTCTTTTCCGGGAGAGTTTGCGGAAGTTTTTCCGGCCCGGAACGGACTTCCGCAAGAAGACGCTGGAATATTGGCTGAAACGCTCGTTTGAGTACAAATTCAATTTGCTGGAGCAGGGGGCGTTCCGGAGCGACCCAAAGATCGTGAACAGCGTGTGGGAGCTGAACGAAAAGATATATTCAGCCGAATACTTTTATAATAAAGCTCAGTTGGAGCTGAACAATATTTGCAGTTGTTTTACTGCCGGAGATATTTATTTGCGGCTATTGAAAACTCCGGTGTTGGATTTCCGGCACGAAGAAACTCTGTGGCAGTGGCAGCTGGGCGGGTTGAATTTTGCCACTGTGCCGGATCTGGTCTGGAAAGAGAACAATACTTTGCAGATATTGGATATGAATTGTTACACCATGCCGCAGGAAATTGCCCGGCAGGTGGTGTTGTATAAAGTTTATGTCAGAAGGTTTATGCAGATAGCTCCGGCGGCGGTCAAGGTGAATTTTTTTGATCCGGTGAAGCTGGAGTATTTATCCGGCGAGGATTTGAATGAAGAGGATTTTTCTGTGATCTTCCGCAGCCTTGCCGGAGAAGCAGCCATGTGGCGTGATTATCTGGTTATGCAGAATGAGAGTGCCAGGTGCGGTAAGTGGCATTATGTCCGGTGGGATAATTGCTGCAGCTGCCGTTTCAAGGATTTATGTCCGGCGTTGGAGGGAACACCGCTGCCGGAAGAAGTTTCTATATAGTGTCAGAGCAATGGAGTTGGTGAGTATGATCCGGAAAATGTTTTTTTATTCAGTATTGACCTTGTTTGTAATTCTGCTTAACGGCTGCGTAAATTCTGGCAGCTGTGATGGGATTTTTCAGGATACTGTAAAATCAGCTTCAGGCAAAGTCTTCCCCGCTCTGGTCTATATAAAAGTGGTGCAGTCAACTATGGACAGCGGCCGCAGCAGCACAGCGTCTTCCAGCGGCAGCGGGGTTTTGATCTCGCCCGATGGCGAAATAGTTACCAATAATCATGTAATAGACAAAGCCAAATCCATCCGCTGCCTGCTCAACGACGGCCGGGCGTTTGAGGCTGAACTTATCGGCTGCGATAAAGATACCGATTTAGCACTGCTCAAACTCAAACTGCCTGCTGATACACCGGCTTTGCCTTACGCCAAATTTACATGTAAAGCTGTTGAAGAGGGCGATTTTGTAATGGCGTTGGGGGCACCGTGGGGGTTGAACCGTTCGGTTTCCATCGGCATAATCTCTTGTGCCAACCGCTATCTTGCCGGACACAGTTTATACAGTTTGTGGTATCAGACCGATGCGGCGATCTCCCCGGGCAACTCCGGCGGGCCTTTGATCAATACTTCCGGCGAGATCGTGGGGATAAATACATTGGGTATGTTTGCTGCCGGAGCTTTGGCTTTTACCATACCTTCAAGCACAGTGGAAATAATGCTGGAGCGTTTCCGCAAATATCATAAGGCAAACTGGGCGTGGTTCGGGTTCCGTTTGCAGGTGCTTAGGGATTTTGAACGCAATATCTATATGCCCTACTCCAACGGGGTGGTGATCTCCGGCACCGAACCGGGGAGTCCCGCTCATAAAGCCGGATTTGAAGTCAACGACCTTTTGACCCATATCGACGGCAAGGCAGTCACCGCAGTTACAGCCGAAGAGCTGCCTGCCATTTACCGGCTGCTGGGGTTGACCGAGTTCGGCAAAGTTCTGGAGTTTACCATCCGGCGGGAGGGCAAAACTATGCAGTTAAAGTGTGCCGCCGCCGAAAAAGGCAAAGTAGAGGGCGATGAAGTCGCCTGCCGGGGCTGGGGATTCAGTGCCAAAGCCATCAACCGTTTTGATACACCGGAACTGCACTTTTATCAGCCGGAAGGGGTCTTTGTTTACGGCGTGGAAAGTTTCAGCCCTGCCGCCCGTGGCGGGCTTTACAAGGGCGATATAATTCTGCAAATCAACGGCAAAGCTGTCAAGTCACTGGCGGATTTGCTCGAAGCGTATAAACAAGCTGAACAAACTGCCGAAAGCTTCCGCCGCAGCCGCATGACGATCATGCGTAACGGCATAACTTTGCAGCTGGCAATCTATTTTAACAAGCGTAACGATGAGGTTTTATGAATATGAAAAGATTTTTTACAGCTGTAATTTTTATCAGCATATTTTTGATTGGCAACAGCATTTTTGCTCTGGAGCTTGCCGGAGTTGTTAAAAGTTACAAAAACAGCATTGCCGATGTGGCGTTTACTCTTCAATACGATAAAAGGGGCGAAGTGCCGTCTTCAGTGGGGATCTATTGCGGGGCATGTTCGACTTTTCACGACAGTAATCTTTCAACTTTGCTTGCCAACCATCAGGAGCTGCTGGTAACCGGCTATATTGTCAAAAGTGATGAGTTGCTGATACCTGCCATGCTTATAGAAGTTGCCGGGATCAAGGATATAAATGTGATTTTCAACGGCAAAAGAATCCCGGCAAAGGTTACGGCGATCTATCCCGATCAGGGGGCACTCAAACTCAAGACCGCCAAGCCACTCGCCGGGGCGGTGCCGCTTGCTTTTGCTCCATACAAAAAAGGCGAAAAACTTTTCAGTTACAGCCGTATCCGGGAATTGGGGCATTGGATGAGCCGTATCCGGAGCTTTTCGCCCGACGGCAGCGAAGTGCTTATGGAAAGTAACCGTTTATCTAAAGATGTTCCGGGTAATTCGCTGATCCTCAACGCTCAAGGTAAGGCGGTTGCACTGCTTTTGAACAATAACGAAGCTTTGGAAAATATCAGCTGGCATTTGAATCATACCAAGTGGCACGCTATTGATATTGAAAAGTATTTTGCCATGCAGCAGAATCTGGAAAAACATTTGAAAAAAGCTCTGTGCCCCGTAACAGTTTACATGAAAGAGTGGACTCTCTCCCGCCGGGAGAAGATCATGAACATCGTGCCGGAGCGGGAGCTTAACAGTTACGCTTTTATGCTGCCGGGCAACACTCTCTTTATGCCCATGCTGACCACGCCCCAGCAGCACGCTCTGATCGAAAAGGTTGTGGTGCATACAAGTTTGGGCGATGTGGAGTGCCGCATTGCCGGTGTAATGAAGAAATTTGGCGGTATGGTGCTGCTGCCTGTTAAAAACACGAAACTTGATATACCGCTTATTTCGCAGCATATTGCCCCGTTGACCGGCAATTTGGGCGAAATCGTCTGGAGTGCAGAAATCGGTATTTACCCCAAAGAGCTGAAAATCACAGTTTTAAGCGATATATTGGTTGCTGCTATCCGGGGATTTCACAACACTGTTGGCGGTTCCACTCTGAAAAAAGGGGTGCCGGATCTGCTGTTTAATCTAAATGGTGATTTGCTGGGAATAAACATTTCTGTCCGGGCATTCAACTATAACCGTATTGCACCATTTACAGATATTGTTACGGTGGCAAAAATGTTGGCTGATCCCCGGGAGCTGGTGCCTTTTCAGGCATTGTGCAATCCGCCGGAAGCAGTTGGTTTTCTGGGAGTGGAGTATCAGATATTGAACCGGGAGCTGGTGCGGGCGGTCAATCTTGAACACCCTACTCAGGGCGGCAGAGAAGGCTTGCTTATCAGTTATGTTTATCCCGGCAGTACCGCTGAAAAAATCGGTCTGAAAGCCGGTGATATACTTTTGAAGATCATCGTCCCCGACGGCGGAGCCCCGATCCGGCTTACCGGTAAGAATTTTGCTCTTGCCCAGGAGCGGCAGTTTCCATGGAAAAATCTGGACAATATACCGGAAATGTATTTCAGCGAAATACCTGAACCGTGGAAAGGGGTGAAAAATCCTCTTGCCCGCCAGCTTTCCAACATCGGTATCGGCGAAAAAATCACCCTCATAGCTATTATGCGGGGCAAGGTAGTGAGCAAAGAGTTGACTGTTGCCAATGCCCCAACTTACTTTGAAATCGCTCCGGCATACCGCTCCGGAGCATTGGGCTTGGAAGTTAAAGATATGACTTTTGAAGTCCGCCGCTATTTCCGCATGGCAAAAAATACCCCCGGTGTGATAGTTTCGGAAGTCTTTGCCGGACGCCCCGCTTCGGTTGCCGGATTGCGGCCTTTTGAGATCGTTACCGCAGTGGACGATCAGGTGATACATAATGTGGAAGATTTCAAAAAAGCCATTTCCGGAAAAAATGAAGTGCGTCTGTCGGTAAAACGCCTTGCCGCCAACCGGGTGGTCACTGTTAAACCGGCAATGGGGCCCCGGCGATAAATTTTACAAGGAGGCGGTTATGAAATTTCAATGTCTGCACTGCAATCAGCATTATGAGATCGACGAAAAATTTGCCGGGGCTTCGGTGCATTGCAAATCTTGCGGCAATATTATGAAAGTACCCATTCCGCTGGGAAAAAGCGTTATCATCAATCCGGGGGTACTTTCTATATCAGATACCGAAGTAATCAGGCGGGAACGCCGCCGCCGCCGTCACCGGATCATCCGCCGGGTGCTTTTAACAGCGGGGTCGCTTATAGCCGGAGCCATCATCGGAATCGTCTGTCACATGGCGTATGTGGCGTTTTTCAGTTGATTTTTTCAGCGGCGGCAAGGAGTGAAGCTACTTCTTCTGCAGTGAGTTTCCGCCACTTGCCCACTGCAAGACTGTTGAGCTTGACACTGCCCATGGCTATACGCTGCAAACGCAATGTGGCAGCTCCACAGGCTTTCAGCATACGGCGTATCTCCCGCTTTTTGCCTTCATTAAGCTCAATATAATAACAGGATTTTTCGTCGGGTACTGGCGTAACTTTCAACGCTTTAAGCTGTTCGCCTTCATCCATTATACCGGCAACCATTTTTTTGCGGTTCTTTTCGTCCAGTTCTCTGGAAGCTGTTACCTTATATTGCTTGGTCACATTATAGCGGGGGTGGGTGATTTTCTGTATAAAATTTCCGTCGTTGGAAAATATGAGCAATCCCTCGCTATCTTTATCCAATCTGCCTGCCGGGATCAGCCTTTGGGCTTCGGGGCAGTCGATCAACTCTATTGCCAGATGTTCGGCATGTTTATCGGCGTGGCTGGTGGTGTATCCCCGGGGCTTATTGAGCATTATATAGATGTTTTCGGCAGGCGGCTGCAAGGCTTTGCCATTGAGCTCCACCTTGTCAGATGTTTCCACAGAAAAAGCCGGGTCAGTAATGACCCGGCCGTTTACTTTGACTGAACCGGCTTTGACCAAGTCTGCTGCTTTACGCCGCGGGGCAGCCCCGCAGCGGGCTATGTACTTGGCAAGGTATTCGCTCATGATCAGTCGATATTTTCCACCAGCTTGCGGTGCAGAGCGATCTGTGCCTGCTGGAAGTCGTCCCGTTCAATGATAAACTGCATATTCACCTGACGCATGCACTGATCCAATGCCAGAACATTGATGTTGGCATCGGAAAGAGCCGCTGCGGCTTTCGCCAGAAAACCCGGAATCTTCATATTGCTGCCGATAACGCCGATGATTGCAACTTTACGCAAGCTCATGTGTGCAGAGTTCTGGAAAGCAGCTTCCAGTTCAGCAATGCAAGCCTTGAGCGAAGCATTCTTTTCCGACACATAATGGGTAATAGTGTTGGCGTTGGTGTTTTTGGCAATGTAGCTGATCTTGTGTTTGGACAATATTTCGGTAATACGGTGATCGTAACCGCTCTGACCGACCATTTCCGAGTCGAAAATCTCAATACCCACAATATCGTTGCGGCCGCAGATCATATCGATCCGGGGCGTGGGCGATACATAGTCGCGGCTGATCAGTGTGCCGGGGTGTTCCGGATCAAAAGCGTTCTTTACCCGGATGCTGATGTCGTTGCGTTCCATCTCTTTGGAGGCTTTGGGGTGAATGGCTTCCATGGCCATATCCGCCAGCTGGTCAGCAATGTCGAAATTGGTCTGACCGATGGTACGCACCCGGTCGGCACCCATAAGTTTGGGGTCGCCGGTGGAAAGGTGGAACTCTTTGTGGATGATCCCTTCACAAGCCTTGGTCACAACCGCCAGCTTGCTGAAAGTTATTTCGCTGTAACCGCGGTCAAAACGGTTCATGATGCCGCCGGCACATTTTACATACCCCGTAACAATGGGCATACATTCGGCAAAGTTCAAACCGTTCAAATGACGGATGATGTTTTCTTCGATGCTTTCAGACTCATTTTCCTTCCAGCCGGAGAGGTCGATGAAAACAGCGTTCACATTGTGCTTACGCAAGATCTCCACAGCGTTGAATGCACTGTGGGCTTCGCCTACGGCACTCAAAAATTCCCGGGTGGCGGGCAGGTAATCTTCAGGGCGGAAGTGGCCGTAAGTACGCAGTTTGAGAATGTTCCGCAAGCTGTCACGGATGCCGTCCATACGCTCATTGACGAAGTTGTCGGCAATGGTCTGATCCAAACCGATGCTTTCAAAGGAGCGGTTGTATTCGATCATGCGGTTGCGGGTTTCCGCCAGTTTCAATTCCCAATCGCTGTTGCCGGCGGCGAAAAGCCCGTAGATGCCGGGGGCACCGGTCTTTTTATCTTCCAGCAAAAGGTTGGTGATCCCGCCGTATGCGGAAACTACAAAAATACGGTTGTAAAGTTCCGCACCGGTACGCTTGCCGATAAGGATGTTGTCCATCAGCTCGCCGAAGCGGCTCATGGAAGTACCGCCGATTTTTTCTACTGTGTGCTTATTGGTCATCGTTATTAAATATCCTCTATTCTGAACATGTTGATTTTTTCTGCAACAAAGTCGAGTTTACTGATTTCATCCATAGCTTTCTGCATGGCGTTTTCAGGTGTGGCGTAGGTCACGATCAGGAGCGGAACCAGTTCGTCGGCCTTGCCTTCCGGCTGCATCAAACTGGAAATGCTGATCTGATTTTTTGCCAGTATATCGGTAACTTTAGCCACTACGCCGGGCTGCTCTTTAACGGTCAAACGCAGATAGAAGCGGCTCATTACTTCGTCGGTATTCACCAATTCAACATCTTTGCTGCCTGCCCGGAAAGCCGGAACTCTGCGGACACTGCCATTGGCAATGTTCAACGCCACATCCACCACGTCGGCAACTACTGCACTGGCAGTGGCATCACGACCGGCACCCCGGCCGTAGAAGAGAGTCTGACCGACGGTATCGCCTTCGATCATCACGCCGTTGAAGACGCCGGAAATAGCACCCAGCATGCTGTTGGCGGGAATCAATGTGGGAGCTACCGAAATGCGGACAGCCCCGTCGATATTCTTGATGACAGCCAGCAGTTTGAAGCGGTAGCCGAGTTTGCCTGCCATAGTCATATCCAGCTGGGTGATGTTGCGGATGCCCTCCACGGAAACCGCATCCAGCCCGAACCATTTGCCATAGGCAAGTCCGGCAAGGATAGCTGCCTTGTGGGCGGTATCAAAACCATCCACATCCAGCGACGGATTTGCTTCGGCGTAACCCAGAGCCTGAGCGTCTTTCAGCACCGGTTCAAAGGCGGCACCTTCGGCTTCCATACGGGTAAGAATATAGTTGCAGGTACCGTTCATGATGCCGTACATGCGTTCGATTTTGTTGGAAACCAGACCTTCACGCAAAGCCTTGATCACCGGGATACCACCGGCAACGCTGGCTTCGTAATAAAGGTCGCAGTTATTCGCTTCGGCAGCGGCAAAGAGTTCAGCCCCCCGGGTGGCGAGCAACGCTTTGTTGGCAGTGACCACTGCCTTACCGGCATTGAGAGCTTTAAGAATAAAATCACCGGCAATGGTAGTGCCGCCGATAAGTTCCACAACGATATCGGATTCAGCAATAAGTTCATCTACGCTGGTGGTCAGAAGTTCGGCAGGCACTTTTACGCCCCGGTCGCTGGTAATATCTTTATCAGCGATCCTGACCAATTTTACATCCACATTGGTACGCTCCAATATGACATCGTGATTTTTCAGCAGATTGTTTGCCGCACCGGCACCGACGGTACCGAAACCGATGATCCCGACTTTTACTGTTTTTCCCATCTTGAATTCCTGTATGTTAAAAGGTTTATATTTTAAAATTGCAATCATATTAATATAATGCATAAATCGCTCTAAGGAAAATATTAAAGCTCTTTTTTTGATGTTTTTTGCAAAAATCTCCACTTTTTCTTTAAAAAGGACCGGTCCGAAACGGCGTTGCACCGTTCCGGACCGGCTTTACGGGATGGGAATCCAATGGGGGATCCGTACTATTTGACAGTGTATAATGCAAAGTTGTTGCACTGTTTTTTGAAAAAAAATCAAATTTTCCCGAAATTATCAGAAAATATTACATTTCATGCTCATAGACGATCTTGCCGCTGTTTTCCGATTCTTCGGCGGCAAAACAGAGCTTCATGGTTTCGTAAGCATCTTGTGCCGTAACTTCCGGTTTTTTGCCCTGGGCAAAAAGTTCGATGACATGTTGGGTCTGACCGTAAACATTGTGGAAAGATGTCTGATCATCTGCCGGGGCGTAATTTACTGTTTCAACGATGCTGCTTTGCAGACTCTCTTTGCCGTCAGAAAACTCCCAGCGGCGCACCCTCCGGCGGAATACATCTATTTCGATTGCTCCGGCAAGTCCGCAAACATGGTACTGCAGAGCGTGACCGTCGTCGGATTGTTTGACCAGCATATCCTGCAGCGGGTCATCGTGGAAAGTTTCGGCTATAAACATTATAAAATTCAGCACGCCTACTTTGCCATGTGGATAACGCACCATGATCTGGTGATTATCCCGATGGTTGAAGTACGGTACGGTTTTGGGTGCAGAAAGCGAATAGACGCTTTCAAAATTATCCCCGATATACCACCTTTGCAGATCCAGATAGTGCGACAACTTTTCGCCGATAAGGAAACTGCCGGTGCTGTTGCTCCGCCATGTGTTTTTCTTGTGGAATTCGCAGCAGTAATAGCGGCACTGGGTCTGGGTGACTTCGCCGATCAAACCGGCATCTATCCACTCTTTAGCCTGTTTATACATATTTGAGTAATGAAGCTCAAAACCGATTTGCAGAAAAGCTCCCGGCTGCTGCGAGGCTTTGACCACCTTTTGAGCTTCTGTCAAAGTCATCCCCATAGGTTTTTCGCACAGCACAGCCTTATGGGCTTGCAGGCATTGGAGCGTTTGCTCTGCATGCAGCGAATTGGGTGTGGCGATGATCGCCATTTTTATTGATTCATCGGCTAATGCCTGTTCAAAAGATATACTGCGGCAGTTATATTCCTGGCAGCGGGATTTCAGAACTTCAGCAGAAAGATCACACAAAAACAACTCATTGATATATGGCGAATCAAGGGCACTTTGCAAATGTACTTTGCCCATATTGCCGGTACCGATCAGCACTGCATTGAATTTTTCCATAAAATTAAAATTTCTGTATTTTGGTTCTCAATTCGATTTTTCTTAAAAATTCGGCAACTTCGTACCAGCTGTCCGGGCGTAAATCGGGATTTTTAGCCAGCATGCGATCCACAAAATCGGATAAATGTTCATCAAAAAAACCTAATCTTGATTTCAACGATTGCGGTTTTTCTGTAAGGTGCATTTGCAATACTTCGTCCATATCCAGCGAAAACAGCGGCGGCTCGCCTACAAAAAGCTCGTAAAGCATGGCTCCAAAACTGTAAATATCGGTTTTTGCTCCGATTTTTTCGTATTCGCCACGCACCAGCTCCGGCGGCACATATAACGGCGTTGCCATCAGCGAATCTATTACAGTAATATCATCGCCGAAATGAGCCTGACCCAGGTCGGCAAGTTTGGGTTCACCGGCGGCTGTCATCAGCACATTGGCTGGTTTTATGTCGCCATGAACCAGCTTTACCCGCCGCCAGGCGTATGCCAATGCTTCGGAGAGGCGTACACCTATGTGCAGTGCATCGGCAAAGTTCAATGCCCCAAAATCATCCAGCCGTTTTTCCAGATTTTCGCCTTCCACCAATTCCATGGCAAAGTAACAAAGACCATCTTCGTCGACCCCGGCGGCAAGGGCCTGCACTATGTTGGGGTGATTGACCCGTGCCACCGCCCGGGCTTCGGCAAAAAACTGCTCCAAATGCTCCGGATTACTCATGTGTTCGCTTAAAATAAGCTTCAGTGCCACATCCCGATGCAGAAGCGGTTGTTGGGCTACATATACTACTCCGTTAGCTCCTCGGGCCAATTCTCCGATCACCCGGAAATCCCGCACAGTACAGCCGGAGAAATCTCCTTTATAGCGTTGACCGCATGCCGGACAGATACCATCAGCAAGATTTACCTGCATGGTATCGGCAGTGTGTTGACATTTGTCACAGCAATAGAGCATAGAGTGTTATTCCGATTTCTTTTTTCTGCAATCCCGATTCTTTTTTACCGGTGCTTGGGGTTCCTGCATTGGCTCAAACTTCAGAGAACTGCCGTTGAAAAGCGTATTTATAACGCTGTTGTCCGCCAGATCCCCTTTCAGTAATTCTTCTGACAGCGGATCTTCCAGATAACGCTCCACGGCACGCCGGAGCGGACGGGCCCCATATTCTGGCTCAAAACCTTTATCCAGCAGATAATTAAGAACATCATCCTTATAAATAAGTTTTATATTGCGTTCTTTCAGGCGTGCGGCGGCAGCTTCCACTTCAAGCCTGACAATGTTCATCAAGTCAGAGCGTTCCAATTTGCGGAATACTATGCAGTCATCCACCCGGTTGAGAAATTCCGGTTTGAAATATCTCTTTGCTACCGACATGATCCGGTCGCTCTCTTTAGCTGAAACGCTTTCATCATCGCCGCCAAAACCCATAGATACACTTTTGCTCAGCAGATCAGCCCCTACATTGCTGGTCATGATTATAACTGCATTGCGGAAGTCGATCTTTCTGCCCAACGAATCAGTTATTTGGCCTTCTTCAAGAATTTGCAAAAGCATGTGCAGTACATCCGGATGGGCTTTCTCTATTTCGTCAAACAGCACCACTGAGTAGGGGTGGCGGCGTACCCGCTCGGTCAATTCGCCGCCCTCGCCATGACCCACATAGCCGGGGGGCGAACCTACCAGACGGCTTACATTGAATTTTTCCATATATTCAGACATATCCACCTGGATAAGTGCGTCGGCAGAATTGAACATAAATTCAGCCAATGCTTTTGCCAGCAAGGTCTTGCCAACTCCGGTCGGTCCCAGAAAGATGAATGAACCGATGGGGCGGTTGGGGTTTTTCAAGCCGGATTGTGAACGCCGCAGGGAGCGGGATATGGACGATACCGCTTCGTTTTGACCGATAACCACTTTTTGCAGTTCTTCTTCCATTGCTAAAAGCCGCTGGCTTTCGCTGGATTGCATCTGCTGCAGCGGTATACCGGTAAGCTGGGCAACTACCCGGGCAATGGCTTCGGTATCCACAACCGGGTAATTCTCTTTTTGAGTTGCTTTATGTTCTTCCAGCAATTTTTCCAAATCCTGCCGTGCCGTGCGTTCCTGATCCCGGAATTGGGCGGCTTCCTCAAATTTCTGTTCAGCAATAGCCTTCACTTTGGCTTCACCGGCATTTTTTATAAGTTTTTCCAAATCGCTGGTATCCGGCGGAGCGGCACTGTTGCTGATTCTGGCAGCAGCCCCGGCTTCATCTAATATATCAATAGCTTTGTCGGGCAGAAATCTGCCGGAGATATAGCGGTCGGCAAGCCGGACAGAGCTTTCGATTGCACCTTCTGTATAATGAACATGGTGGTGTTCTTCGTAAGTCTTTTTCAAACCGTGCAGGATTTTGATTGCTTCCGGTACATCCGGCGGGTTGACGATTATGGGCTGGAAACGCCGTTCCAAAGCAGAGTCTTTTTCAATACCTTTACGGTATTCATCCAGCGTGGTTGCTCCTACGCATTGCAGTTCGCCGCGTGAGAGAGCGGGCTTTATGATGTTTGCTGCATCCATGGCACCTTCGGCTCCTCCGGCTCCGACAATAGTGTGCAATTCATCAATAAAAAGAATCACATTGCCGGCGGCCTGAACTTCTTCGATAACCGACTTTATGCGTTCCTCAAACTGCCCCCTGTATTTGGTTCCGGCAACCATCAGCGGCAGATCCAAAGCAAAAATCTTTTTATCGTGCAGTATTTCCGGCACATCGCCTTTGACTATCGCCTGGGCAAGACCTTCGATGATCGCTGTTTTTCCCACCCCGGCTTCGCCGATCAGAACCGGATTGTTTTTGGTGCGGCGGCAGAGTATCTGGATGGCACGGGTGATTTCATTTTTTCTGCCGATCACCGGATCCAGCAAGCCTTTAGCTGCCAGCTCGGTGAGATTTCTGCCGAATGTATTCAACGCTGCCAGTTCGCCAGTGTTCCGGGGGGAAGGATTGCTGAAAACACTGCCGGATTCCTCATCGTCTTCCGGCGGCAGATAATCTGCATCCAGCGACTTCAGCACCAGGGCTCTTACACTGTTTATATCAATATTCGTGTTACGCAGTACTCTTGCTGCTTCGCTCTCTCCATCCCGCAAAAGAGCCAGCAGCAAGTGTTCGGTACCGATGAAATTGTAATTCATGATCTTGGCTTCGGTGGCAGCCAGCAAAATCACCCGTTTCAAGCGGGTGGTCAATGGCAAATGCCCCATTTTTTGCACATTCCCGGCATTGCCCGGGCAGGTTTTTTCCACTTCCCGTCGCAGTTGCTCCATACTTATTTTCATAAGTTTCAGCACCTCTACTGCTACGCCTTCATCCAGCGACAGGATCCCCAACAGTAAGTGTTCTGTACCCACGCAATCACAATGCAGACGCTCTGCCTCCTGCTGGGCAATGATCAGGGCTTTACGGGCTCTGGGGGTAAGATTGGAATTGTTATTTTCGTTTTCGGGCATTTGATATTATCCTGCTGTATTACTTGTGAATTTTATTTGTTAATGGTATGAATATTGGATAACCGGAAATCATGCCGTGTTCATCAGTTTTTCAGTTGCCAACACTCATTGTCTGCCAGCCTGCCGGGTAGTTGCCGGGAATGCGGCTGTAATCACTGGCTCTTTTCCGTACCGGTTTTTTGCGGACTTTTTTACTGGAAACATCTTCCCGCAGATTTTCGTCGGCCGTGTTATTGCAGCAGCCGGCCATACAGAACAAAAAAACCACAGCAGTCAATGCTGCTGCGGTCTTTATTGTTCGTCCTGCAATAAGATTTTTAAAGCAGCACATGGAGTTTCCCCTTACGGTTGAACTGCCGGTTGGTTGCCATTGGTTTGTTCCCCGGCAGGAGCTGCAGGTGCCGCCGGCGGTGCGGCGGTTTGGAACTGGGCTTTGAGCGTATCCTGAATATGCTGCCAGATACCATACTCACTGATTTCAAGGCATTGAAATACTACCACTGCGATCATCAGTAAGGTGGAAAGAATTACCAATATATTGCGTAATGTGTGTATAAAGGTTTTGTTCTTTGCCATTTGAACTTCACTTTCTGCTCTTGGTCCACTTGGCTATTTCGTCGTCAGCCAGATAAACCAAATCGCCTTCGAGCATTGGGCTGCCGGTCTTTGTATCAACCGATTCAGCGATTGCACAATAATCATCAAGTTTAACGATCTTGACCTTGTTGATGTATTTTGCATCGCCGCTGGGCATGTTGCGGGCAACTGTCAGGATCATGCCTTTTTCGATGATCGGATCAATATCCCATTTGCGTATTTCAAGTTTGCTTTCGTTGGTGGGCTTGTAATTATAATAGTCCTGCACCTGAGTCTTTTTGCCCAGCGAAACGACCACAAAACCAAATTTGGTATTGACTTCCATGATCTTGCCCTTCTGCTGGGTTTTTACCAGCCGCAGAGCTTCTTCGCAGCCGTCTTTGATGGCACGGCGGCCGGGGTCGATGCCCAACATTTTTTCCAAACGCTTGATTTCCAGTACTTTGCTGGCAATGTTGGCGTCTTTGCTGGCAATCGTGTTTTTCAAACTTTTGATGGTTGCATCACGGTCACGGACTTTGCGTTCTTCATTACGCCAGTTAGCAAGGTATTCCATACGCTGCTGTTCCACATTACGGGCATGGGTCACCAGATTGGTCAACCCGGCAGAGTATTTGCCTTCGCTGCTGTCCGGACGGCCGGCCTTCAATGCAGAAGCGATCTGACTGACTGAATTAACATACGTATTGTGACGGGAACGCCAGAAGGTAATGCGGTCATCAAGTTCCCGGTAAGCAGTGGCGTAAGAGTTGCTTTTCAGAACCGATACGGAGAGCTTTTTGGTGCCGAGGTTGCGACCTGAGTTTACAATTTTTGAAAGAATCGAATCATTACGCTGACGGTAGCTCTGGGCGTGTCTGCTCAGGGCACCGGTTGCATTTTTATAGCTGCCAAGATTGGTGAATGTGGACTTGCTGTTGCTTAATTCAATAGTGTTGCTGACCTGTGCCAGAGTGGCAGCAAGCACATCGCGTTCATCAACTACTGCTGCTACAAGTTTGTTGAACTCAGTGAGCTGATCGTTTACGATCTGCGGCTTTTTGTCATGCCGGAGGCTTTCTTCTGTAACTGAGTCGGACAGCTTTGTACCGCTGTTGCTTTCAAGTTTTTGAGTCGCCTCTGTAAGCTGCTTGGCAAAATAGCTGTGGCCGGTTACCAGACTTGCACGCTTTTCGTACAAAAAGAATGAAAATACTGCCGATGCAGCTGCCAGCAAGAAGATGACAATTGCCAGAAAAACATTGAATCCCTTCATAGATTTCTCCGCTTTACGGTTTGGAGTGCAGTCTGTTTCCCCCGGATGTTATCCGCTGAATTCAACCGCAGCCCGTACACCTGATTTATATTTTTATAATTTATCTTTTACCCTGTTCAATGCCCACTTGATGCATTCCGTTTTCAGAATGCAAAATGTGAACAAGAGAAAATTAGCACCAAAATTACAAAAAGCAATTCTAAAACTAAAAAAAAATTGAAAACAGTTAAAATCTTATGAAAAAACTCTGCTTTTTGGAGTTTTTTGTCAAAATATTGCCGGATTGCCGTTCTGCAATATCTTGTTTTATCGATTTTACGGAAAACTTGCTGCTCTTATTGCGGCAGGATGTTTTTTGCAAACATAACTTGTAAAAGCAGCATTGCGGCTGTAAATTATTTTTTTAAGTTTATTTGTGCTGTACAGTTTTGTGATTGGAATATTTGATTATGAGTTATCCGGTGGATGATACATTTGTTTTGCATCATGTAATGCTGGCTTGCCGCCGTTTGCGGCTGCTGATAACTGCCGCTTTGACTGGTGCCGTACTGGCTGGAATCGGAGCTTTTTGCTGCTTGCCGGTCAAGTATCAGATTTCCGGTGTCAGTCTGGTAGATGATCCGGTCTCAGGGAGTGCACCGGGTATACAGGTTATCGAGCAGATGGATCTTGAACAAATTCTCTGTTATGAGTTTGATGAATGTTCAGGGTTTACCGGCAGGAAATCCGTAAAATCTGCTGACGCTGTCGGCCGGGTTGTTGATGATATCATAGTCATAGACTGGCGGATCGTCGGTGCTGACCGCGGGGAATTTGAGAGTTTTATAAAGAATATTCCGCTTTTTTCCAGGCAGATGCAGAGAAGGCTTCCTGCATATAATTGGAGTTTTTATGTAGAACCCGGATATACTGTCTGTTCTGATTTTAATTTAAAATTGAAATGGATCATTGGCTTTGCTGCCCTCGGCGGAATTGCTGGGTTGCTGCTCGGGTTTGTTGCTGCTTTGGTGTTGATTTGCTCTGACCGTTCTATTGATGAGCTGCGAAAGTTTGAGCAGGCTTATTCCATGTCTGTTCTGGGGGTGCTGCCAACTGTTGCAGGAAAATCAGTTGGCAGCAGCAACAAACTTATGGACAACGAACTGTATTTTTCGGCTGTAAGATCGTTGATGCTGAATGTTAAGTGCGTCAAGCCTCCGGCGGACCGGGCTTTTGTTATTGCTGTATGTGGTATGACCAGCAGGTGCGGGACAACTTCAACAGTAAGCAATTTAGGCAATGTTTTGCAGCTTGCCGGCAGTAGGGTTTTGCTGCTTACTGAAGACAACTGTAATATGACTGCAGCTGACCAGCTTGCCGGTCGTATGGAAGCACTGCTTGATCATTATGCTCAAAGCTATGATTTTATTATTATGGATTTGCCGGACGCTCAAAGCAGCAGTGTGCCGCTCATTGTCAGTAAATTGGCAGATACCATGCTGCTGGTGTGCGATTGCCGGAATTTTTCAAGTTACATTTTCAAAGTGGCACTCTGGCGTTTCCGCAAAGCTAATATCAAGCTTGCCGGATGTGTTGTAAATCAATTTCCAGTGCGTAAACGGCGTGCTGAATTTGACTTTTATCAGCAGTTGTTTTACAGTTATCAGGATAAATAGGTTTTATTTTTCCGGAAATTCATTCTTCATAAATTCTGCCAGAGCTTCCTGCCAGTGAGGCATAGCAGGAAGACCGTTCAGCCGCAGCATCATTTTATCCAGCCGGGAGTTTTTCGGGCGGGGGGCCGGGCGTGGGAATTCTTCAGTGGTGCAGGGAGTCACCTTTTGATTTTTGCCTGCCAGACGGAATATTTCCCCTGCAAAGTCATACCAGGAGGCTTCGCCTTCGCAAGTCATGTGAAAAGTCCCGCAAAGTTCCGGTTTATTCAAGATATTCCGCAGCATTTTTGCCACGGCTGTTGTACTGGTGGGGTTGCCGATCTGGTCTGCAACCACCTTCAACTCCGGACGGCTGCCGTCGGCAAGGCTCATCATGGCGTGTACAAAACTGGGGCCTCCGGCTCCGTAGAGCCATGAAATACGGCATATCACATGATTCGGGCAATAGATTCTTACGGCTTCTTCTCCGGCAAATTTGCTTTTGCCGTAAATTGTATTGCCGCCGTCGGCAGGATCGAATTCATTATAGGGACGGTCGGAATCACCGGTAAAGACATAGTCCGTTGAAATGGCGATCAAACGCACATGGTTTTTATAACAGGCTTTTGCCACATTGGCTGTACCAACGGCGTTGAGCTTGTATGCCAGGTCGATTTGGCTTTCGCACTTATCCACAGCGGTCATGGCGGCACAATGTATAACAACATCGGGCTGGACTCTCTGCAGAAGTCGTTCAAATCCCACAGCATCGGTTATATCCGCTTCTGGTAAGTCGGTGGCGACCACTTCAAATTCGGCAAGCTCTTTGACCAGTGTTCTGCCCAGCATGCCTTTGCCGCCGGTAAGCATGACTTTCATTGTAAATATTCTCCGGAATTATAATCAAAGAGTTCCGCATCTTTCAGCAGCGGGTTTTTCATATCTTTATCAGAAAGCAATGCTTGGCTCAAATCTATCTGCCAATCTATATTCAATGCGGGGTCATTGAAAGCTATGCCCCGTTCAGCTGCCGGACAATACACATTATCGCATTTGTAAGCAAAAACGGCTGTTTCGCTTAAAACCGCAAAGCCGTGAGCAAAACCCCGTGGAATAAAAAGTTGATATTTGTTTTCGCCGGAGAGTTCCACTGCTGCATATTGCCCGAAAGTCGGCGAACCTTTGCGTATATCCACTGCTACATCCAGTACCTTGCCGGTGATCACCCGCACCAGTTTGGCTTGGGTATAGGGTGCCGCCTGATAGTGCAATCCCCGCAGTACACCGTAACTGGAAGATGACTCATTATCCTGCACCCAGCTGCAGCTTATACCGAGTTCAGCGTATTTTGCACTGTTCCACGATTCAAAAAAATACCCGCGTCGGTCGCCGAAGATACGGGGTTCTATGATTTTTACATCAGCAAGGTTGGTGTTGATAACTTTCATAACATTATCTGCTTTCAGTGATCCGCATAAGGTATTTGCCGTAGTCGGTTTTGAGCATATCTTTGATGTTGCAGCGGAGTTCGTCGGCTGTAAGCCAGCTGTTTTCAAAGGCGATCTCTTCCAGACACGCCACCTGCAATCCCTGACGGGTTTCAATAGTGTGGATAAAGTTTGCTGCTTCCAGCATGCTCTGGTGAGTACCGGTATCCAGCCACGCATAGCCTCTGCCGAGGGTTTCCACATGGAGTTTGCCCTGTTCCAGATAAGCGTTGTTTACGGCAGTTATTTCCAACTCTCCCCGTGCGGAAGGCTTGATGTTTTCCGCGATTTTTACTACATTATTGTCGTAAAAATAAAGCCCAGTAACAGCGTAATTTGATTTGGGGTGCTGCGGCTTTTCTTCAATGGATACAGCGTTGCCTTCTTTATCGAACTCCACTACGCCGAAGCGTTCCGGGTCGCAGACATAATAGCCGAAAACCGTTGCTCCTTCCTGGCGTTGGGCGGCGGCTTTGACCAATCTCGAGAGGTGTGCTCCGTAGAAAATATTATCGCCCAGCACCAATGCTACATTATCGCTGCCGATAAACTCTTTGCCGATGATGAACGCCTGTGCCAAACCTTCCGGTTTGGGCTGCACTGCGTAGGTAAAGTTCACTCCATAACGGGAGCCATCGCCCAGCAATCTCTGAAACGAAGCCTGATCTTCGGGCGTGGTGATAATGAGTATATCCCGGATGCCCGCAAGCATAAGTACCGATATGGGGTAATAGATCATAGGTTTATCGTAAACTGCCAAAAGCTGTTTGGATACCCCCAATGTTATGGGGTGCAAACGGGTTCCGGCTCCTCCGGCAAGCACAATACCTTTCATACTTTCACTCTCCTTTGCCCAGCCGTTCCATTTTATATTCGCCGCTTAAAATATGGGCACACCAGTCGTCTTTGTGTGCAAGGTACCACTCCACAGTTTTGCGGATGCCGCTTTCAAAGGTTTCAACAGGTTTCCAGCCCAGCTCCCGGGTGATTTTGCCGGCATCAATGGCATAACGCATATCGTGACCGGGGCGGTCGGTAACATAAACTATCTGTTCGGCATAACTTTTTTTATCGCTGCGGGGCCGCAACTCATCCAGCAGTCGGCAAATGGTCTTTACCACTTCGATATTCTGCTTTTCGTTGTAGCCGCCAATGTTGTAGGTTTCGCCGGGTACGCCGGTGGTCGCCACCAGATAAAGTGCCCGGGCGTGATCTTCCACATAAAGCCAGTCCCTTATCTGTAAACCTTTGCCGTAAACCGGCAGTTCTTTGCCGTCAAGTGCATGAAGGATAACTAACGGAATGAGTTTTTCCGGAAAGTGGTACGGCCCATAGTTATTTGAGCAATTCGTTACCAGTGTGGGCAGCTTGAAAGTTCGTTTCCATGCCCGCACCAGGTGGTCGCTGGCGGCTTTGCTTGCCGAATAGGGCGAACTGGGGGCGTAGGGTGTACTTTCCCGGAAGAGATCTTCAGGGCCTTCCAGGTCGCCGTAAACTTCGTCGGTGGAAATGTGGTGAAAACGGAAACTGGCTTTAGCCGCATCATCCAGTGTGCTGTAATACTTTCTTGCCGCTTCCAGCAGGGTATATGTGCCGACGATATTGGTCTGGATAAATTCCCCCGGCCCGTCAATGGAACGATCAACATGGCTTTCCGCCGCCAGATGCATTACATGGGTAGGGGCAAATTCAGCAAAAATTTTATCCAGAGCCGCCCGGTCGCAAATATCGGCTTTTTCAAAACGGAAACGCCCGGAAGCGGAAACCTCTGCCAGTGATTCCAGATTTCCGGCATAGGTAAGTTTATCAACTACACAAACTTCGTCAGAGGTATTGTTGATAATATTACGCACAACTGCCGAGCCGATAAATCCGGCGCCGCCGGTAACGATGATCCGGTTAGACATAAAAGAGCACTCCTTTTTCAATAAATATACTTCAGGTAATATAACTCCCGCAATCTGCAAAAACAAGTTTTTTATCATCACTTTCAGAAAAAATACCTTCCTGACGCTGTGTATACAGTTATTTTTGCAGTTGTTTATACTGCTGTAACGGCAATTTTTCAGCAATATAAACACTATTTTCAGCAATATAACACTTGAAAAAATCTCTTTGCCGGGTAAATTATATTGAATAGGTGCTGTAAAATGGAGAAACAAAAATGGCTGAAAAACCTGTAATGACGGTGATCGTCCCCAATTATAAAACCCTTGATTTGACCAAACTTTGTTTGCGTTCTCTGCGTAAATACACTGATTGCTCCAGGATCAAAGTACTGGTTATTGACAACGAATCCAACGATGACTCTGTGGAATATTTGCGTACTCTGGATTGGATAACCCTTGTGGAACGCAAAACCACCGGCGAGGGCGGTCCGGAAATGCACGCCAAAGCTCTGGATATGGCTATGGAAATGGTCGATACAGAATTGGTGCTGGTGATCCATACCGATACGATCGTCATCAGCGACAAATGGCTGGATTTTCTGCTGGACAAGATCAACGCTTCCCCAAATATCGCCGGGGTGGGCAGCTGGAAGCTGGAAGTGGTGCCGCCGTTAAAAGTGTTTTTCAAGAAGATAGAAACTTTTATCCGCCGTCTGCTGGGACGCAAGATCCTTGACCGGGAACACTATTTCCGCAGCCATTGTGCCCTTTATAAATCCGAGGCAGTACGGCAGACCAACGGGTTTTACGACAATAATTCTGCGGGGGTGACCATGTTCGCCATCTTGCGTGAAAAGGGGTATGAGCTGCCCTTTATTGAATCAGCAGAGCTGACAAAATATGTCCGTCATCTGAATCACGCCACTATGATCTTGCACCCGTCGGAGCTTTCCCGCAAATCCTCTGACCCCGCCAAGTTGCGTAAACTCAATGCGGAGCTGGAAAAACTCCATGCCCGGGAAATCCTGGCAGATGAATCTTTGGATAAATAAATCATAGGAGAATTATAATATGAGCGAGTCATTCCGTAATGCAGCAAAGAGCTTTCTGGAAAACGAAAAACAGTTCCATCTGGGGTTTCTGCCCACCGAACAATCCAATCCGCTGACGGTAAATCTGGATAAAGAATTTGCCCGCAGTTCATATCATGGTGTGAAAAATCTTCAAAGTCCCGACCGCAATGTGCTTGCCATGGCAAAAAAAGTGTTGGCGTCGGAGAAATTCCGCAAACTTGCCGATGAAATATACAATACTGTTACCGCTGGCGGCAAGGTGGTATTTTCCGGCTGCGGAGCTACCGGCAGATTGAGTATCCTGCTGGAAAGCATGTACCGGGAGTGCTGTGCCAAAAATCCGGAACTTGCCAGATACAGCGATCAGGTTTTCAGCATTATGACCGGCGGCGACTACGCTCTGGTGCGGGCGGTGGAATTTTTTGAAGATTATCAGAACTTTGGCAGACAGCAGGTCAAAGAGCTGGATATGCAGGAAAATGATATGCTTGTTGCCATTACCGAAGGCGGCGAAACCTCGTCGGTACTGGGTACTCTTTTTGAAGCATTGGATCGCAAGTGCAAGGGTTTTCTGCTCTTCAACAACCCTTCTGACCTCCTTGCCGAACACCTGGAACGCTCCCGCAAAGCTATCACCGATGAACGGGTCTGCGTGCTGGATCTCTCCTGCGGGCCCATGGCACTTGCCGGTTCGACCCGTATGCAGGCAACTACCAGCGAGCAGCTTATTGCCGGAGCTGCGTTGGAAACTGCGGTCTGCAAACTGCTGGGGCGTCCGGTGCCGGAACATGCCAAACTTTTTGAAGCACTGCTGGATGAGTTGGAAAGCGAAAAATCGGTTCAGGCGATCGCCGATTATATCGACTTTGAGGCCGATACCTGCGGCAAAGGTAATTTGCTGACCTACTTTGCCAACGATTTTCTTTTGGATATTTTTACTGATACAACGGAACGGACTCCCACATTCAAGCTGCCGCCTTTCCGCAAGTGCGACGATACAGTTTCTGCCCGGCCGTGGGCGTTTGTGAAAAATCCCATCTATCCCACCAGCGAGCTTTGGGAAAAGAGTTTCCGCCGTCCGCTGCGCTGTCTGCAGTGGTCAAAGGAGCTTTATGTGGCAATGGATGCCCCCGAAAATGTTATAAAAAATCCCCCGCTTATCAACGCTGCAGAACTGCTCAAGTTCCCCGTGGGCAGCGAAATGGTGGAGGATAGAATCGTTTCCGATAAGGATGCGGCAGTATTGGTAACTCTTTCCAGCGGCGACGATAACGCGGCTTTGCTGAATGCCTTCGATAAGGTCAAAGGTCTGTTCCCCATCGTCAGAGAGCTTTCCATCGGCGAAGGCAATGGTGACTTTGCGGTCAAGTGCCGTTTGGAAAAATCTCCGCTGGAGCTGATGTCGCACATGGCGGTCAAACTGGTGCTCAATACCGCTTCAACCGGTATCATGGTCAGATTGGGCAGAGTTACCGGCAACTGGATGAGCTTTGTGGATGTGACCAACAAAAAACTTATCGACCGTGCCATAAGATTGATAAGCTCCATCGGCAATATGAGCTATGAGGATGCCTGTTATAAACTCTTTGAGGCTGTGGAAATACTTAAAAATATGCCCGACAACCACCCGGAAAAGATGCCGGTGGTGCAGTATGTGCTGAAAAAACTTGGCAGGTAAGCTTCTGAAAATATCTTTTGCCTCCGGAGTGTCGCAGTTCAACTGCTGTTCCGGAGGCAATTTTTTTACAATTCGCTCTATTTTAAGCAGATTTGACTTACAGTGGTTTTTGTGCTATATTAATAAAATCACTTTTTTATAAAAACAATTAACCCGAAGGAAGTTATTTCAGTATGAGAATATCCAAACAGAGTGTTGCCGAAAAACCGGCAAATTTTATGGCTTTGATGCCCTTTATCGTCTTTTTGGTCTTTTATCTTGGTTTGTCGGTGGCGGCAAAAAATTTCAACAGCGTGCCGATGCCGGTGGCGTTTCTGGTGGCTTCGGCAGCGGCTTTGATTTATGACCGTACCAGACCGCTGGATAAAAAAGTCGATGTTTTTGCCCGGGGCATGGGCGATACCAATATTATGATCATGTGCCTGATCTTTATTCTTGCCGGAGTGTTTGCGGCAGTGGCAAAGGCGTCCGGGGCGGTTGATGCGGCGGTGATCATTTCCCGGCACATGATCCCGGATTCGCTGTTTCTGGTGGGACTTTTTGCCGTAAGCTGTTTTATTTCGCTTGCCATCGGTACCAGCTGCGGAACCATTGCTGCACTGACACCCATTGCGGCGGCACTGGTCAAAACCATGCACATTATGCCCGAATTGGCCATCGGGGCAGTTATCGGCGGTGCGATGTTCGGCGACAATATGTCCATTATTTCGGATACCACCATTGCCGCTACCCGTACTCAGGATGTGGCAATGCGGGATAAATTCATTGCCAACTTGAAAATGATCCTGCCCGCTGCGGTAGTGGCGGTGCTGATTTATCTCTTTATCGGTTTTGCCCATGATGCCAAGGCAGCCGAAGATCTGGTGCCGGTAAGTTGGAGTCACATTATAAATGTTGTACCCTATATACTTATTCTTGCCGGTGCTCTGCTGGGCGGCAATGTGATATTGCTTTTGTTCTGCGGCAGTGTGCTTTCCGGAGCTATCGGGATAGCGTCGGGCAAGATGACTTTCTGGAACATGCTTGCTGTTTCCGGCGAGGGGGCTTTGAGCATGTCGGAAACTCTGATCGTGGCTCTGCTGGCCGGCGGTCTGCTGGCGATCATCCGGGTCAACGGCGGTATCCGCTATCTGCTGGGCTGGATCGAAAAACGCATTGCCGGTAAATCCGGCTGCGAGCTGGGTGTTATGCTGCTTATCGGGGTTGTGAATTTATTTACTGCCAACAACACAGTAGCTATTGTTATAACCGGGCCTATTGCCAAAGATCTTTCCGATAAATACAACTGCAAACCTAAACGCATTGCCAGTATTCTGGATACCGCTTCCTGTGTGGTGCAGGGGTTGCTGCCTTACGGGGCACAGATGCTCATTGCCTTTGGCATAGCTAAAGCTGCGGGGCTGAATGTTACTTCGCTGATGCTCTGCTGCTTTGCATTTTACCCCATATTGCTGGCATTGGCACTTTTCTGGTCGATCATTGCCTTGCCGCTGCTGCGTAAACTTTTTGACCGTCAGAAATAATATTTTTACCGGAGTTCAATTATGGCAATCGAACATAAGTTTGAGTTCGACCCCACCAACGGCAAGACCAAAGATGAACTTTTGGCGATCCAGCCGGGAGTTCCGCCGGAAGGTTTTGAAAAATTCTGGCGTGACCACTACCGGCAAGTGGTCGGTCATAAGCCCGATTACACGGTGGAAGCTGAACTCTGGAGCCCCAGAGATAACGAAAAGATCTACCGGGTCCGGGTTCGCAATTACGACGGCGTGGAATTTGTTATGTTCGTTGCCCGGCCGGAAAATTCCTGCGGCGGTCTGGTGGTGGGGCAGGGCTACGGCAACCCCGGAACTCCATACTTGAGCTTGTATAATTTGACCACTGCTTTTGCCTGCGTCCGGGGTTTGGGATTTTCCCAGTGCAAAGATATTCCGTGGCAGGTGAGCGACCATGTGCTGCACGGCATTGGTGATAAATATACATATATACTCTACGGCGTTATTGCCGATCAGTGGATGACTGCCAGTGTTTTGCTGGATATGTTTCCGGATACTGCCGGTAACCTCAACTACACCGGCGGCAGCATGGGCGGCGGCATGGGAGCGTTGCTTCTGGCGTGGGATAAACGCTTTAAGGCAGCCTATTTGAATGTGCCCACCTTCGGTGCGGAGATCCGCTTTGATTATCAGTCAGTAGGCAGCGGCGAAGCCTGCCGCAAATATGTTGCCGAACACCCCGAAGCACGGGAAGTGCTGGCGTGGTTCGATGCTTCAGCAAGTGCCCGGTTCATTGATATAAGCGTCTGTGTAGCTCCGGCACTCTTTGACCCTTATGTAGCTCCGGTGGGGCAGTTCTCGGTGGCAAACGCCATTGCTGAACAATACAAAACCCTGTATGTCAGGGATGTAGGCCACTTTGCCGCCACTGACCACGATATAGAAATCAACAAAGCTGTTGATTTGTGGTGCAAAGAGCATTTTGCCGGAAAATAAGCGTTTAAATTCCTGAAAAAATTTGACAAATCCCTTTCGGGCGTGTAAATTAATTCTTATTGAACCGGTTCAATAAAAAAGGAAAACTTTGTATGGCACGGATGGAAGATGTTGCGGCGGCTGCCGGAGTGAGTAAAACTACAGTTTCCTATGTGTTTTCGCCACAGAAATCAGCACTTATATCGCCGGAAACCCGGGAAAAGGTGTTGAGCGTTGCGGCGAAGTTGGGTTATAAACCAAGTTTTTTCGGCAAGGTGTTGTCGGAAAAACGCTCATTCAATATAGCTTTGATATTGCCTTCCCGAACAGCTCAAAGTATGTCCCGCACGCTTTTGCGGATATTCCATGGTATAGTGCATAACGCTGAAACTTCCGACTACAATGTCAGCGTATTTTTTGGTGCGGGCAAACGCTTTTTCAACCGCAGCGGCGAGGGCAGATTCGATGGAGTGATCGTGATCGGTCTTGGTTCTGATACAGCTGCTCTGGACAAAATTTCTGCGTTGAATTTACCAATGGTGGTGGTCAACCGCCAATACCCCATCAGCAAAAAATGCAGTTGTATCCACAGCGACATTGCCGGGTGGTTCAAGAGCGAAGCTGGCCGTATGCTGGAAAATGGCTGCCGGAATTTGCTTTTTCTCAATAAGGGTCTGCATACCGATTCGGGTAAAGCCGCTGCGGAGATGTTCCCGGAAGTCGAAAAACAAGTGACTGCCGCCGGCGGCGTTATCGAACAGATTTTTGCCGAAAAAAACGTCAGCTTGCAGGTCAATGAACTATTGCAGCACAAACATTACGACGGCATGATCATCAACAGCAGCGAAGGTGCAGCGGTACTTGATGCGTTGAAATTGCATAAATTGCAGCCCAATTTGGATATTCAGCTTTCCGGTTTTGTCCGGGATCCGGCGTTATGTATGTTTGGTTTGGTTTGGGATGCCGATGCTGTAAGCATGGGCAGTCAGGGCTGGAATATGCTTATGGAGCTTTTGAATGGCAGCAAGGGCAAACATACGGTTTTGCCCATAGCACAGTATTCAAAAGCAAAAACAACTGGTGCTGATTTTGCAGATGGTTTTGATGTATAAAAAACAATTAAAAAACAAGGCTCTGTTCCCAATATCGG
>JAZSHD010000076.1:0-12369 GCA_045533055.1 Victivallaceae bacterium | reverse complement strand
ATTTGATCAAAGATAATCCACCATACCAACAGAAAATCATTACCGCTCCGGGCGGCTGGCACGATGCGGCAGACTACGACCGCAGACCGTATCATTTGCGTATTGTCAGCGATCTGGCGGCAGTTTATCTGATGAAACCGGAAAATTTCATCGACGGGCAACTCAATATTCCCGAAAGCGGCAATGGGATTCCCGATATTCTTGATGAAGCGGCGTGGGGGGTAAAACATCTGCTTGCTGTGCAACAGGAAAATGGCGGGGTGGGAACATGGTTTGAAACCACCGGACACCCGGGGGCGGGGGAAGGTTTGCCCGATAAAGAAAAACGCACCTATTATGTATCCGCCCCCAGCCGCAACGGAACTATGGAATATGCCGCAGCGGTCAGCACGCTTGCCCTTGCCATGAAAAAAGCCGGAGCAAAGAGTGAAGCGGAAAAATATCTGGCATCTGCGGTAAAAGCGTGGGAGTTTGCCATTGATCCAAGTAACAGGGCAGTATCGTGGCTGCGTTATAAAAATAAAATGATTTCCTACCGGGAAGAACCATTCCTTTACGGCGAAAATCTGCTGAAAGCGGGGGTAAATCTTTATCTTCTTACCGGAGAAAGAAAGTATCTTACACCTGTGCTTGAAGATCAAAAACGCATACAGGCGAGTTTCAGCAAAGATTTCTGGAGATGGTCGCCGCTTACATGGATGGTTCTTGAACTGTATCCGGTTACAGAGTTGGCTCAATTACGCAATGAATACCGGAAAGTGATTTTACGGGATGCTGAAAAGATGCTTGAAAATCAGGAAAAGGCCTATCCTTACCGTACATTGTGGCACGCACATAATGCAGGGTGGGTACATGCTATGGCGTGGGGCAATTATCATCCGCTGCGCCGTGCTGTGACTCTGATCGCCGCCCATAAACTTACCGGAGAAGAAAAATATCTGACGGGAGCATATCTTGCCAATGATTTCCACAACGGAGCAAATCCGCTGGGCAGAAGTATGACTTCCGGACTTGGCAAAATTTATCCGGCAGCATTCCTTGATCTGGTAAGTTACGCTGACAATATCGGGGAATTTGTGCCGGGGATCACCCCCTATGGCAATACATTCGGCATTGACCGCAATGCAGTAAAAATGGTATACAATAACAATGCTGACAAACTGCCGATTTTCCGCAGATATATCAGCTTGGAATTTTTGAGTGTGCCGTCCAGTGAATACAGTGTCTGGGAAACGATCGCTCCGGCAGCAGTAACCACCGGTTACCTTCTGGAAAAACCAACGCTACCGTCAACTGAATTGAAGAACCGCAAACCAGCCGGAGATTTCCGCAAACTCCCCGGTTACCGGGCATTGCCGTGAGGTGGATATGAAACATAAAACCATTGAAATATTTTTATTTATAGATGCTCTGGGCTGGAAGATCGTCAATGATCATAAATTTTTGACGGAACTTCTGCCGGAACGCAAAAAAATAAATATGCAGTTCGGCTATTCAAGCAGTGCCATTCCGACCATCCTTTCGGGGAAAACTCCATCGGAACACGGACACCTGGGCTTGTTCCGCTTTGCTCCGGAAACTTCACCATTCAAGGCTTTTTCCCGTCTTGCATGGCTTTTCAAACCGGAAAGTTTCTGGAATCGCGGCAGGGTACGCCACCATCTATCCAAACTGCTGAAAAAAGTCTATGGATTTACCGGATATTTTCAGCTTTACCGGATGCCGATTGGGAAATTGCAATTTGTGGATTACTGCGAAAAACGGGATTTGTTTGTTGCCGGCGGTATGGAAAATATTGCCAATCTGCACGATACTTTGAGCAGAAAAGGTGTGGATTTCCATATTTCCGACTGGCATTTGAGCGATGATAAAAATTATATTGCCGCAGAAAAAGCCATTGAAGACGGCAAAAATTTCCTCTTTGTCTATACAGCCAGTTTCGATGGCGTTCTCCACGATAAAATCAGTGATGCTCCGGCGATCACGGCAAAACTTGATGAAATCAGAAGGCAGATCGGACATCTTTACCGTAAAGCAGAAAAATACGCTGAAAATGTGCATTTTACCGTAATTTCCGATCACGGTATGACGCCCCTTGCCGGAACTGTAAATATTATGGATGCTGTGGAAAAAAGCGGTCTGGTATTCGGGAAAGATTACGGCGCTTGCTTTGATTCCACGATGGCAAGATTTTATTATTTGAATGAAAAAGCCGAACCGGTCATTTCCGGCTTGATGAAGAAATTTCCCGGACACTTTTTAAGCAAAGAAGAGGAAAGCAAATACGGCATTTACCGTACTGACCGTATTTTCGGCGATGCAATTTTCCTGCTGGATGCCGGTATCCAGATCGTACCATCAGATATGGGGGACAAACCGCTGAACGGTATGCACGGTTTTGCTCCGGAAAATGAACACTCATTTGCAATGATACTTTCCAACACCCCGATACCGGAGAAAGTGGAAAATGTGGCTGATTATTTCAACTTTATGACAGAAAGAGCAGAAAATCTATGAAAATACCATTTTTCAAAAACACTGTAACCAATTATTTTTCCATGTTTGTCCGGCTGGTACAGGGTATATTAGTTACCCGTTGGCTCATCAGCCACCTGGGCGAAGCTCAATACGGCTTGTGGGTCATGTTGTGGAGTTTCTTTTCTTACGCATTGCTCCTTGACCTCGGGTTCGGTGTGGCGGCACAGAAAGTTACTGCAACGGAACTTTACAAAAAGGATATTGAAAAGTTCAATCATACCATTTCCAGTATCTTTTTCAGCCATATAAGCATGGCATTGCTGATCCTGCCGCTGACTTTTGTGGGGATGTATTATGTGCGGGAACTCTTCCATCTGCCTGCAGATGCAACTGCGGAATATATCTGGTTCTGCCGGGAAGCATTGCTTTTAAGCGGACTTGCGGCGACGATCGTTTTCCCCCTTGGCGTGTTTCCGGAAATACTGGTCGGATTGCAGAAACTGTATTTACGCAACTACATAATCATTGTTTCAAAAGTTGTGGAACTTGCCGGTGTGATCACTATTTTTGCATTGGGCTGGGGACTTTTTAAACTCTTGTTTTTCGTAATGCTGGTTATGGGACTTACTCAGCTGGCAATGCTGATTTCGGTGTGGAAAAGTATTCCCGGATTCCGGATCCGTCTGGTATTTGACAAAGAAATATTCAAGGGTATATTCCATTTTTCCAGCGCCGTTTACATCATCTCTATCGGGCGTATGATCTGGGAACGGGGGATGTTCCTTTTGATAAGTATTTTCTGCGGTCTGGCTCCGGTGGGTATTTTTCAGCTGGGCAGCCGTGTACCTTTTCTCATTCAGCAGATCGCATTGCCCTATGTTGAAAATATCTCTCCCATATCGGCATTGCTCCACAGCCGCAACCGCACCATGCACCTGGCACAGATATTGATGCGTTCCATCCGCTGGGTGAACTTTTTTGCGGCGGGGGCAACGGTCATGGTGATGATCTATGCTCCGAGAATCATATTGCTTTTATTCAATGTCGATAACGATGAAGCGGCTTTCATCTGCCGCCTTATGGTGCTGTTTGTCTATTTTCTTCTGGTGTGCCGCGTCATTCCGGAAAAATTTCTTACTATGGCTGAAGAACACAAATTCCTTGCCAAAGTGCAGAGTTTTGAAAGTATATTTTTTATATTGATTTCTCTGACCGGACTTTTGATCAAACCGCACGAATTGATCGTGGTGGGGGCGATGATCCTGACCAAAGGAATCGGTACGGTTTTCTTTGTTCTGCCGCACCTGATCAAACGGACCGGTATGAATGTGATCCGCTTTTTCCTGTATTCACTGTTTGAACCGGCATTGCTGGCGTTGTCTACGGGGCTGGTCTGTTATTGGCAATATTATTTCCTGCGGGGACAGATACATGAATTTTTCCTGCTGGCACTGGCGGGGATTTCCGGGTGTCTGATTTATTTCCCGGCACTCTATTTTATGATGTTTGACCATGCAGACAAACTCCGGACCAAAAAGTTTCTCGGTAAAATCACCGGAAAATTCAGGAGGGCATAAATTATGGAAATGCGTTTTGAATATATTGATCATGTGCTGATCGCCCATCTGCAAATGTTTCTTGACCGGAATGGAGCAGAAAACTTCAAATATGTTTTGAGTGAACGGATGAAGCCCGGTGAAAAAATCATCCTTGATCTGGAAAAACTGGTCAACATTGACAACTATGGACTTGATGCACTTCTGGCAATGGCTCAAAAAGCTCTGGAAAACCAATCATTGATAAAACTTGCCGGAGTAAGTGCCGATATGCAGATCGTGCTGGATATAACCAAAGTGTACAGAGTTTTTGAAATATATCCCACCATTGAAGACGCGGTGGCAAGCTGCAAAGAGGGAAAAGCATGATTTCAGTATTGATGCGTTCCCATAATGATATATCCTATGTAAAGGCCACTGTCGAAGCTCTGCTGGCACAGAAGGTGGATGAATGTGTGGAGATCATTTCATGCGATGACCACTCCACGGATGGAACGGCAGAATATCTGGCAGGTGTACCACAGATCCGGCGTATTGTTGCGCCGGAAGGGAAATATGTCCCCGGAAAAACCCTTAATTACATGATAAGCGAAGCAAAAGGGGAATATATTGTATTCAACAATGCGGATGCCATTCCGCAGAATAATGAATACCTGAAAAATCTGACTTCTCCGCTGAAAGACAAAGGTGTAAACTGTGTCTTTGCCAATCAGATCGCAAGAAAAGAAGCCTTTGCGGTCGTCCGGAAAGATTATGAACGGGCATTCGGCGATGGTTCTGTTTCCCGTAAATGGCACAAATTCTTCTCTCTCGTTTCCTCCGGCTTCCGCAAAGAGGAATTGGTTGCCCACCCCTTTGATGAAACGTTCCAGTATTCTGAAGATTCCCAGTGGGTCAACCGCCGTGAGGTGAAAATCGTTTATGTGGCAGATGCGATCGTGGAACACTCACACAACTACACTTTGCCGGAAGTCAAAAAACGCTTTTTCAACGAAGGCGTGGCGGATAAACAGATGGGAAAAACATCGCCCGGAGTGTTGAAAACATGGAAAACGATTTTTGCTGAAACCTTGCGGGATTGGATCTATATAAGCAAGTGCGGGGCGTGGAAAGAGTTTTTCTACGCACCACGCTACCGTTATATGCAGAAAATAAGTTATTACCGGGGGACAAAACAATGAAAATAGCACATGTTGTCCGCCGGTTCACCTTTGCTGAATGGGGCGGAACTGAAAGTGTCGTCTGGAATATCGCCAAACAGCAGAAAGCACAGGGATTGACACCGGAGATACTTTGTACCGCAGCCCTGGATAAGGTCGGAACAGAAGTTATTGATGGTATAACTATCCGGCGTTTTCCCTGTTTCTACCCCTATTTCCCCATGCCGGAAAAAGACAGACTTGCTCTGGATAAAAAGGGCGGCAATCCTTTTTCCCCCGAACTTATGAAGGCTTTACAGAAGGGAAAATTTGATATATTTCATATTCACGCCGGTGGACGTCTGGCAAATTACACACTGCGTCTGGCAAAAAAAATATCCGTTCCAGCCTTGATGAGTCTGCACGGCGGCTCCTGCGCCATACCACAGCAGGAAATGGAATTGATGCTCAAGCCGCTGAAGCACAAGTTCAGTTACGGCGGGATCGTTGACCGTCTTTGCCGGATGCGGAAAACTCCGGAAAGTCAGGCAGATGTTCTCCTGGCTTTAAGCCGGGAAGAAGTGGAAAAATTGAAAAAACGTTATCCGGAAAAACAAGTCGAACTTTTCCCCAATGGTATCCTGCACCGGGAACTGCCGGAAGCTGGCGTTTTCCGCAAAAAATATAATATTCCGGATGATAAAAAACTTCTGCTTTGTATTTCCCGCATCGACTATCAGAAAAATCAGAAAATATTGCTTGAACTTCTGAAAAAATATGACGATACCCATCTGCTTCTGATCGGTCCGGTGACGGCACAATGGTATCTTGATGAAATATTGACTGAAGCGGAAAATGCCGATACAAAAAAGCGTTTGACAATTATTCCCGGCTTGCCGCCTGACAGCATTGAATTATTGAAGGCATTGAAAACGGCGTATTGTTTCATTCTGCCCAGCCGCCACGAACCCTTCGGGATCGCCGCACTGGAAGCGTTGGATGCCGGATTGCCGCTGATCGCTTCTGCTGTGGGCGGCTTGAGAGATTTTCTCTTTGACGGAGAAAACGCTCTGCTTTTTGAAGATAACAATGTTGATTCCCTGTTAAAAGCATACAATCGGCTCGATTCTTGGCAAGAACAGATCATTGCTGGCGGCAGAGTAACCGCAGCGGAATACAACTGGCAAAGCATCAGTGCAAAATTGACGGATATTTACCGGAGGATTCTGCAATGACAAATATTCTTTATATCGGTAAATACAATGGTATCGTGGGCGGCATTGAGCGCTATATGCAAAAGAGTGCGGAACTTCTGCGCCGCAACAGTTTTGCCGTTCATTATCTTTATACAGAAAATGTCGGAAAAGAGCCGGAAAGTTTTGCCAATGCGTTTGACACTGTTCAGATTTTTTCTCCTGAAAATAATTGGCTGAAAAACGCTGATATGGTAATTATACATAATATTATCGGAGTAGAATATCTGCCGTTCATGCCGAAAAAAAAGACCTTCTTTTTCGCCCATGACCACAATATTTACTGTCAGCGACACCACTACTACACCCCCATCGGCAGAATCAACTGCCACCGGAAATATAATAAATTCATCTGCAAACTCTGTTCTCTCGGTCGCAACGAAGCCCCGCCGTTGGCAGAGTACCGTAAACTTCCGGCATTGGTGTTGTCTGATTTCATGGCAGAAAATCTGCGGAAACACGGTTTTGAAAAAGTTGTGAAACTTCCGGCTTTTATCAAGACCACAGAAAAAGAACATAACTTCATGCCTGACGGCGTGTTACGCATACTCTTCCTCGGTCAGCTCATCCGGGGCAAAGGGACGGATTTGATGCTGAAAACGCTTGCAGAACTTGATATACCTTTTGAGTGTACCATTGCAGGGGACGGCAAAGACCGGCAGATGCTTGAGGCTCTGGTCAAAAAATATAAATTGCAGAAAAAAGTTCACTTTACCGGATTTGTCAGCGAACCGGAAAAGTTGTGGGATAATTGCGATGTCTTCTTTTTCCCGATCCGCTGGCAGGAACCATTCGGGCTGGTCGGATTGGAAGCTATGGCACACGGAGTCCCGGTAGTGGCATTTGATACCGGCGGTGTCCGTGAATGGCTTTCTGACCTTGAAAACGGTATCGCAATACCAGAGAAAAAAGTTGTTGCGGCCGCAGGTTTTCTGGGCAGTCTTTCCGGTAACCGGGAAGCTCTTGAAGAGATGGGCAACCGGGGGAGGAAACTTGCAAAAGAAAAGTTTTCGGAAGAAAATTTCATAAAGAATTTCAATAAACTTTGCGGAGTGCTGTTATGAAAATACTGCTTTCAGCCATTCCTTTTGACAACGGCAAATCCGGTATTTCGGTTTATATAAGAGAAGTGGTTAAAGCTCTGGAAAGTGCCGGTCATGAATTGACTTTGATCGTGGAAGATGACGGTGCAAAGGAATTTGAACGCTTTGAACTTATAAGAATCAAAAAACGGCGTGCACTCTTTTCTATGCTTTACAGCTTGTTTATTCTGCCGTGGCGGATAAATTGGAAAAAGTATGATTTCTGCATTATGCTTGCCGCCAACCGGCGGGTATTCTGCCGTTATCCGATATTTACGATTGCGGTGGTTCACGATCTCTCGCAGTATCATGTGCCGGTAAAATATGACCGGTTCCGGATGTTCTACATCAAACGGGTCTTGCCGCATTATGTCAGAAAAGCGCAAAGTATCGTTGCCATAAGCAAATCCACCCGGAACGATCTGATAAAATACTGGCACATTCCCGAAGAAAAAATTTCGGTCGTTTACAACGGCTTCACCCCTCCGGCAAAGGTCGAAACGGCAAAGCTCAAGCAAATACTCTACATTTCCCGCATCGAACACCCCGGGAAAAATCATCTGAATCTGCTCAAGGCATTTGAACTTCTTCCGGAAGATTTACGCAGAGAGTATACACTTGTCATGCCGGGTGCAAGTTGGAACGGTGCGGAAACTGTGTTTGAATACGCAGAAAAATCGCCGTGTAAAGAACAGTTCAAATTCACCGGATTTGTCGATTTTGCCAAACTGCCGGAACTTTACGCGCAAAGTGCAATGTATATTTTCCCGTCCCATTTTGAAGGGTTCGGATTATCTTTGCTGGAAGCAATGCACGCAGGACTTCCCTGTGCGTGTTCCAATAATTCATCTCTGGGGGAACTGGGAGAAGGTGCCGCTGAACTCTTTGATCCGGAATCCCCGGAAGAAATTGCAGAAAGCATGAAAAAAATTCTTTCCTCCCCTGAATATCAAAAAGTTCTGATTCAGAAAGGAAAAGAAAAAGCAGCCCGGTTCAGTTGGAAAAATACTGCTGATGGCTTTATGGAACTTTACCGGGAAAGATCAGCATCCGTTTTCGGAGTTCCGTTTTTCTGCGGCACAATGGAAGAATCTTTGCAGAAAATTGATGATCTTGTCCGCAGTAAAAAGGCTGATCACATCGCGTTTATCAATGCGCATTGTCTGAATATCGCATATAAAAACAATGGGTACAAACAGGTTTTGAACGATTGTGCAGAGGTTTTTGCTGATGGGATCGGAGCGAAACTCGGAGCAAAAATGCTTGGCTTCAAGGTTGAAGAAAATGTCAACGGAACGGATATGTTCCCCTTGCTGGCACAGAAACCATACCGTATTTATCTATTTGGCGGTGCTCCCGGAGTTGCTGAAACAGCTCTGAAAAATGCAAAAACCTTGAATGGGAAAGCCGAATTTGTCGGTTGTGCAGATGGATTTTTCAAAGAAAAAAGTGAAGAGCAGATTTTTGCAGAACTTTGCGAACTGAAAGTCGATATTCTTCTGGTTGCGCTGGGGGTTCCCAAACAGGAAGAATGGATCAAATGCAATCTTGACAAACTGCCCGGCTGTGTTGCAATCGGAGTGGGTGGTTTGCTGGATTTTGTATCCGGCAGAATCCCGCGAGCACCGCTGTGGATGCGTAAATGTAATATAGAATGGTGTTTCCGGCTTTATTGTGAGCCCATGAGATTATTCAAACGATATATCATCGGAAATCCCCTGTTTCTCTGGCGGGTTTTCCTGAACAAAAAATGGAGGAACAAATGAGAAAACTTTTTTACATGATGATTGCCGCTGCCACAATCCTGACTTTTGGCGGTTGTGCCTCAACGTCACCTTACGATTACGGAACAAACTGGCTGATACGGGAAAATGATGTGCCGCAGTATCATTCCAAATTCGATTTGTTTTATATCGGGAAAGCTCCTGACGGATATGGTGATACTCACGATATTCAGTTCAACTGGACGAAAACTCACACCAACGATATATTTGGTAGCGGCGTAAGAGTTTTTGCTCCTGAAATCGCAACTCCCGATGTGGAAGATGTTGCAGATGCGCTGGAGTATTATCTTGAAAATTTCCATGAGGTCGGTCATCCCTTTGTTCTGCTTGCCGAAGGTAAGGATGCTGATTTGCTTTATGCGGCAATGCAGAAAGTCAGCGGATTGACTGTAAAAAACGGTTTTATTGCCGCTTATCTGCCGGATATGCAACCCAAAACAGCCGAACAAATCGCCGATGATTTCTACTGGGACGATCTCAAAGCCGCCGCCACAGCCGACGATTACGGAGTGATCATCAGTTGGATAAGCTGTATCAACAATGAAAAAATGGATGATCCCGCACTGAAAAAAGGTATATACTGTATCAATCCTTTAAATTGGAAGCTGGATGCTACTCCCGGAAATGCAAGCGAAAACATCAAAGCAGTATTCTATATGCCGGAACACAAAAATATCTTCTGGCGCAAAGTGGAAGTAAAAAATTTCTGCGGTGCAGTTATCGATCCGGAAAAAGGTGTGTTGAATGTAAATTGTCCGGTGCCGTTATTGCATGTGATTGACGGAAAATTTACCAATAACTGTATATCAATCTTTGCCGGGAATATTGCCGCCAATGCCCGGAAACGGACTCAAAACCTGATAAAACACCGGGAATGGAGAAGCGTTAAATGAGTTTTTTTGATTATCTGCCTTGTTACATATTGAATCACTCTCCCAAGATCATTGCGGCGTTTGAAATGGATTTTCTGCGAAATTTGCCCGCTTTTCAAAAAGCAATTCCGCAAGGTGAAAAATTTACCATGCTTTTGCAGCTGGGGTGGTCAGCAGAACTTCCGGAAGTCGCTTCCGAATTGAAAAACCGCCTTGCTGAAGCAAAAAACGCTTTCCCGGAGGCACGTTTTATTATTCTTGCCAACGCTCCTCGCGAAGTGGAAATAATCAAAGATTTCTGTGAAGTATATCTTGCCAGTCACAACGCTTTTCTTGATCCGGGGCGTTACCCGGTTGCAAAGATCGGCAAACGGAAATTTGATGCGCTTTACATTGCCCGCATTACGCCGTTCAAGCGGCATGAACTTGCTGTGAAGATCAAAAATCTGCACCTTATCGGCAGCTATTCCGAAAAGGAAAAAGAATATTTCACGGAAACTATAGCAAAATTTCCCCACGCCGTATGGAGTCAGAAAGTACCGTCGTTTTTCATCGGCAGAAAAATCTGCGAGGCCGCCTGCGGTCTGGCATTGTCGGCAGTTGAGGGGGCGATGTTTTCCTGCGGAGAATACTCGCTCTGCGGAGTTCCGGTAGTGAATACAAAAAATCTTGGCGGCAGAGATACCCTTTTGCCGGATTTTGCCGTCCGTTATGCCGATGATACACCCGAAAGTGCAGCCGAAAATGTGGAATACTATGTAAATAATCCCGTTGCCCCACAGGAGATCCGCAACGGATTTTTGAAACTGGCTCTGCCGCAAAAAGAGTCTGTGCAGGATTTAGTTGATTCGATTGCCGGGAAAAAAGTTTATTTACCGCATAAACTCAATATCAGATGCCGCTTGCTGCCGCATACAAAATTTTTGCATGGAATCAGGAGAAAGTAATTATGAAAATTGACAAAAATAAAATTTTCGCCGTCATCATGGCTGGCGGCAAAGGCGAAAGATTGTGGCCCTTGAGTACCGAAGAACGCCCCAAACCGCTGATTTCGCTCAATGGGCAGCAGACCTTGCTGGAAGATACTGTTCAGCGGCTTTTCCCTTTGCTTAATGCAGAAAATGTTTTTGTGATAACCGATGAAAAATCCGCTGTGCAATCCCGCGAAATATTGATGCTGCCGGCAGAAAATATCATTGCAGAACCTTGCCGTAGAAATACCGCACCATGTATAGCGTTGACTGCCGCATTGATCAAAAGACGCTGTGAAGATGCGACAATGATCGTATTGCCCGCCGACCACCGGATCACCCCGGTCAAGCGTTTTCAGGAAGATTTGATGGATTGTATTGAACAAGCTCAAACCGGTTCTTTGACCATCCTTGGAGTAACTCCGGATAAGCCGGCGACCGGATACGGTTATATCAATGCCGGAGAAAAAATTGCTCCCGGAATCTACAAAGTCAATGCGTTCAAAGAAAAACCGGATTTTGAAACCGCCCAGCACTACATGATGGATGGCAACTACTGGTGGAACTGTGGGATTTTTGTCTGGCAGGTGCAAGCGATCGCCGAAGCATTTCAAAAATACATTCCATCGCTGTCTGAAAAACTGGAATCATGGGCAAATGGAGGCGATTATACTTTGGATTTTGAAAAGTGTGAAAAGATCTCCATTGATTACGCCATTATGGAAAAAGCCGATAATGTTGCAGTAAAACAGGCATCATTCCAATGGAACGATCTGGGGACATTGGGCGCACTTTACGAAATAACGATGAAAGATTTCCACGAAAATGCCATCAGCACTCAAGGGAAACTCCAACTGGAAGAATCTGATCAGAATTTGATTTTTTGTGACGATAATACAGAAATCCGACTGGAAAAGATCAAAAACTGCGCGGTAATAAAATCCGGAAAATCATTGCTGATAACAACCAAGTGGTAATATTACATCAGTTTTGATAAGATATACTCTGAAATTATGAGTTTTAAGCTCAAAACGACGCTGTTCAGATTACTGGGAGATTCAAAAGAAAGTGCCCCGCCATTTTTTGCCTTTGAGCTTTTGGTAACAAAAAGGGTAATCTTTACTCTTTAAGAAATAAACTCCCATAAACAGTACGCAAACAGTACATCTCGCGCGCGTGGGTGGCTGATTCCGATACCGTACATTTGATCGCGTCAAATGTGCGTCCGTCAGAA
>JAZSHD010000131.1:0-6766 GCA_045533055.1 Victivallaceae bacterium | reverse complement strand
GTCTTCGCCCTGCGGGCTACGCCGTGACAAGTTGGGGAAGAGGGAAAGAACCTTTCCTCAAAAAGGTTTTTCCCTCTTCCCCAGGGCTCCCATATCAACCTTTATCGGGAACAAAGCATTATTTTTTGCAACTGTCGCTTCATTTGCCGGTCTATAAAAAGCAAATGAAGCGTTTTTTATTTCGGATACTGGCAATTTTATTTACTTTTTTGGGCATTATCGGAGCTGTACTCCCGGTGATGCCAACGGTGCCGTTTCTGCTGGCGGCACTCTATTTTGCTGCCGACGAGCCGGGAATCAGAAAATTCATCTACTCCAATAAACTTTTAAAGCACTATCTGGAGTGTTATCAGGGCAAGTGCCCGGTTTTGCTTTCAGAAAAAATCATCACACTGTGTGCATTATGGCTTTCATTGGGCTTTTCGGCATATTTGCTTGCCGGAAAGCTCCACTTGCAGCTGCTGCTGGCAGCCGTCGGAACCGTTATTACCCTGCACATCATACGGCTTAAAAACAAAAATGAACGATAAGCGGCCTTTTTTTCAGCAAAACAGCTGCTTTTTGGATAAATCTGTTAAAAATTCATAAAAAAATTCTGTTTGCAGACTTGATTTTTGAAAGTTTCTATTGTATAATGTAAAAAGTAAATAAAAAAATTGTTCACAAAGCAGTGTATAACATTAAGAAAAATACCTTGATTACGACGCATAATATACATTATGTGAAGTCGATGTTTTACCTGTAATATATTGTTGTGTAAGAGTTTGTAATTATATGAAATTTATAGAAAAGGAAAAAAATCATGGTATGTAAGCAAAAATCATGCTCAAGAACTTCACATAATGTATATTATGCGACCTTGAGTGCATCTTCCCGGACAAAAAGCCTTGCTGTATTGGCTTTGGCATTTCTTTTGACCGCCGGCAGTTTGTCGGCGGCTGATTTTTTTAAAAATGATGTATTCAGCGATCTGCCCAAAGATAAACTCTATCCCCAGGGGCAGATTTTCCCCATTACCGGTTATTCTCCCCCCTCGGTGGTGGGCATGAAAGAGCTGGGATTTACCGCCACCGGGCCCACCTACGGCAAAAGTCAGGGCAAACTTGCCAAAGCCAGTGCAAAAGAAGGTTTGAAAAATGTCTGGCAGCTGCATGTGGAATATGACGGAATTCTTATTACCGGCAAACCCGCCCTTGCCAAAGTCGCCAAAGCCGCCGGTAAAAAAGGCATCGACTGGGCAAAAATGGGCAAGTGTGTGGAAAATACCGTCAAAAAAATCGTTGCCGAACATGGCGACACGGTTGCCTGGTGGGCATTGGGGCTGGAAGAAGTCCGCTGGTGGAACAAAAATGAAATGAAATATTGTCAGGTTGCCTACGACGCAATCAAGCGTGCCGACCCGGAAAAACGCCCGGTCTGGATCTACATGCCCGGTCATTACGGTTACGGCGGTATGCGTTCTTACATGAAATTTATGGATATGCTCGGTCAGGGCTACTACCCCAACTTCGGCAACCGTGTCGGCTATCGCTACTGGTGCGAAAATGTGCAGAAAACCGTTGAAGGTTTTGAACCCGAACGCCCCATGCTGGCGGTTACTGAAATGTTCAGAGAGCCGAAAACCGAAGAAGACCGCAGTTTGATTTCCAACTTTGTGCGGCACGATATCTGGATGGCGATCATCCACAAATTCAAAGGCATCGTGATTTTCTCCCTCGCCAACCGCGGCGGCTTTGACAGCCACGGCGACTACTTCTTTGCCTACTGCGAAAACGCCAATCTCCTGACCCATAAAGGTTTGGGCAATGTGGCACTGTTCGGCGAAGATATGAAAGATTTGAGTTTGGAAATAACTGAAGGCAGCCAAACCGTATCTATTCAGCGTAAACAGGGCAAACCCGCCAAGCAGGTCACATTCACCTACCCCACGCTTAAATGGCGTGATCTGCGGCATAATTCAGGGAGATACCTCTTTGCCGCATCCAGCAGCATAGAGCCGGTCAAAGCCACACTCAAAGGCTTGCCCGCTCAAAAGGTACAGGTCATCGACATGTTTACCGGCAAAGTGCTGGGCACTACCAATAACGGTACATTTGCTCTGGAGTTCGGTCCCTGGGGCGTAAATCTTCTGAAATTTGTTCCGGCAAAGTAATAAAATAACCTTAAACAACTCTATATAAAAAATTTACAGGAAGGTAAAAAATGAAAAATCTCGTAAAAACCATGTTGATCGGTACACTTTCAGCAGCAGCTTTGGTCATCACAGCCGAAGACAAAGTTGTCTTTGATTTGAACTTCAACGACGGCTTTGACAGCGGCGTTTATGAATTCGGCAAACGCGGCAGTGCCTCGCTGGTTGACGAAGAAGGCAGAGGCAAAGTTCTTTCGCCGGTGGCAGTTGGTAAAAAAGGCCCCGGGGGGATCGTGCTGCGCGGCGATGCCGCCGGAGAGTTCACACCCGAAGTCTTCACTTTGAGCTTCAAGTTCAAATACACCGGTACCCCGGTCGCTGAACTTAAAAATGGTGTCTATGCCTGGATGTACGACTGCCGTTACCGCGGCAAGGGTGCCAAAGGCGGTATGAATATCCGGCTTTCTGCCAACACCAAAAGTGCCAATATGGTCGTTACCATTGGTCTGAAAGATGGCAAAACCTACAGCCAGAGCTTTGCCGTGCCCGCTGCCGCCGACGGCAAATGGCACGAAGTATCCATGACCATCGGCAAACCCAAGATGACCTTTACCTACGATGGCAAAACCTACAACCGGGTGATGATGGGCGTTCCGGCTCCGGCAGTTCAGCGTCTGACCATTGGTGACTGCGTGGGTTCCAGTTACAGCCCCTTCTACGGCTTGATCGACGATGTAAAGCTGACCGTTCCGGCAGCCCCCGCCGCAGCCGCAGCACCGGCAGCAGCCGCCCCCGCCGCAAAATAAGCTCAAACAGCGTTTGATATTTTTGCACACAAGTACGCTTTTTATGGCGTACTTGTGAACAAAGAAATCAAACCAATAAACCTTGATGGAGAATGATTATGAGTATCAATGAAAGAGTACACTCCTTCCAGTTTACTGGAAGGAAACCCATGGGTTTCACCCTGATTGAACTTCTGGTAGTGATCGCAATTATCGCAATTCTGGCAGCAATGCTGCTGCCCGCATTGTCGGCAGCGCGGGAACGGGCTATGGCATCTAATTGCGTAAGCAATCTGAAAAATCTTGGCAATATTATTCACCAGTACGGCATATTGTCCGGCGGCAGCTACTTTTACAGCGGCAATGGCAAATCATGGGTAACGCCGCTGGTGAATATGGGGTTGGTGCAGAAAGATGGCTTGCTCCAATGCCCGAGCGTAAGACTCAAAAAAGCAGACCAAAACCACATCCGGGCGTATTCTGCGCCGTATGCTGCTGATGATGCACCGTATTTTATTTATGATACTACAAAATCCGGTATTGATCCCAGTAAGATGTATTTCATGGCAGACGGCTCGCTGAAAGGAGGTTCGACCTATCACCGGATGCTGGCACACAATGGTACTTCGGAAACATATTGCCGTCCATCCATCCGCCACAACAAGATGTGTAATCTGGTAATGGCAGATGGTCATGTGGAAACAGTCTTGGCAAAAGGGTTGAAGGTTTTCTATTCTTCTGTTGTAGCTGCCGGGTCACAAAAGGGGCAATATTACTCCATATCTTACTACTGCGATCCGGAGATAACGACCAGCTATCCTAAAATTCCGTAAAACTCAAAGGGGTTTGTTTATGCGTAATAAATTTACATTGATCGAGCTTTTGGTAGTAATTGCTATTATTGCCATTTTGGCAGCGATGCTGCTCCCGGCATTGTCAGCAGCACGGGAACGGGCAAGAGCTGCCCACTGTACCGGGCAGCTGAAAGATATTGCGCTGGCGATCCACCAATACGGAGTCGTTGCCGGAGGACCATATTTTTTCAGTCAGAACTCTGCCTCGCAGGATGTTGGCGGCAGAGATGGCAAAGAGATGTGGTCTGCTAAATTGATCGGATGCGGATTACTGCAAAACAGCAATGTGGTTTACTGCCCCAGTTCCATTCGGGAAAAACCGGATAACCGCAACTACAGCTATGCTGCTGCTTATACTGCTGCATCCAGTGGAGTTATGACCTATGAGGGAGCAAATCGAACCAACTGGGCAGGAACATCTGCTTCACCGGTGGATCCCAGCGATATCTATTTAGTTGGCGATGGTGCCCAATCCAACGGCAAGGCATTTTACCGGATGTTGCCAACAGATAACACCAGTTCAGGCTATGCCAGACCATACATTCTCCATGGCGGCACATGCAATCTGGCAATGGGCGATGGTCATGTGGAGTCTGCTTTGCCTAAAGCCCTGAAAAAGTTCTATGGACCGTTGCCGGTCAGCGGCACCAAGACCTCCGGCGGTATGAGATTTTATTCCGGAACTATTGCCTACTATGTAGACCCCAACCAACTGGGGTCCTATATTGCGCTTTGATATTTTTAACTGTAAAGGAGAGTAAGATGAAAAAACAGCAGACCGTTTCTGATGTTTTCGGTTTCACCTTGATCGAGCTTTTGGTTGTAATTGCCATTATCGCAATTCTGGCGTCAATGCTTTTGCCCGCACTTTCGGCTGCTCGGGAACGGGGGAAAGCGGCAAACTGTACCGGTCAGCTCAAAGATATTTGTCTGGCAATCCATTCTTACGGTACAATCAATGGGGAGGCTTTTTTTTATTGCGAAAACTCTGCCAGTGAAAGTACCAGCGGTGATGACAAGGGCTATGTCATGTGGTCTGCAAAACTTATCGGGTGCGGATTGATTACCAATACAAAAAATCTGTTTTGCCCTTCAGCCCCCGAACTGAAACCGGCAGACAGAGGAAAAATCACATACAGCTATTCTGCATTTTATGTCCAAGGAGGGCAACATGGAGTTTTCCTTGATAACATGAAAGCGAATTCCAATCCCAGTGCAACTTGGCTTTTGGGAGATGGGGAAAGAAAAACTAACTATCCTAATTACCGGATGTATACATGGAACGACACTTCAGAATCTTACGGTCGCCCCTCAATTCGCCACAACCGGATGTGCAATCTGGCGTTTGCTGATGGGCATGTGGAAGCAGTGGGTGCTCAAGGATTTCAGAATGTTTATTCCCCCAATGGCCCCAGTACAGGCAGAACCAGATTTTATTATGACCCGCAACAACCGGGTGCTTATATAGCAAGTCCTAATGTAAAATAAATTCAACCTTTTAACCAAAGATAAGGATAAAAAATGAAAAAAACTCTTTTGACTGCGTTGCCCGCTGTTGCGGCGGCGGTGATGCTCTCCGGTTGCCTCTGCGGCGACAATGCTTGTGACAAAGCTTGCAACAAAGCTGCTGATTTCAGCAAACTCCCTGCCGGTCAGACCGGTATTTCCTCCCTTGAACGGGTCAACAAGTTCTTTGATGTAGGCCCCGTTGCGGCTGATGTCAAGCTGGATCCCAATGTAGTTTACCCCCGGGGCAGCAAGTTCCCGTTCTCCTTTTACAGCGTGGGCGGCGGCTCCCCCGAAGGCCGTGGCAAGCTTCTGCCGGTGGCTGAAAAAATCGCCGATCAGGATCGTATCCTTGCCGGCGGCGTGACCCTCGTGGGTCCCCAGTACGAACTGAACAACGAAGCTGTCGAACTTGCCAAACGCGGCAAAGTTCAGGCGGTCTACACCATCAACCCCGTGGTGGATGGCGAAGCCATGATCGGCTCCAAGATCTTCGACAAGTGGGCTCGTGCCCGCAAGCCCATCCAGTGGGATAAAATCAAAGCCTCCATCGCCGAACAGGTCAAGGCCGTTGCCAATAATCCCGAAATCGCTTACTGGGATCTCACTCCCGAAGAACTCCGCCCCTGGAGAAAGAGCGAAATGCAGTTCATCAAGATCGGTGCCGAAACCATCCGTGCCAACGACCCCCTCAAACGCCCCATTATGATGTATGACCCCGGTCACCGTACTGCCACCAGTCTGGCGACCACTTGCAAACATCTGGACTTTGTGGCAAAGGGTATGTATACCAACTATTCGGGCATGAAGACCCAGCGGGTCTGGAACCGTTACAGTGTGGAACAGATGACCGGTGCCCGCACCAAGCTCGGCCGGGAAAAGGATTTGACCGTACTGGCTCTGCCCGAAATGTTCCAGCAGCCCAAAACTGCTGAAGAAGAAAAGATGATCCCCACCTGGGTACGCTACGACGCATATTGCTCGCTCTCTGCCGGTGCACAGGGTATCATCGTATTTTCCGCCAGCAAACGCAAGAACTTCCCCGCCTGGGATAAATACCTCACCAGCTGGCTTACTGTCTGCAAAGAGCTGACCGGCTCCGCCAACATCGGCAAAGCCTTCCTCTTCGGCGAAAGACGCAACGATTTGACCATGGAACAGACCCAGGGCCCCAAAACGGTTGAAATCGCCAAGAAAAAACTCAAGAAGACCTATCCGGCGGTCAGCTTTGAAAACATCGCCTACGACCACATGCGTTATGTCTTTGTGATCAACAACACCACTCAACCCGTTGCCGGTGTGATCGACGGCTTGCCTTACAGCAGCGAAATCAAAGCCAAACCCCTCTGGGGCGGCGAAGAAACCATGACCGTTCCCGAAGGCAACTGGGAATACGAACTGCCCCCCTACGGCGTAGCCGGCTGGGTGCTCTATCGTGAAAAGTAATTTGTAAAGAAAGGTATGATTGCAGGGAAGGAAAAACTTTTTTG
>JAZSHD010000105.1:0-27953 GCA_045533055.1 Victivallaceae bacterium | reverse complement strand
ACTGTTTCCACTCTGAAAGCTGTGTTTGAAGGTAAAAAAGAACTTTTCAAAGGGCTTGCCATTTATGATAAGCCCTATGACTGGAAGCCCTATCCGGTCATACATTTGAGTTTTGGCGACTATAATGTAATTGCCGATGCCATCAAAGAGCTGCCGGAGTATTTGATGTCTAAAATACAAAAAATCGCTCAAGAATATGCGTTGCAAATATCCGGCAGCACTCCGGGGCTTTGTTTCGGCGATTTGATAGACAAACTTTCAGGTGATACTCAAGTTGTCATTCTGGTTGATGAATACGACAAACCCATACTGGATAACATTTCCAATCCCAATATTGCAGATATTCAAAAATGTCTGAAAGGTTTTTACAGTGTTTTGAAAGACCGCAATGCCAAAGAGCGATTTCTGTTTGTCACCGGCGTCAGCAAGTTCAGCCATGTGTCGCTCTTCTCGGATTTGAATAACCTGACCGATATAACAATGGATGCCCGGTATGCAGAGATGTTCGGCTACACTCAAGAGGAATTGGAAGCCAACTTTGGCGACCGCATTGCCGCTCTGGCTGGTAATCAGGTTATTGAAGCATACAAATCGGAAATCAAAGAGTGGTACAATGGTTACCGGTTTGAAGAAAACGCTAAAACTGTTTACAATCCGGTATCGTTCGCTAAATTTCTGGAAAGCGGCGGCAAGTTCAACAACTACTGGTTTTCCACCGGCACGCCGTCATTCCTGATAGAACTGGCTAAAAGAACTGATTTTGATTTCCAGTCAGCTGTGGGGGGCAATTCAGTGCCGGAAGTGGCGTTCAACGCCTTTGAAATCGACAATATCGACCCATTGGCATTGCTTTTGCAGACGGGGTATGTTACGATCAAAGATACTGAACAAAAGTTCGGGCAGACCTGGTATTTTCTGGATTTCCCAAATAAAGAGGTCAGCACAGCGTTCAGTGCGTATATATTGAACAGTTATGCGGGGAAAACCCAGACCGGCAGCGTGCAGTTTGTTGCCGAAATGGCGACCAGTCTGCTCAACGGCGACTTGAAGAAACTCCGCAAAGTTATGGAAGTATTTTTTGCCGGAATACCTTATGATATCCACAAAAAACAGGAATCGACATTCCAGACAATATTCTTTTCCATATTCCGTTTGCTGGGGGCATACATCGAAGCTGAATCAACCACCAATGACGGCAGGATCGATGCGGTGGTAAAGACTGAAAAAGCTGTCTATATCTTTGAATTCAAGCTGGACAATGACCCGACTGCCTTGGAACAGATCAAAGCAAAAGAATACTATAAAAAGTATCTGCTCGACAAGCGGGATATTTACATTGTCGGCGTAAACTTTGATTCAGTCAAAGGCAATCTCATCGGTTGGGAAGAAGAGAAACTGGAATGTGATGCCAGATAAAAATCGACAACTGCAAAAAAGCTTGCCGTAGTTTATAACTTTTCAGTTCCCCAAAAAATATTTTACTCAAATCACGCAAGGAAAATCCATGCAGATAACCGACCATATTCAGCAGCTTTTATGGGCAGAGGTTTATGCCGATTCGGATAAATACCGAAATCCGGCTGATGCCAGATGCCCGGAAAATGTGGAAACGGTTGAAATTCTTCTGGCGGGCGAAGTTCTTTACCCCGCCCAGGATGGCACTTTGCAGCGTTTTGGCCGGGGAACGATCTTCTGGCACCAGAGTTGTGAATACTTTATCTGCCGCAATGCAGTGGAGGATTCCCGTTACCGTTGTGCGGTTTTTACCTTTGCTTCCACTGCCAAAAAACGACCGGTCCCCAGTATCGGAGTATGGCAGGATTTGACACAACTGGATCTATTTGTCCACGAAGCAGTACAACTTTTTTTAGCCGGCAATACCAATTTGGATATGTTGTCGGTGTGGATCTATGGAACTTTACTGCGGCAATATATTGCTGAACCGGAAAATGCCTGTCAACATATTCCACAGGTTCTGGCAATGGCTTTGTGCCATATAAACTATGTGATGCCGCAAAATTTGAGCGTTGCCGAACTTGCAAACAAGGCGGAGTGTTCAGTTATGCATTTGAACAGATTGTTCAAGCAGCAATTCCAACTTACGCCGGCAGAGTATATATTAAAACAGCGTATGCTTTTTGCCGCCAATTTGCTTAACAGTTCTTTGAGTGTACAGCGTATTGCCTCTGAATGTGGATTCAAAACCACTGTCGGGTTTTACAAAGCATTCAACAAAGTTTATAACACCACCCCGGGCAAATACCGGATGATGCAAGCGAATAAACTGCAGCACAAATTCAACAATGTTAAATAAGTTTAATAAATGTTAATTTTGTAACATTGAAATTATTAAAAATTTGCTTATATTATCTCCCAAACGGTTATTCTACCAATCAACCAATAATCAAAAAGGAGTGGAAATTTATCATAGGAGCAAAAAATGTACAATCCGTTCAAAGAAAAAAAGTGCCCCGGTGAATTGCACACCAGTCCCATCATCCGGCGTTACCCAAACAATCCGATCCTGACTGCTGATGATGTACCTTACGAAGCTGATTATGTATTCAACGCCGGAGTCGCCCGTTCCTTTCTTGAGCAAAATGCTCCTGTACTATAGTTTGCGATTACCGCTTTTTGAAGAGAACAGCAAAATGCAAGGTCGAATACTTGAAGTATTCTTCGGTTGCCAATAATAGTATCCGATTTAAGTTACGGAAAGCAGCAGATAAAACTGTAAAAATGGTACTGCATAGAAACTATGCAGACAGGATTTTTGTTGCTTTGAAACAGAAAAATAAAAAAATTAACAAAAACAAGGGAATCAGCCCTTGACTTTTACATAATAAAAAGGATTTATAAAATGCAAAAATCACTTGTTATGTCGGTGTTGTTGAGTGCAGCGGCACTAATGCCGTTCAGCTCTTGGGCAACTGATTCATCAGAAAAGTTTTCAATGCTGCTGGTGGACTTTGAAAATGAAGATTCCGCCCGCAAATTTATCCCCATGAAGGATAATTCCCAAAAAGTAACCCGGGTCACCGACCCCAAACTGGTGATTTCCGGCAAGGCTTCAGGCTGCTGGCAAGTACCCAAAGAAGGTACCGGCGAACACCGCTGGCCGCGGGCGACGATGCATTTGCCCGAAGATAAGCGTATTTGGGATATGTTTGACTGTCTGGAATTGGATATCATCAACCCCGATCCTACCGAATCGCGTTTCAGCTTTAATGTTTACGATACTGCGGGCGAAGTTTACACGCCCTACACCCAGGCGATCAAGCCGGGGCATACATCTTATATCTGGAAATTCCCTGATTCCATCCGCGGCAAGACCCTGGCCCGTTTTATGCTGGTAACGGGGCATCCCCAGCGGCCGTACACGCTTTATATAGACAATATCCGTATAAGTACCACCCGAGAGCTTTTCAACAAACGCATTGACCGCCAGCTTACCCGTTTGCAGGCGGATTGGCAGGAATCGCTCTGGCAGAAAGGCAACATGCAAAAAGAGTTTGATTCCTTTAAAAAACGTCTTACTGCCATGAAGCAAAGCCGCAAGGCATTGAAAGATCTTCTGCTGGATTTCCAGAAAATCACTGCCGAATACAAAAGTGCCAAAACCCGTTTGATCGCCAATCTCAATGACCAGCCGATCAGGGAATTCCAGCAGAAATTCCCCGCCGGTAAAGTCTGGGGATACGGTTGGGTCGATGGTATGCAGAAAGTTTACCGCAAAGATTTGCCCTATCTGGGTAAAATCGGCGGCACGGCACAAATCGCTCTTGCCCGACGGGAAGCCGAAGGTGTGCAGATCGTGCTGCGCAGTTACAAAGATCTGACTAATGTGCGGTTGCATGTCAGCGATCTTAAAAATAAAGCTGCCAATGCTGTGCTGCCCGCCAGTGCGATCAAGGTTGCCACGGTTGCCCATGTCAAGCCGCTGCCCGTGGCGTATCCGACAGAACCTGCCCAATGGCGTCCCGATCCTTTAATGGATTATATGACTGCCATACCGCTGGAAAAGGATGTTTGGCAGGCTTTTTTCCTTGATGTAAAAACATTGCCCAACACCAGGCCGGGTACTTACGAAGGGGTGGTAACGGCATCGGCAGACAATGCTCCGGACTTGAAGATCCCGCTCAAGGTCACGGTCTGGAACTTTACGCTGCCGGAAACGCTCAGCCACCCCAGTCTGGTAAACTATCACACCGACAGCAACCATACTGTTTACACCGAAAATCCGGATGCCCGCAAAGAGTTCATTGCGTTCCGCCGCGGTCAGAAGGCGTTTTCCAAACTTTCCAACGAAGCCCGCAAACTCTGGTATCTGGAACTTGCCACCAAAGATCTGCTGCTGGAGCATTTGATCACGCCTACGGCACTTTATATAACCAAGCGGCGTCACGATATCAGGGAATTTACAGAATGGGAAAAACGGCGCGGCAGTTTCTACAATATAACCTATGTTCCGCCGATGTCAGTAGCTAAAGGTCAGGGCTACACGCCCTGGGCACGGAAGATGGTGCTGAACAATCTCGCTGCCATCGTGCCTGATCTGCGTAAACATGATTTGATGAAAAAAAGTTACCTTTATACATTTGACGAGATCAACGACGAAAAATTCTTTTCTGCCGTGGAAATATTGTCCGAAATCAAAAAACTCTACCCGGATATCCGCACGGTGACCACCGCCGGCGATATAACTTTCGGCAAAGATAACGGACTGGATAAAGTTATCGACTGCTGGTGTCCGCAAGTGGAAAGATTTGTTGAACACATCGACCGGGTGCGGGAAGTTCAGAAATCGGGCAAAAAGGTCTGGTATTACACCTGTTTGTGGGATCCGGGTATGGATATGCTGACCGAAAAACCTTTGACCAGTGTCCGCTTGCTGGTGGGCTTGAATCAGATCCGGCTCGGCAGCGACGGGTTCCTGTATTACGCAGTGAATTCTTCGCAGCGCAACCACAAGCCCATCAAGGCAATGACCCCGTTGACTGAACATAATGGTCAGGGCTGCCCCAACTTTACCGGCGAAGGGTTGTTGATCTATGCCACCATTGCCGGACCGCAGCCTTCCATACGGCTCAAAGCGTACCGCGACGGTTTGGAAGATATCGAATACTGCTATTTGCTCCGTAAACTCCCTGCGGATAAATTGAGCAGTGCCGACCGTCAGCGGCGTGATGCTCTGCTTAAAGTTCCCCGTGAAGTCATCACCGATCTGGAAATCTTTGACCAAACCGGCGAAAAACTTGATCTGTGGCGTAAACAGGCAGCAGAACTGCTGGAGCGTTACAGTGCAGCTGCAAGTAAAACTCAAGCTGTAAAAACTGCCCCCCAAGCCGGGAACAAAGCTCCGGCCCAAGCGGCAGCCAAAGCAGCAGTCCAAGCATCGGGAGTAACTGCAAGTTTGACTACTTCATGGAAGCCGCTTTACCAAACCTCGGTCAACGCACCGTTCACTCTTAAAGTTATGAATGGCAAAACGCTGCTTACTGCGGGCAAAGTCACGGTCAGATTTACCAATTCTCTGGGGAAAACGCTCAAAAATGAAACTGTCGATCTTACCAGGGGCAATCCGGTGAAACTTTACTGCACTATGTCTGAACCGGGGATCATTTACGCTTATGTTACCGACGTTGCCGATGCCAATGGCAATAAACTCAAGTTGCGTAACAATGCCCGTGCTGCGGCGGGGTTTGATATGGATAAAATCGCCCCTGCGGATACCGAACCTGCTGATTTTATGGAGTTCTGGCAGAAAGCCATCAACAGTGCCAGAGATGCCAAGGTAACTGTTGCACCGCTAACTGGCAGAAAATATGTTGATCACGATCCATTTTTGATCACCGTAAATATGCCCGACGGCGAAAAGGTCTATGCTTCGCTGCTCCGCCCCAAAAAACGGGAAGCCGGCAAATCGGAGATCACTGTTTCTGCTCCCGGGGCCGGCCCCGGGCACGCAATGCTGTTCCCGCCCAAAAACGACCGGCAGATCAGAGTATTTCTGCATGTTCACAAGTATGCACCAAGCGTAAGTATCCCCGCCATGAAAGCTGCACTTGACAAGTATCAGAAAAAGATCGGTATGCCCTATCAGTTTGAAGGCATCGAAAAGCCCGAAACCTATTTTTATTACCGCGTGATCGCCGGGTTCAGCCGCATAATCGATTATCTGACAACGCTTCCTGAATGGGATCAGAAAAATCTGTATGCAACCGGCAGCAGTCAGGGTGGATTTTTGACCATGGCTCTTACGGCACTCAACAAAAAAATCACTGCTGCCGCAGTCAATGTGCCTGCCATGTGTGACCATGCGGGCTGGAAACTCGGCCGTCAGGCCGGTTGGCCGCAGATCCACAAAAATGTGCCCGCGGGGGACAAAACCGCACCGTACTATGATGTTTGCAACTTTGCCAATCATATAACAGTACCGGTTTATATGGCAGTAGGGTATCTGGACAGTACCGCCCCGGCAGTAGGCGGTTACGCTGCATATAACCGCATCAAATCCACCAAGCAGATGTTGGATTTGTTTGCCAGAGGGCACGAAGTCACCGCTGCATTTGCCGCCAGATCCGGTAAATTTCTGCAAAGTCACAAAAAATAAACAATAATAAACAGTCGTTATTTATCGGTATTACTCTGGAAATATCCGATTTTTTCTGGAGTGATATATTTCAATAAATTTTCATCAAAGCTTAAGGAGTTAATACTATGCTGAACCGAACAATGTCCAAGATCACCGGAACTTTTATCCAGCCGCTGCTGGGCGATACCGGGATCGAAAACCGCGGTCTTAAAGAGTGGGAACAGGATTTCCGGATGCTCAAGGCCATGGGCATGGATACCTTGATAATCATCCGTTGCGAATGTGAACAAAATAATATTCGTGTATCCGGTCTGGATCCCCGTTCTACCACCTGGCCGGAAGATGATAATCTGCTGGATATGTTTTTCCGTCTGGGCGATAAATATGATTTCGATCTCTATCTCGGCGGCGTACAGAATATAACCAATCTGCATAAGGGCGATTGGAAAAAAGAGATCGATGACAATAAAAAGTTCTATGATCGCATGGTGCCGCGTTACGCCAATCACAAATGCCTGAAAGGTATTTATATAACATTGGAAGCTCTGCCGTGGCACTTCAACTTTCTGGATATAAATCTGGCGGTACTCAAATATGTAAAACAGAATTTCCCGCAATATAAAACCATGATGTCACCGGGCTTTTCGGCGTTGCACGGGGATCTGTCGAGCTACTACGATCTGAATGAATGGTGCGATATTTTCGGCCGTTACTTTTTTGAACCGGCCTCCGGTTTGCTTGATGCCTGTGCCTTGCAGGACTCCTTCGCTGCCCCGGCCTGTTTTTATGGCGAGATCCAGTCCAACGGTCTGGATGAATGGAGTGCCGGAGTTAAGGAACTCATGCACAAGTGCAATATTGAGTTCTGGACCAATATCGAAAGTTTCCAGCGTCCGTTTCCCGGTCACGGCGAGGCCAAAGGGGTTTTCCGCCAAGGCGATTACCGCACACTTTACACTAAACTCGATGCCGCCAGCCGCCATGCCGAAAAAATCATTACATTTGAATATTTCAGCTGCATGAGTCCCAATACTGAATGGGGGTCAGCACGCCGGCTGTTATCCCGTTATCTGGAAATGACCGGTCAGGATACCACACTCATCAGTGAAATTTTCGACAAATAATTGCCACATAAAAATAGGCTCTGTTCCCAATACAAAAGTTAATCATAAAGATTTTTACTGACCTACCCGTATTGGGGACAGAGCCTTATCCAAAAGGTTTTTCCCTCTTCCCAAGGCTCATAAATCAACCTTTATTGGGAACGGTGCCTTTTGAAATTTATAATGCGTTCATTATTTGATAACAAATATTTACGGCATTTGCAGCTTCTTCAATAGTGCAATATTCTGCCTTTTTACCGCATATATTCTGAATGAAAGCGTCTGTTTCAAGCATATAGCCATCTTGTGCCGACAACGATATTGGCTCTGATTTGTCTTGGCGGGAAAGAATCGGCACGCCTTCAACCTGTGAGTTGTATTCCAGGATCGCCTCTTCAAAAATTGCGGTATAGCCGCTGCGGAAAGGGTATGCTGGCTGTTCAGCGAAGCCGCCTTCTATTTCGACAGCAGTGCCGGAGGGATTTTCCCAGTATGCTCTGAAAAGTTTTTCCGAATACTTTTCTTTGACAGCGGTTATTTTTTTCGGGGCACCCAAAAGTTTCAAGGCAAAGTCCACATCGTGGATATTAAGATCAAATACCGGCCCGGTGATCGATTTAAGCGAAGTATCTTTATTTTTCCACGCTCCCCACACCGGAACGCCGGTTCGGCGGAGGAGTTTCAAATATTTTAATTTACCATATTGCTTTTTCCGGTAAACAGCACTTAAATATTGATATTCCGGAAAAAATCTCAAACAATGTCCAACATGAAATATACAATTTGTTTTTGCAGCATCTGCAAGGAGCTGCCGGGCTTCTTCGGCGGTTGCACAGAGCGGTTTTTCAATAAATATATGCTTGTTGTGCCGCAAAAGCTCGCTTGCCATAGCCAGATGATTTGCGGTTGGGGTGGCAATCACCGCTGCATCAAATCCGCAGTTGTCAAGACAATCTGAAAGATTTGTAAAAAAAGGTATATCATTCAGCAAATCCCAATCCATAGAGGCGGTTTTTATGTTCCCGGAAATCGGTTTTATGCCATCTTTACCGGTTGTATTGACGATCGCTGCAATAGCTGCATTTTCATTCTTTAAAATATTGGCACAGTGGGTCTGCCCCATAAAACCAAAGCCGCATATTACGATTTTTTTCTTCATGCCCGGCTCCAATCAATAATTACCCCCATTTCGTTGCCCCGATTACGATCGAGAGCTTCGTAGGCGATTGCCGCATCTTTGAAATCGACTTTTTGACTTACCAACGCTGACAGATCAAGCTGCTTTAATTTTATCAAATCAAAAAACATTTCCACATGACGCTCTTTTGTCCATGGATTATCCGGCTGCGGAAAATTTGGGTGTGAAAAGTTATGAGCCCCGATGATCGAGATGGAGGGCCAGACACAATCATCGTGGAAATCAAACATTACCGGCTTTTTGGGGCTGCTTAAAATAACCAGTCTGCCATGCTGCCGGAGCAGTCTGGCCTGTACGGGAATAAGATCACCATTGCCAGTAAGTTCGATCACCACATCCGCTGACCGGCCGGCATTATGCTCTTTGATGACCTCAAGCACATTTTCCTGTAATGGATCGACTGGAATTACCGCCGGATCTTTTTCCAGCAGATCAAGCCGGTGTTGGACCGTATCGACTCCTATGACCGGAAAAGCTCCGCACTTACGCAGAAATCTGACTGCAAACTGTCCCAACAAGCCAAGTCCGAAAACAACGGCACACTCCCCCCATTTTATTTGCGAAAGGCGTACACCGTTCATTACGATCTGCGGAATTGTAAAAAACACAGCGTCATCATCGGAAACATCATCAGGTATAACGGTACAGCCGTTGCCTCCGGAAGCCTGTCCGTCGGCACCGCCAAGCGTTACTGTTACATACGCCGCGTGGGGTTTGGTGGTGGCAACGCGTTTACCCAGCCAGGAGCTGTCAACATCTGCTCCGACCCCGATCACAGTTCCCACATTGTTATAGCCGGGGTAAAATGGACAGGAAAAATTTTTCTCCCAAACCGAGTTCGGTTCATAGTCGGCACAATATGCTGTCATCTCTGTTCCGGTGCTTATCAGCGTGCGGGAAGTTTTTATCAACAGTTCTCCGGCTCCCGGAGTTGGAATATCGGTTATTTGAAAATCAACTTGGTGCGGCCGGGGAAAATAAAGAGTGTGATTTTTCAGCATTTGCGGAATCTCCCTGTGGAAAATTATTGAATTTTTTTGTTTGCGTGATATAATATAATTATGCTTAAATGATAATTCTTTGCAAAAAACAGCAAAAAACTATGCAAAAAACACAACTTTTCTATGATCCGATCGACTTGCCGGAGGATTTTCCGATCACGGTTCCTGCCTTTGACACGCCGCCAGATTGTGCTCATGTGCATAACTGCTTTGAAATCGGTTGTTGTTATTCCGGTACCGGCGGAGTGTTCCAGATCGGCTCTAAAATATATTCCTGCAGTCCCGGTGATGTTGTGTTTATTAATGAAAACGAGTATCATATCCTCAATGATGCAACGCCCCAAAATTCCTGTTGGAAATTTCTTAATCTTGCTCCTGCAGCACTGCTTGCCGGATACATCGATCCGGAAGAAAATATATTTGATACGACAAACTTTTCCGGCGTAAACTTCAGCAATGTCATTTCATACCGGAAAGCCCCGGAACTGGTACAGTTGGTGCATATACTGTTTGCAGAACTGGAAAAACCGGATTTTCAGCCGTCAGCTTATATCCGGGCTGTCATATGGGCTGTATTCACCAAATTAAGAGAGTTTTCAAAGCCCGGTGAAATATTCCACGCTCATTCTTCTGATGATTTTTCCCGTTTATATCCGGCATTGAACTGCATATCGCGTTTTTATTACAAACCCTTGGCAATACCGCAGTTATCAGAGATGTGCAATATGAGTATTGCTGTTTTCCGCAAATATTTTGTCCGGCATACCGGATTGCTGCCTTTGGAGTATATAAACTCATACCGCCTGAAAGTTGCTCTGGCATGGCTGAAAAACAGTCAGGAACAGATCGTGCAAATCGCATTGAAAAGCGGTTTCCCTACTTTATCGCATTTTAACAGAGTCTTTAAAAAAGAGATTGGCACAACTCCAAGGGAATACCGGGAGAATATCCGCAAGGTTGATAAAAGCTCCTGAAGCATTTATATTTGATTTTTGGGGGCTTTCACACACACAGAAAAATGAGAAAGATTTTTCCCCGGTTGATTTGACTTTCCATGATCGCTTGTATATATTAGATACAGGGAGATGTTCAATGATTGATGAAATAACTTGTCTGGAAAATATCCGCAACAGTTTATTGACCTTGCCAGACCTCGAAAAAGTGCTTACCGTAAACGATGATCGGCAGGGCAGTAAATCTTCCGGGTGGCAAACTGCCAATAAACATATGCATGAACTTTTTGAAATGCGTATGCTCTTTGCATCTTATCGCGGCATAGTAAATTACAACGATATAGAAAATATTTGTCTTACGCCGCCCCAGATTTTGCATGACGGTTTGAATAACTGCGACTTGCAGCGGCATATCACGTTGCGATTGAGTGATGATGAAATTTACTATATCCGCGGCGAAAAAAATGTTATTTCCATAGCGTTATCTCCCGAATTGCGGGTACCCGGTGTGAATTATGCTGAATTGGCGGCCGCACTTGCTCAAACCAATAATACAGCCGACTCTGATTTGGAACACACCCGGTTGTTGATGGCACTTTTACTTTCTACCATGCGGCAGCTGTTGGCAACCGGCAAAAGCACTTTGCCGACCCCGGCAGAACTGATTGCCAACTGTATCAGAGAAAATTATTACCGCAGCGATCTCTCGATCAGAGAAATTGCCGAACTCACCAGATTCAGTCCCAACTATATTCAGCAGGTCTTCCGGGCTGGTTGGAATTGTACTCCCATTGAGTACCTCAATGAAGTCCGGCTTAATGCAGCACGCCAACTGTTGCGTCAACACCGTTGGCAAGTCAAAGAAGTCGCTGCTATGTGCGGATGGAATTATGTGCATTATTTCAGCCGCCGCTACAAAGAGCACTTTGGCAATCTGCCCGGTGAAGAGTAAAACTTCTGCAATCGCTTAAAAAATTGTTATTCTGCAACTCTTAAAAATACACTAATCTTAAAAAAGTGTTATTATTCTGAATTTTTTTTATTATTTACCCCGCTTTTTACCCTTGAAATTGTTATTTTTTTGTTTTATATTTGCTTTATAACAAAAAATCAACAATATCAACAAATGGGGTGTTATTTTATGAACCAACTTGGTCTGCAATGGTGGGATTACGCTGTGATCGTAGTTTATTTTATCAGTATGCTGGCGATCGGGTGGTATTTTTCCAAACGCAACAACGATGCTGCTGACTTTTTGCTGGGCGGCCGCAAGATGCCTTATTTTCCGGTTGCGGTGTCGATGCTGATGACGGTTTTTTCCACCTATTCGCTGGTAATGGGCCCGGGGGAAATTTATAATCACGGTCTGGATTGGGGCGTGTTGAGTTTGATCATGCCTTTTATCGGGGTGGTATCGGTAATGATCTTTACGAAGTTCTTTTTTAAGATCGAAGCCTTTACTCCTTTTGAATATCTGGCGTTCCGCTATGATAAATACGCCCGGCTTATCGGGGCGATCGGCAATACTTACAGCCAGATGATCTACGCCGGAACAGTGCTGTTGACCACCGGCAAGATTTTTGAAGCCGCCGCCGGATGGCCCTGTTGGATAACTATTCTGGTGATCGGCATCATCAGCATCATTTACACCGGTTCCGGGGGGATGAAAGCGGTGGTTTGGACAGACTTTATCCAGTTCTTTGTAATGCTCTTCGGCATGGGGGCTTTGGTGGTGACTTTGTGTATGCTGGTCAAAGGCGGAGCCTGGGGAGCTGTGGAGTATGCTTTTGAAAACGGTCACGGACTTTCCCGTTTTACTGAAAAAGAGTTTTATTCGCTCTGGCCCTATATCCGTTTGAACTTCTGGGCGTTGCTGCTGGCAAGAGTCTGGGGGGCATTGGGTTCCGGTGTGGGGCAGATGACCGTGCAGCGGCTGATGGCGACCGGCTCGGTGAAAAAGGCGGTCAAGGCTCAATTTACCAGTGCCTGTCTGACTTTGCCGACGGTGCTTCTGCTGGACTTCATCGGTCTGGCGATCTTCAGTTATTATGCTCAAAACCCCGATCCGGCTGTTACTACCGGCGATTTGGCACTGTTCCGTTTTATCGCCACCAAACTGCCGCCGCTGATCCCGGGGATATTTGTGGCGGCGGCTCTGGCGGCGGCCATGAGTACGCTTTCCAGTGTATTCAACGGCGACGCGGCGGTGTGGCTCAAAGAGTATTATCTGCGGTTCTGGCGGCCGCAAGCTGATGAAAAACAGCAGGTGCGTTTTTCCAAGATCGCCACTTACATAGTGGGTTTTGCGGCTATCGTTCTTGCTCTGCTGCAAGAGGTGAGTTTGCGTTATTTCAACCAGACTCTGGTGGAAGTGGAAATGATTTTCGGATTTATTTTTGCTACTGTGGGGTTCAATCAATACTTTTTTGCCATTGCCTCCCGCAAGGCCAGCAGTTTGAGTTTCTGGAGCATGCTGGCATTCGGTTACGGAGTCAAGGATTCAATGCTTATCTGGTATGCCGGCAGCAAACGCTGTACCCATACTTTTGCCCAGACCGGGGAACTTGGTCTGGCGGGCCCGATCAGTTTGCTGTGGGTTGTGATCCCGGTGGCAGCGGCGGTTTTGTGCTGGGGTATAGCTTATATCAAGCCCAAAACAAGCAAGTGGAACCTTACCTGGCGGGTCTTGAGTGCCATACCCATTGGTTTTAGTTGCGGCACATTGATCTGGTACATTTTCAGCAATATTGCAGCCGACGGCAAGCCCCATGAGTTGAGCTTTACCTGGCAAGCCTTGCCCAGTATAATACTTATCTGGGTCTTTATGATAGTCTGGCACTTTTTCGGCCCCGAAGTACCCAAAGAACGCTACTACGGACTTTGCTGGGGATATTCTGACAAAAATATGATCCAAAAGTAAACCATAACAAAACCGAAAGGAGATTTTTATGAAACGGATCTTTGCAATGATTTGTGCGGTAACTGTTTGCAGCTGTTTTGCCGCTGACTTGCAGGAACAACGGATCGGCTTGTTCGCCAATCTGGCCAAAGACAAAAATTACACAAAAATCACCCGGTCGATCTCATTGCCCCACCGGATGGCTTTCCCCTTCCGCACCAGTGCCCTTGCTATTGATATGTACCGCCCGGTCAAAGTGGATAAAATCGAACTGAAGTTAAGCAAACTGGTCGTTGCCCACGCCGAAACGGAATCCGGCATCGACGCCTTGCAGATATTTGCCGGCAACGACCCGGAAAAACTTACTTTGGCAAGCGGTTTCAAGGTGAGCAAAGTTCAGGTGATGCGTCCGAAAAATGTTCCCGGCGAAGATATCACCATAAGTGATTTGCCGGAAGCCAGATACTTCCAGCTTTATGTGCCGCGTACCCGCAGCGGATATGTTTTCGGTTTTGCCGATGCAGTCAAAGATGTCAAAGTCTATGCCAAAACTGCTCCGGTAGATCCTTTTGTCGCCAAATATCAGCCGCTTACCGCTGCAGATAATGCCATACTTGCCAACGCCATTGCTCCGGCGGCGGCGGGATTTTGCGATCTGCTGGTCAAGCAGGCACCGGATGCACCCGCTTACTCCGGCAGATTCGGTACCGGTCGTGCCGGGTGGCCGGCTTTGGGGCTGAACAAAGGCCGCCGCCTTGCAGAAGCCCAACTGGCATCCGCCCAGAATATCCGTGCTATCGTGCTGGATCTGGTACGGCTCAATATGAATATGCGTATAGAAGAACAGGTCAACATCCTGAAAAAGTGCGATATTTATACAAGTATGGATGGCAAATCGTGGCAGAAAGTTCCGGTGGACTCCGTAACGGTCAAGTTCTTCATGGGCGACAACAGCAACAGCGTCAAGCAAGTCAAAAATGCCAAACGCTACTGCACCCGGGTCATCTGGAGCGGCAAGTTTTACGGCAAATATTTCCGCATCGACCCGGTACTGTTCAAAGGCAATTTGTATGTTACCGGCAGCGAAGGGATCAAAAACAACATCAAATTTATTCCGCTGCAGCAAGCGGTGCTGAAAAAGTTTTCGCTGCCGCTTTCTGCAAGCGATACTGTAAAAGCCATTATCAATATCAGCAATATCAGCAAAACTGCCGGGAAGGCAGTTTTGCAGCTGGAAGGCGTGGAAAAAATCCTTTGGGAAAAGGATTTTTCTTCCCTTGCCGACGGCAAAGACAATATTGCAGAGTTCCGGTTGCCCGAAGGGGCATCCGGGACTTTGACCGCCCGGCTGACTCTTTACGAAAAATCCATTGATACACCTTTGAGCTATACCAGTGATTTTATAGCACAAAAAGATGCAATGGTTCTGCAAGCGGTATCCGGGACGGACAAGTTCACCTCTCACGACTTTGTGGCAGGCGGCGAAAAACTTACACTTTATTACGCCGCCGCCCCGAATGCTGCTTTGCAATACACAGTGCCCGAAAATGGAGAATATGCTCTGATCGCCACTTTGCGGGGCAGTGGAACATTTAAATTGACGATGCCCGGAGTGGAAAAAAATATCTCTTTAAGCGTGTGGCACCCCTTCGATAAACGCCCGGAACTTACTGGCGAAGAATTTTGCGTTGCCGCCAAACTTCAGGCCAACGACAAAATCACCTTTACAGCCTTGGATAAAAATACTGCCATCGGCAATGTCAAGCTGCTGCCCATCAGCAGCGAAGAGCTGGCGATCTACAATGCCCCCGAGGATATAAAACCTTCGGTAATACTCCACAGCGACGGTTACAGCGATTTTTATGTCCGCAATATCACAGCCGGACATTTGGCTGACCGTATAAAAAATTACCCGGTCAACCATGTTTTCTGTTACGATTTTTGTGTGGGTACCACAGCGGTAAACTACCCCAGCAAAGTTGCTACGGTGATCGGTCAGCAGCGCAATGTCAAATTCTGGCGTAATGGCGACCGGCTGGCGGCAGAACGCATCAAAGCACTGCACGATCAGGGTATAAACCCTTTGACTTATCAGCGGGAAATCACCCGCAAGCTGGGTTTGGCGTATTCCATAACTCTGCGAGCCAATGCCTTTTATGAGAAGAAAAGCGATTCACTTAACTCCCAGTTTTTTCTGGATAATCCCCAATTTTTTCAACGCCGCAGCGACGGCAGCGTAAATCGGCAGCCCAGTTATGCGTATAAAGAAGTGCGGGATTTCTATCTGGGGATCGTCAAAGAGATCGCCGCCGTCAAGCCGGATCATGTCTGCATAGAGTTTTTGCGGCATCCGCCATTTTTCGGCTGTGACCAGCCTTTGATCGACGAATACATCAAACGCCACGGCAAGTTTTCCCGGCAAAACTTTCTTGACGATAAATACCAGAAGATCATGCAGGATATAATGTTTGACTATCTTAAAGAAGTCCGGGCAGCCATCGACGCAGTGGATCCGGCAATCAAGCTGGCGATCAACTTTGACCACGCAGCATATTTACAGCACGGTCTGGATGTGGAAAAAATCCTGCAGACCGGTTTGGTGGATATCATTTCGCCAGGTATCTACAATGTGGGATACGAGAAATACTTTGATTTGAAACCCTTTGTGGCAATGGCAAAAAAATCGCCCCGCCAAGTGGCAGTATTCCCCCGGGTGGAGTGCACCATTATCGGCAGCGATCCTACGCCGGAAGAAGAAAAGGGGCTGGTGAAGATCCGCCGCAAGAGTATGTCAAGCACTATGCTCATGGGGATTTTTGCCCGCTTTGCTGCCGATGGTGCCGACGGGCTGCGTCCCTTCAACGGCGGCGGGCAGTGGTTTGCCAAAGCGGCTGCCAACCGCAGCGAAGTCAACCGTTTCGGCAGATTTGTGATGCCTTATTTGGATATACGCCATATCATTAAATAAAAATAACCGGAAGAGGAGGCTATATTATGTTGTATGATGATTGGAAAAACTTCCTTAACTACTCCGCCCTGCTGCCGGAGGCGGCAGAAGCAATTTATAACTTTGTAAAAAATGCCACGCCGGAAACCCCCAACGGCAGTCACGATTCAGGTTTGGATGGGCTGAAGATCTCGGTCTTTGACAGCAAAACCACTCTTGATTATAAAGATTCTGTGTGGGAAATCCACAAGGAATACGCCGATATCCAGACGCTGCTGGTTGGTTCCGAAGTGAACTTCTGCCGCCGCCCGGAAGGCTTGACCGCCAAGACTGAATATGACGAAAAAGCCGATTATCAGCTTTTTTACTCCGAAGCCTCCGATGACCTCAAGCTGACTTTGACTCCTGAACGCTTTGCGATCTATTTGCCCAACGAAGCACACATCACCAGTTTCAATACCGACGGAACCAGTCAGCCGATCAAAAAAATCGTATTCAAAGTTCACCGTAAACTGTTCAAATAATTTAAAACCAGCGAAGGAAGCGTAAAAGATGAAAACGACGAAAGATCATTTACTCCGGCATGCCGGAGTAAAGCCCATGGGCTTTACTCTTATTGAACTTTTGGTAGTAATCGCCATTATTGCCATTTTAGCGGCAATGCTGCTGCCCGCACTTTCGGCAGCCCGGGAGCGGGCAAAATCCGCATCTTGTGTAGCAAATATCAAGCAGGTAACGCTGGGTTTGGCGATGTATTCCAGTGCCCACGAAGGTATACTTCCGCTGCAATCATATATTGGCGGCAATTACAACTATTATTACACTTTTATTGCCGGATTTATGGATTTTGAAGATCCGGGAACCACTAAAAAAAACAAGTCTGAACTGAACTTTCTTACCTGTCCGGTATTGGGTCGTCAGGGTTGGGTCAACCGTTCATATATTTACGGAGTTTCCTGCGAAGCGGCATCTTACCCTGCTGGAGTCATAAAAACTGCTTCTGATGGTACCAACACACTGACTTATCTTTTGCCGGATAAAGCCGAAGACCCCTCTGCAATATCGTATATTACCGATGCCGTCCGCAAATGCCCCAAAAATATGGATGGCTGGAGTGCAAACGAAACCATTCAGGTCTTTGACTGGCGTATCAGCCACACGACGATGGATTACCGGATCTATTTTTGTCACGGCAACCGTGCCACATTGGGTTATGTAGATGGGCATGTCGGCAGTTTGACCAAAGAAGAATTCGCCAGCGAAGCCAAAGACCGCGTAGCGGCAGATAAACAGTTTTTCTACTATTGGGATGAAGCTTCCAAAGCCGGTGTCAAGATGAATATGTAATTCCGCAATAAAAGAAGGAAAAATGAGGATGAAAAAATTTACACTGATCGAACTTTTAGTTGTTATTGCCATTATTGCCATTTTGGCGGCAATGCTTTTGTCCGCACTTTCGGCAGCCCGGGAGCGTGCCAAATCCAATAACTGCGTGGGCAATCTCAAACAAATGGCACTTTGGATGACCTTGTATGCTGCAGATCATGACGGAGCTGTGGCGATTTCCCAGTCCAAGCCCTCCAACTATTTCTGGACTTATCTTTACCGGGATTATCTTGGTTTGAAAGGCGACAATAAAGCCGACAGTTCAGCGGGAGCTGTTTCGCTTACCTGCCCCTCCATTCAGCCCGACCACTACCGGGTAAACAACTTTACTTATGGTATGCGTGATGAAGCAAATAACTTTGAATCCGGAGTATTCAGCATCGTAGGCGATGACAAATTTAAAATCAATGTGGCAAGATTTGATAAATCATCTGATCCATCCGGCTTGGCAATGGGCGGTGATTCGGCTTATAACTACCCCAACGGTTTTGCCAATGGTGATATCGCTCCCGGTTGGGCACAGCATGTCTGGTACAAACCAACCAGCAACACCGCTTCCGGCGGTCAGCCCCAGTTCCGCCACAGCAACACCGGCGGAACCTGTTACGCCGACGGGCATGCCCGGTTGGTGAATATGGCAGAATACGCCGACGAGTGCGGCAAACATGTCAAAAGCGGGCAGACCAAAATTTACTTGCGTGACGGTGATTTCAACCTCAAAATTTACGATGTAAACAACGATTGATTTCCAAGAATAAAGGAGAATATAAAAAAATGCAAGAGTTACGGCAAAAAGTCCGTGCCGCCCTGACCGGGCCGGTTTGTTCCATTCCCACACCGTTTGTGGTCAGCGATGACTCCATTGATAAGGATGCCATTGCCAAAATGATCGACTTTCAGATCGCCAACAACTTCAAGATGATCTTTCTGACTCCCGGCAACAGTCACTACAACATCCTGACTCTTGACGAGATGTACGAACTCAATAAATTCTGCGTGGAATACACCAACAAGCGGGCTTTGGTCTGCGTTACCGAGTTTGGCAGCAGCACCAAACGCAGTCTGGAAATGGCAAGTGCCATGAAAGCTGCGGGAGCTGACCTCTTTCTGCCGTTTCCTGCCAACTGGGGCGGCTCGGTTTCCGGAGATAATCTGGTGGATTTCTACGAAGCATGTGCCAAAATCATACCGCTGATGCTGATTTATCCGCATTGTGCCACGCCGGATGCCACGATAGCTCTTTACAAAAAACTCTTTGAGCGGACCGATAAAGTCATGGCGATCAAAGACGATGTGTGCAACAATATTTCCCGCCGCATGACCTTGGAATTCGGCAGCGAATATGCGATTTTCTCCGGCGGTCAAAAGCAGAATTACCTCAACATCATGCCTTATGGTGCCTGCGGATTTCTTTCCACACTGGGCATGTTCCGGCCGGATATAACCTGGCAGTTTGATTCTGCGTGCCAGGCCCGTGATCTGGAAACGATGCAGTCGATCGTGCGTAATTATGATATGCCGTACTTTGATTTGATCCTCAAACAGCCGGGCAGTTTCGATGCCGGGATCAAAGCGACCATGGAACTTTTCGGGTTCGGTACGCGTTACCGCCGGGCTCCTTACCGCAATCTTACTGATGCGGAAATGGAAACATTCAAATCAGAATTGATTAAACTTGGTATCCTCAAATAAGGTATTTTTATGTTTGATACAGATTTTATGAGTACAGTCTGGTCGGCAGCACCTACGCCTTTTACCAGCGAGGGCAAACTTGACCGTGAGGCGATTTTCAAACTTGCCGATCACCACGCCAAACTGGGGATCAAGGGCGTATTTATTGCCGGAACATGCGGCGAAGGAGCTTATTTGAGCGACAGCGTGACTGCCGAACTGGCAAAACTGACCGTGGAAGCCGCCGCCGGACGCATGAAAGTAGCCATGCAGATAACCGACAACAGCGTGCCGCGTTTGCTGGATAACCTGAAACGGGGTGTGGATGCCGGGATCGATATGGCAGTAATTGCACCGCCTAATGTGGCGATCAATTACGATCAGGATTATTTGTATGATCTTTACAGTCAGACTGCCAAGGCTTCGCCTGTTGCCATGGGTATTTATCACCGTGGGGCGGCAGCTCCGGTAAATATGCAAGCCGAAACCATCGCCCGGCTTGCGGAGATGGAAAATATCATAATGCTCAAAGATTCTGCCTGTAAAGAGCACGATACAGCCGTATTGCTTGCAGCAAGAGATGCCGTAAAAAACCGTAAACATTTTTTTGCTTACAGCGGCAACGAGTTTGATTGTGTCGGTGCGGCACTTGCCGGATACAACGGCATGACCATCGGCGGCGGCTGTTTTAACGGCAGAATGGCAAAAGATATTTTTGAACTTGCCAAAGCCGGAAAAGTCGACGAAGCCAGAGCGTTGCAGGAACGGATGAACACTCTGATGTTCGATATTTTCGGCGGCAAAAATATCACTTGCTGGCTTGCCGGACAAAAACAGCTCATGGTTGAACTGGGAGTTTTCAGCAGCAATTACTGCTTGTGCAATTATCACCTCGATAAATCCTACCTGCCCACAATCAAAGCGGCATTGGAACGGGAAAAAGAATATCTGCTTTGAATGGCATACTGACCGGACGAACTCCGGTCAGTATTTATCTGCAAGGAATAAACTTATGCTCCGCTATCAGGAAAATAACGAACTGCACAAAGATTTCCACAGTTCAACTAATATGACATTGGATTACATTGCCGGAAAATACGGCGTGGATGCTCTGAAAATGATCCTCCGCCGCACCGGCAGACGGGTCTACAAATCCATACACGATAAACTTGCCTCCGGCGATGCGTCAGAATTGGTTGAGCATCTCAACTGGTTTTTTATGCGTGAACAGGGCAAATATCAGCTGACAGTGGAAGAAGACAAAATCGTTTTTGAAGTATTTGAGTGCCCCGCCCATAAGCATTTGCGTAAAATCGGGCAGGCAATTTCGCCGTACAGCTGTTTGCAGACCAGCGAGGTAAATAATGGTATGTGCGAAGATACTCCGTGGCAGGCGGAGCTTGAGATCGTTGCGCCGGGCCATTGCATACAAACTTTCCGGAAGGTGGTGAAAAAATGATCCCCAGCGACCACTTTGTGCGTTTTTACAACGAAGTTTTCAAGTTTCTGGACGAAAAAGGCGAGCTGGATGAATATTTTGCCCGGATCGCCAAAAATCAGGAATTCTTCTGTTTGCAGCAATTCAAAGAGGGCGGCTTGCAAGGTGTTTACGACTATTATTTGAAGATACGCCATGAAGAAAATTGCCAGATGGATATAATTTTTGAAGACAACGAGCTGATTATGAAAATGACCCGTTGCCCCAGCTTATCCAAAGCTATCGACAACGATGCCGGGGTGTGCAGCAAATATTGTCAGCACTGTCTGGGCTGGACGCAGCGTATTTACGATCTGGCAGGGCTGTATCAGATATTTGACCTGGGCGATTGGGACGACCCCACTTGCTGCGAGTGGATCTTTGATGATTTATCCAAGGCTCAAGCCCGCTTTGAGGAAATTGCCGAAACTGTTCCGGCGGAACGGCTGTATAAGAATTTTTAATTCCGGCAGAGGAGATTTATTTTATGTTTTCAAGATTACTTTTAATGGCATTTACGGCGGCGGCAGTTACCCTCCCGGCGGCGGTGATCGATAACTCGTGGCAGATATTCATTCCGGAAAAAGCCGCTCCAACTGAAAAACAGTCAGCCGCTGAAATAACTGCATATATTGAAAAAATCTGCAAACTCAAACTTAAAACCATCCATACTGATTCCGGCAGCGAAAAAGTCATAACCATCAAGGGCGATCCGGCATTGGATACAGAAGAATACCGCATTGAAATCAACGGCAGTCAAGTTGCCATCACCGGCGGTTTGCCTCAAGGGGTGCTGTTTGGTGCATATTGCTTTATCGAAGATGTGCTGGGGTGCCGTTTCCTTTCGATAAATTACACTCATATACCGCAGAAAAAATCCATTGTCCTGCCCGGAAAATTCACCCGTAAAGTCAAGCCGTTCTTTTTCGGCCGCAAGATCTCTCCGGGTTCTTATTACGGCTGGTCGCCCAACCGGCCATTTCAGGCACACCGGCAGTACAATGCTTTTTATATAGCTCCGGAATACGGCTGGTTCCCCCGCTTTGTGGAGCAGCGGCAATGCCACACTTATTACCTTTATACAGAGGATTTTCCCAAAGATAAACCGGAATATTTTTCTATGGATAAAGATGGCAACCGCCAATATCCGCTGGGCCCCAACGGTCCCGGAAATCTCTGCTTTACCTACATGCCGGGGCGGGATCTGGTGGTCAAAAAGATGGTGGAAGTCATTGAGCGTGACCGGGAGTTTCAACGGAAAAATTACCCCGGGATGCCTTATCCGGTATTTATAGATGTATCAGCCAACGACAACGGCGATGCCTGTTACTGCCCCAACTGTATGGAAGCAGTCAAAAAGTATCAGAACAGTTACTCCGATCTGGTGCTGGAGTTCACCAACGACATTGCCCGGCGGATCGACAAACTCTATCCGGGCATGATCGTGCAATTTTTTGCCTATAACTTTTCGCAGGCACCGCCCAAAGTGGTCAAGGCGGAAAAAAATGTAATGGTTCAGCTGGCAGTGCTGGGCAGCGAATTTTACCGCCCCGGCCATTTCCGGCGTGATGTCTACCACGATCTTGACCACCCCAACAACCGCGAAACTGTGGAGGCTCTGAAAGGCTGGGGAAAATCCGGGGCAATGATCCGCTTCTGGGATTACTGGAAACTCTATTACCCCGAAGTGCTTTTCCCGGCTACCATGGTCGGAGCCTTGCCCCGCAATATCCGGGTCTATGCCGAAAACAACTGCCGTATGTATATGGCAGAAAATCAGTTCGGCTACACCCGGCTTGCCCTGCCCAATTTCAGCGAACTGGCTCATTATCTTGGCAGTAAACTTCTGATCGATCCGACTTTGGACGAAAAAGCCGTTATTGCCGACTTTATGACCCACTATTACGGCAAAGGCGGCAAATATATGCAGCAGATACTCGATATGATCGTTGCCGGACAGGAAAAAGAACCGGGCAGACCGGGGCTGGTGGGGTTCAATGCTGCATATATAACCAAAGATTTTCTGCTGAAAGCCGACCGCATTTTTGATCTTGCCGAGCAAGCCGTGGCAAATGAACCGGTCTTTTTGCAGCACATCGGCCGGGAACGGGTCCCCTTTGACGATACCATGCTCTTCCTTGAACGGCGGCTGAAGCTTGAGATCGACCGCAACAAGGTGATCACCCGGCTTTATAAAAACGAAAAAAATGCTTTGCTGGCGATGAATCAGCAATCCAGTCACCCCGCCATAGTCAAGTGGCTGGATGATAAATTCAGCTGCGAGCTGGCGGGGTTGCCGATCCCGGAACAGTTTGCCGGTAAAAAGGTCTGGGACTTCCCGTGGTACAAGATCCGCAACAAAGCCTGGACAAGCAACTGGGTCAATGACCCGGCAGCCGCAGCAGGCAAAGCAATGCGTTTTGACGGGATTTTTGTTATACAGAAAAAACTTCCTGCCAAGTATCATAGTAAGGAACTGGTCATCGGCTTGACCGATACAGTAACCAATAAAGACCTTTTGTGCCGCAAAATCGACCGCAAAAAGATGTTTACCGATGAAAAATACCATTGGTATCATGTAGGCAAAAGCAAGGTCAAAGAGCTTTGCACGCTTTATGTGCACGAAAGCAAACAAATGCCGCTGCGGATACCGCAGGCAATGTATGACCCCAAAAATCCGGATGCGGAATACAATATTTATATTTCCATAAAACTGGAAGGATCATCCTATGTACCCGGCAGTAAAAAAGCCGATGCCATATATGTCGACCGGGTGATTTTCACAGATTAACTTAAGGAATGTAAAAGTGCGTACAGATTGGTTTACAAATGCCAGATTCGGCATGTTTATTCATTGGGGGATCTATGCTGTTCCGGGGCGGGGCGAATGGACTTACGCCAATGATGTGTGGCAGCCGGGGGAATACGAAGCGTTAGCCAAAAAATTCGATCCGGTAAATTTTGATCCGGAAGAATGGGCGGTTCTGGCAAAAAATGCCGGTATGAAATATGTGGTTTTCACCACCAAACATCACGACGGCTTTTGCATGTTTGACAGCCACTATACCGATTACAAAGTCACCAATACGCCATACGGCAAGGATGTTACCGGAATGTTGGTGGAAGCATTCCGCACCGCCGGGTTGAAGATCGGCTTCTATCACTCCTTGCCGGATTGGACGCATCCGGGATATGCGGATTGGGAAAGTCCGGATGGTTATCACAAAAAAGAGCTCCACACGCCGACTGCGGAAGAATACCGGGATTTTCTGGATTATCTTTACAACAATGTAGAGCAGCTTATGACCGAATACGGCAAAATTGATCTGCTTTTTTTCGATTACACCAGCAAATACAAAGATAATACCGATTACTTTGACCGGAACCGTCTGCTGAAAATGATTTACAAACATCAGCCGGAGATAATTGTAAATGACCGGTTGTCGTTCAGCAAAGAAAATGTTTGCGATTTTGATTATTACACTCCGGAAATAACTGTAATGAATCAAGCCCCCACGGTAAAAGGCCGTCCGGTGATATGGGAATCCTGTGCGACCATGAATTCCAGCTGGGGATATAATAAGAATGATAATACTTATAAAGATGTTGCTGCAATATGCGGCGGTTTGTTCGGGTGTGTTTCGCAAAACGGCAATTTACTGTTGAATGCAGGCCCGCAGCCCGACGGCAGGTTGACTTGTCAGACCGTAAAAATACTCCAGGAGTTGGCTCAATGGTTCAAAGTCAACGGCGAAGCGATCACCGGCTGCGGCAAGTCTGAATACACGCCGCCCTATGGCTTGTATTATACGCAAAAAGAAAAAACTGTTTACGCTTATGTAGCCATACCGCCCATGGGCGATATAATATTGCCGCAATTAAATGGCAAAGTTACTTCAGTAACTTTATTGCGTGATAACAGCAATGCTGAATTCATCACCCATTGGGGTTATGAACTGCTCCGGCAGGATGAAATCAGAATAAGACACAACAGCCTGCAAAGAAATGATGTCCTGAAAATCGAAATAAAATAGGAGTTTAAGCTTTATTTGTGCAGTCGCCCCTCCGCTCCGTATTAAAGCTGTGGCAGGATAAGCCGCGAGCCTGAGCAGCGGAGCCGTTTACGGCGAGCAGCGGAAGGCAACCCCCTAAAAATCACACGCTCTTGCGGAAATTTTCCGCATGAGCGTACCGTGCATAAAGAAAAAAGAGCAAACTGCAAGGCTTGCTTGCAATTTTGCTCTTTGCTTTATGCCGTGATTTTTGACTGTCTGCTTTAAAACAAAACTGGCGGATCCGCCTTCGCAAAAAGCTACGGCGGGACAAGGAGCGAGGGATTCGACGCGAGCACCTGCCGGTGCCGCGAGCCTGAGCAGCGGAGCCTTTTACGGCGAGCAGCGGAAGGCAACCCCCTAAAAAATCACACGCTCTTGCGGAAATTTTCCGCATGAGCGTACCGTGCATAAAGAAAAAAGAGCAAACTGCAAGACTTGCTTGCAATTTTGCTCTTTTCTTTATGCCGTGATTTTTATGCGTTCGCTTTAAAACAAAACTGGCGGAGAGCGAGGGATTCGAACCCTCGATACCCACGAGGAGTATAACGATTTTCGAGACCGTCGCCTTCGACCGCTCAGCCAGCTCTCCGCTTATGTTTGATAATATATACCAACTTATGTAAATTTGCCAATTTTTTCTTTCAATAAATACTTAAATTATTTACCGTTTTAATCATTTCAACACTGCCAGAGCTGTATTAACATTGCCGAAGGGGGCACTTACCTGCACCCCGGCTACGGCGTGGCGGATCGCTTCGATGCACTCTCTTGCTATGGCGATACCTTCGGCTTTCTGGGACTCTTTATCTATTCTGGAGCCCATCCGCTGCATGATGCTGTCGGGCACTACCACGCCGGGTACTTCCGTACGCATGAATTCAGCATTACGCAAACTTGCCAGCGGCCAGACTCCGGCGATGGCGGGCAAATGCAAGTGTTCGATGCGTTTGAGGAAACTCAAGAGCTTTTCCGGGTCAAATACCGGCTGGGTCACGATGAAATCAGCTCCCGCTTCGGCTTTCTGACAAATTCTCCGGTACTCCCGCTCCTGATCGATAGCGTTGGGGTCAAGACCTACGCCGATAACGGCAGAAGTCTGCATTTTCAGCGAGCCGCCCCCTAAATCAATACCCATATTGAGCTTTTTCTGCATTTCGGTCATGCCGATAGCATCCACATCAAATACTCCGCTGCTGGCAGGAAAATTCCCCAGTTTGGGCGGGTCGCCGGTGATGAAAAGCAAGTTGTGGATCTTTTCGCAGGCACAGCCCAGAAGTTCGCTCTGCAAACCGATCAGACTGCGGTCACGGGCACAAACATGCAAAGTGGCCTCTATATTTACATTCCGCTGTATTTCCAAAGCTGTTACCATGCTGGAAATACGGCTGCTGGCACGGGGGCCGTCGGGCAGATTTATTACATCCACTCCGGCGGCGGCACAAATGCGGGCTTTTTCTATAACATTGGTCAAGTCAAATCCGCAAGGGGGAGTGACTTCCACACAGGTTATCCACTCTTTATTAGCAAGTTTTCTGCCCAATCTTGAACGCTCTGCCAGGGGGATTTCCGGCATGACTTCCACGCCGGAAGCTATTTCAATCACCGGCTTGGCACTTGCTGCATTGCCTTTTGCCAGCGGTCTTATGGAGCGAGCCATCTCCTTGATCTCCGCCGGACCGATACCGCAGCAGCCGCCGATGCCTCTGGCTCCCAGATTGGCAAACCGCATGGCGTAAGTCGTGAAGTATTCGGGGCTGTTCATATACATGGTGCGGTTGTCGATCTTCCGGGGCTCTCCGGCGTTGGGCTGAACCACCCAAGGCAAGGTGCTGGCACTCCGCACTGTTTCAAAGCATTTGAGCGTGGCTTCAGGGCCGTTGCCGCAATTCAACCCCAGTGCGGCGGGGGGATTTACTGTATCCAGCAAGACACTCAAAAGTTCGGCAAAAGGGGTTTTGCTGTTGATGCCGCAAGCGTTTTCATCCAGAGCAAAACTGGCTATATAGGGTATTTCAAGCTCGCCGGAAATTTTTGCCACGGCTTTTACATCGTCCAGATTTTCCAGCGATTCAAAAGTTATAAAGTCAGCTCCGGCAAGAGCCATATACTTCGCCGGTTCTGCAATGATTGTTGCCCGGTCGCAATTTTTGTACGCTTCGGTCAACTCTCCGGCGGGGCCCACCGAACCGGCAATGAGAGTATCGCCGTGGGCACACTTTCTTGCCAGTTTGACTGCACTTGTGCAGATATTTTCCAGCTGGTCTGCCAGACCGAACCTTGAGAGCTTGTTTACATTGGCACTGAAAGTATTGGTCGTAAGCACATCACAGCCGCTGTCGATGTAGCTTTGATGGATACTTTGCACCGTATCGGCAGCAGTTATCACCAGATTTTCAAAACATACATTGACAAAAAAGTTTTTGCGGTACAGCTCTGTACCCATGGCGCCGTCAAAGATCAACAAATCTTTTTCCAGCCTTGAAGTCAATAAATCAGTGCTCATTGAATTATTAAATCCTGTTTATTATTACTGTCCTGAATTTGGCGAAAAATCAAAGTACGGTGGCACATCGCGGGCAATCTCGAGCCTTGCCGCAACCCTGCACCTCGGTCGAGTACAAAAGTACACTCCCTCGGGCAGGGCATTGCAAAACTCGACCTTGCCTCA
>JAZSHD010000244.1:0-6673 GCA_045533055.1 Victivallaceae bacterium | reverse complement strand
CACTAATGTATTGCTACATCCGTTCGACTTGCATGCCTAATCCATGCCGCCAGCGTTCGTCCTGAGCCAGGATCAAACTCTCCATAAAAATTATTTCAACAACTTGCGTTGTTAACGCTTTTTAAGAGAATCGACTTAGCTCGATTTCTTTGTGTGATTTGAACTACATTCAAATTCAATGTAAATTGTCAGGTTACATCGCACTATTCAATTTTCAAACAACTTTCAGCTTCATCGCTGATCGTTTATCAACCTCGCTGTATCATCTTGCAAATCGCAGCGTGAAATTTAATTTAGCACAAGTTTGACATTTGTCAAATTTTATTTTCAACTTTTTTCAAACTTTTTTATTTTAACTTCAGCCGCTCGCTTGTCAGCGATTTGCGGCGTGAGGTTTAATATATCACAGTTTTGAAGTTTGTCAAACTTATTTGCAAAGTTTTTTTAAGTTTTTTTTCAACTCCGCCTTTCGCAAGCTTCAGCAGCTTTTGGCGGCGTGATTTTTAATATATCACAGATTTTTGTTTTGTCAAATCTTAAATTCAACTTTTTTTGATTTTTTTATCAACCATCGCTTTCGCAAGCTCAAGCTCTTCCGGCGACAGGGCTTTAAATTACCACACAAAGACAAAATTGCAAATTTAAACTTCAAAATTTTGTGGATTTTGTTGTTTTTTGGACTGTTTGAGCTGTTTTTGAGCTTAAACTCTCCCCTTTGGAGGCTGAAGCGATGTTTATTTGGTACCCCTTAAAATATGTTGCAAAAGAGCTTCTGCCAGATTTTTTTTGCTTTGCAGAGCAAATTCGGTCTGGCTGCCGTCCCTGCCTATAAGGGTTATGGCGTTATTATCGGCGGCAAAACCTCTGCCGGGAACCCCTACGATATTAGCAGCTATATAGTCAAGATTCTTCCGCTCAAGCTTGCCTTGAGCATTTTTCAATAGATCATCGGTTTCGGCGGCAAAGCCCACCAATATCTGGCCGGGGCGTTTATTTTTGCCCAGACTCAAGAGAATATCTTCGGTGCGTTCCAGCTCTATACACATATCGCCATCGGATTTTTTGACCTTGCTGGTGCTGTATTGTTTGGGCCGATAATCAGCCACGGCTGCTGCCATTACTATAATATCGGCAGTTTGGGCAGCAGACTTCATAGCATTTGCCATATCGGCGGCACTTTCTATATTTATAACTTCCACACCCTCCGGCGGCAGCAGATTTACCGGACCGGAAACCAGTGTAACAAGCAAACCGCGTTCCCGGGCGGCTTCGGCAATGGCGTAACCCATTTTGCCGGTGGAGCGGTTGGTTATGTAGCGAACCGGGTCGATGGCTTCCCGGGTGGGACCGGCTGAAATCACTATGTGCATGGATCATCTCACTTCTGTTCGTGGGCTATAAGTATTTTAAATGGCAGTTTGTTGGGGTGACGCAGAACCCGGCACTCGGGGCACATAAAACCTTTCAAGCCATAGATGACCGCTTTTTCGGCTGCCTGCCGGATGATTACTTCGCCGTGTTCGGGCACTTCCACCATCTCGGGGGAGTTGTCGGCTATTATCAACGCAGGCCCCCGGAATACCCGGATCGCCACTTCGCTTTGTTCGCTGATGACCAGATGGTTGATCTCTTCGGTACTGTTGCTGAAGGCAAGCCCCATGCCCACACGGAAGATACTTTGCGTGATGCTCCGGTAGTAAGCCGTTGAGCCGTGGACAGTTGCCACACCCACGCTGTCGCCGACGATTTCGTTGGCGTAGAGTTCGTTGTCGATCAAGACCTGATAACGCAAAGCACTTGCCCGCTCCAGATTATGCACAAATATATCGTTGACCGCCACCATGCGTTTATCTTTGTAGATACCTTCCAGCTTGGGCAGCACAGTTATTTCCAGCTTATCGGCCAGCAGTGAATCCAGCACTTTATCGTAGGAGTGATCCTGACACTGGGGGGCGGTGCGGGCATCCCGCAGCGGCAGTTTGGGTATACCGGGGTAGTCACGCTCGCTCCACAAAAGAGTGCCGTCGCCGCCGTGGGCGATCACCAAATCAAAATTATCGTCAACGATCTCCATACCCCGGGCAAGGATCTTGGGACGCACATCGTCCAGATTCTTGCCCATAAGTTTTACACGCTTGAACTTCATAAATTTATACCCGTTCTCTGCTTCTTATATAATGTATATATAATATATAGGGCTGCGGCGGCGGCATTACCTACATTTATTGATGCTTTTTCTCCCAGCATGGGCAGATCTACAACTCCGTCGCACAATGCCAATGCTTCTGCGGAAACACCTTTTGCCTCGTTGCCCAGCACCAGAGCCAGGGGCATATCCCAGTTGGAATATTCCGAAATTTCCACACTTTCGGAATTGTGTTCCAAAGCTAATATACACTTATAATTCTCTTTACGCAAACTTTTTATTGCTTCGGCGGCAGATTCTGCGGTGGTGCATGGTACTGTTTTGTCGCACTCCATGGCGGTTTTTGCCAAAACAGGATGGGGCGGGCACGGCGTGTAGCCGCAGGCGATGACTTTTGCATGCAATGCTTCGGCGATGCGGAAGATGTTGCCTACATTATGGGCACTTCTTAAATTATCCAATATCAGAACCACATCCCACCCGGCGGCTTGTTCATTTGGCGTGTGTTGAGAAAACCTTTTCATGGAAAAACCCGGTAATTATTTGCAAATTTTTCAATATCAGTTATTTTATTACTTAAACCAATTTAAGTATTATCTTTCAAACCCCGAAATGGAGTATGAAAACTTTGATCCTTCAGCGTCATGCCAAAGCCGAAAAAGGCTATGATGACGATTTGCTCCGGCCGTTAAGTCCGGTCGGGCTCTCCAATGCCGCCGTTCAGGGCGAAACCATGCGTCAGCTGGAAATTTTTCCCGAACTGATCCTCCACAGCCACGCCATGCGGGCAAAACAAACTGCCGAGATCATGGCGGTAAAGCTGGAACTCTCCCAGGGTTACACGCTGGAAGATACCGAACTTTACACTTGCGACTCCAGCGAACTTATGGCGATCATCCGCAATTTGCCCGATGAAGTCAACAGCGTACTTATCGTGGGGCATAACCCTGCTATTGAGATAACTGCCGACAGCCTCGGGCCTTCCGGATTCGGACACTTCCGCCCCGGCGAAGCGGCGATCTACGATTTTGACATCGAAGAATGGCGTGCCATTTCGCCCCGCAGCTGTACCGGCAACAAGTTTTTATCCAAACCCGAATGATTTGCTGTATATATTAATGTATAGCAATAACTCCGGCAAAAAATTGTCGGACCTGTCCGACCAGTCTGACCAGTCCGACTTGTCCGACAAAATTGTATGCCGCAAGCTTTGCTGCTTCAACCTTTGTACTCGATCCGCCTCCGTGTTACTACGGCGTGACAAGCCGAGCGAGCAGCGCAGCAAGGCACGAGATGAGCCGCAAGCTTTGCGTTATTTGGTTTTCTTTGACCAGGAATCCTTCAACGCTACAGTGCGGTTGAACACTGCCTTTTCTTCAGAACTGTCCTTATCTTTACAGAAATAACCCTGCCGCTCGAACTGCACCGTTTCGCCTACTTTCACCTCGTTAAGTGCCGGTTCCATAAATGCTTCCACTACTTTGAGGGAGTCTTTATTGAGCTGGGTCAGATAGTCCACATCGCCTGCACCGGGTTCTTCCACGGTGAACAAACGGTCGTAAATTCTTGCTTCAAAGGGTATGGCGTGTTTGGCGGAAACCCAGTGGATGGTGCCCTTGACTTTTCTGCCGTCGGGAGCATTGCCGCCCCGGGTGGCAGGGTCGTACACTGCATGAATGGCTGTGATGTTGCCATTTTCATCCTTATCCACGCCGGTACAGGTAATGAAGTAACCGTAACGCAGACGCACTTCCTTGCCGGGAGCCAGACGGAAATAGCCCTTGACCGGTTCTTCCATAAAGTCGGCACGGTCGATGTAAAGCTCTTTGGCAAAAGGTACTTTGCGGGAACCGGCTTCCGGTTTTTCCGGATTGTTCACGGCGTCAAGCATATCCACAAAGTCGTCGTCGCAGTTGTCGATGATCACCTTCACGGGATCCAGCACCGCCATATAGCGGGAGGCTTCGGCGTTGAGTTCTTCCCGGACACAATGTTCAAAGAACGCCACATCGGTTGTGGCATTGAACTTGGTCACGCCCACAAGTTCGCAGAATTTCCGGATCGCCTTGGGGGGGATCCCTCTCCGGCGTAAGCCCGAAACTGTGGGCATACGGGGGTCATCCCAACCGGCAACATGTTTATCCCGCACCAGTTCCAGCAGTTTACGCTTGCTCATTACTGTATAAGTGAGGTTCAAGCGGGAAAATTCAGTCTGCACCGGGGGATTGACCCAATCCAATGCCTGCAGCAGCCAGTCGTAGAAGGGCCGGTGGATCTCGAACTCCAATGTGCAGAAGCTGTGAGTGATCTTTTCTATGGCATCTTCCAGCGGGTGAGCAAAGTCATACATGGGGTAGATGCACCATTTGTCGCCCTGCCGGTGGTGGTGGGCGTGGCGGATACGGTAGATCGCCGGGTCACGCATAGTTATATTGGGCGAAGCCATATCGATTTTTGCCCGCAACACCATAGCACCATCGGCAAATTCGCCATTTTTCATGCGTTCAAAAAGCTCAAGATTTTCTTCGATACTGCGATCTCTGCCGGGGGGATTTTTGCCCGGCACGGTCAGATTGCCTTTGTATTGCTCCCACTCTTCGGGCGAGAGGTCGCAAACATAGGCAAGACCTTTTTTGATCAGTTTGACTGCACATTCGTACATCTGATCGAAGTAATCGCTGGCAAAGTACATGTGTTCTTTCCAGTCAAAACCCAGCCATTTGATGTCTTCTTGAATACTTTCAACATATTCCACATCTTCTTTGGTGGGGTTGGTATCGTCCATTCGCAAATGGCAGACGCCGCCGAACTCTTCGGCAATGCCGAAGTCCAGACAGATCGCCTTCACATGCCCGATATGCAGATAGCCGTTGGGTTCCGGCGGGAAACGGGTTTCCACTCTGCCGCCGTGTTTACCGGCTGCCACATCGGCTTTGACCATTTCCCGGATAAAATTACTGCTGTTTACAGTTTCTTCTGCCATAAATTCAACCTTTCATGCTGCAATGATCTGTTCAGCGGTTGATGAAATCTTCCACATAGTTACGCAGGTTATCAATGGAAACGCGTTCCTGCTGCATGGTGTCACGGTCACGGACGGTCACGGCGTTGTCGGCAGCAGATTCAAAGTCGAAAGTCAGGCACAGCGGAGTACCGATTTCGTCCTGCCGGCGGTAACGCTTGCCGATGGAGCCGGTGACATCGTATTCGCAGCGGAAGTATTTGTTCATATCTTTGTAAAGTTTTTCCGCATTTTCGTTGAGCTTCTTGGAAAGCGGCAGCACTGCCAGCTGGATCGGAGCGACCAGCGGGGGCAAATGCAGCACGATTCTGACATCTTCATCCATACCTTCTTTCTGGGTGGCGGCGGTATCTTCGTCGTAGGCTTTGCCCAGAATAGCCAGCATGGTGCGGTCAAGACCAACGGAGGTTTCGATAACTGTGGGCATGACTTTGCGTTTGTTGTCGTGGTCGATATACTGCAAGTCTGTTCCGGAGAACTGGCTGTGCTGGGATATATCCCAGGTGCCCCGGTGGTGGACGCCTTCGAGTTCGCCCCAGCCGAAGGGGAATTTGACTTCGATGTCGATAGCGGCTTTGGCGTAGTGAGCGAGTTTTTCGTGTTCGTAAATGCGGAAGAAATCGTCGGTGAACTTCAGCTTGTTCTTGTAGTAGTTGATCCGCTGTTCCTTCCAGTATTCAAACCATTCCATGCCCTCTTCGCCGTCGCAGAAGAATTCCATTTCCATCTGCGTGAATTCGCGGCTGCGGAAGGTGAAGTTGCGCGGGTTGATCTCGTTGCGGAACGCTTTGCCGATCTGGGCGATACCAAAGGGCAGTTTCTGACGCGCACTGTTGCGCACCTGCTGAAAGTCCACAAAAATCGGCTGACAGGTTTCGGCCCGCAGATAGGCGGTGTGTTCGTTGTCGAACACCGGGCCGACGTAGGTTTTCATCATCAGATTGAATTCGCGCGGCTCGGTCAGGTTTTTGCTTCCGCAGTTGGGGCAGGTGGTGGGGTCTTCCATCTGGTCAACGCGGTGCCGGCTCTTGCAGTCTTTGCAGTCGGTCATCAGGTCGCTGAACTGGTCGAGGTGGCCGGATGCCTTCCAGACGGTGGGGTGGCAGATGATCGTGGAGTCAAGACCTTCAATATTATCGCGGGTTTCGACCATTTCGTGCCACCAGAGTGCTTCAATAGCGCGTTTCATGCGCGAGCCGTAGGGACCGTAATCCCAGAAGCCGTTGAAGCCACCGTAAATTTCAGAACTGGGGAAGACAAAACCGCGGCGTTTGCACAACGATACGATTTTTTCCATCAAAGCATTTTCTTTTTCAGCCATTTTTTACATCCTTTGATTTATGAATTGTCAAAAAATCTATAATATTGTCTTTAATATAACACTTTTACGCATTTTTGCCAACAATCCTATGCTATCTTTGAGCTACAAAATGTGCTTTTTCCGGTCTTTATGACTTGCCAACATGCCAAAATTGCGATATATTTAATAAAAATTAGTTTTTTTG
>JAZSHD010000269.1:0-4885 GCA_045533055.1 Victivallaceae bacterium | reverse complement strand
GGGGAAAAGAACCTTTCCTTAAAAGGTTTTTTCCCCTTCCCCAAATCTCCGCCACACCCCTAATTATCCAAAAAACTTTACAGGGCAATTTTTTATGGTTATGCAATGGAAAAAACTTTTGTCGGCACGGCGGCTGGGAGCTGCCGGGAGTGCGGCGGTGCAGCCGGGGCGTTCGCCGTTTCAGCAGGATTTTGATCGGATAGTCTTTTCGTCGTCGTTCCGGAAACTGCACGATAAGGCACAGGTGTTTCCGCTGTCGGATGAGGACAATGTGCGTACCCGTTTGACTCACAGCATGGAAACGGCTTCTATCGGCCGCTCGTTGGGAGCTATTGCCGGGGTGGGGATTTGTGAGAAATTGGGCGAGAGCCGGATCCGCCCCAACCATATTGGCGAGATCGTGGCGGCGGCGAGTTTGGCTCACGACATCGGCAATCCGCCTTTCGGACATTCCGGTGAGGAGAGCATCCGCTATTGGTTCACTCATTCGCCGGTTGCTGCTGAATTGCGTAAACACATGAACAGCGACGAAATTGCCGATATAGACCGCTACGAGGGCAATGCCCAGGGATTCCGGGTGCTGACTAAATTGGAAATGCCGGAAAATCATGGCGGTATGCAGTTGACTTGTGCCACATTGGGGGCAGTGGCAAAATATCCTGCGACCTCATCGTGCAAAGACCGTTTGCCGGGAGTGGCGGGGAAAAAATTCAACTTTTTCCATTCCGAAAAAGATTTGTTTGCGGAAGTTGCCAATACCTGCGGCTTGCTGCCCAATACTACTGGCGACGGCTGGTGCCGCCACCCGCTGGCATTTCTGGTAGAGGCGGCAGATGATGTAACTTACCGCATTGTGGATTTTGAGGACGGTCACCTTTTAAATATCATTGCATATTGGGAATTGGAAATGCTGATGCTCAAGATTATCGGCGATAACGGCGAAACCCGGGAGCGGCTGAAACTTATCCCCAACGAACGCCGCCGGGTGGAAATGCTCCGTGCCATGACGCTGGGGGCGTTGGTCAAACAAGTTACCAAAGCATTTCTGGATAACGAGGAAAAAATGCTCGCCGGCGAATTGGATAAACCCCTTATTGAGCTGATACCGTCGGCGAAAGTGCTGGAAGAAATTTACGATATAAGTTTTGAAAAAATCTACACCTACCGCCGTGCCGTGGAAATCGGTGTTGCCGGTTACGAACTGACCAACGGTTTGCTGGATATTCTGGTCAGTGCCACCGAGGAGTATGTCGATGCCCTGAAGCGGGGCGAAAAGCCGGAGCCCCGCAGCTGGCGGCTGTTGAGTCTGCTGCCCGGCAGCTGCTGCCAGAAAGAGAATAAACTTTGGATGGAAAGTGCCTACTGCCGTTTGCAGTGCATACTGGACTATTTTACCAGCATGACCGATACTCATGCGGTATCAACCTTTAAGAAAATGAAGGGTATCTCGCTGCCCGGAATGCTCTTCTGAAATCGCATTTGGAGTCCGGAAAATCGTGATTTTGGGCAAAATAGATAAAAAAAGCGGGAAATTTTGGGATATTTTTTGCGTAAATGCTTGAGTTGTGATATATTAAATGCCCTTGAAGTTGAATTTGTTTTAAACATATAATAATTATTTAACCCGCCAAGGTGCTTTTTCAAGCCCTTGCAGAAGCGGTCGTGCGGCGAAATTTGTCCCCTTGCCAGCGGCTGAAGAAGCAGGATTGAAATAGTGCGAGGCAAAAAGAGGAAAAGAAATGGCAGTCAGAATCAGAATGAAGCGTACCGGCGGCACCAATAACAGCTGCTTCCGGGTAGTCGTAATGGATGTTTGCGCACAGCGCGATGGTAAAGCGATCGAAGAAATCGGTTTCTACAACCCCAACAGCAAGGTTGAAACCCTCAAAGTCGACCGCTATGATTACTGGGTGGGCGTCGGTGCCCAGCCCAGCGAAACCGTTGTTGCAGTTGCAAACCGTGTAAAGAACAACATCAGCCTTGCCGATCTGGTGCGTAAGCCCTCGATCTCCAAGAAAGCCAAAGCCAAGGCGGAAGCCCAAGCCAAGGCCAAGGCAGAAGCAGAAGCTGCTGCAGCCGCAGAAGCCGAAGCTCCGGCTGAAGAAGCTCCCGCCGAAGCGTAAGTTTAAGCCGGGTGCTTATTTAACCATAAGGTCAGCAGTCCGATTGAATTTGTTCAAAGGACTGCCTGGCTGCTCCGGAATATCTTGAAGGCTTCTGAACGATCCGGCTGGAGTTGTGAGTGGGTCGTTGAGCAGTTTTTCAGGGAAATAAGGAGAGTTGGGAGAATTTGAGATGTTTAAGTCGTTACTGAAGTTGTTCGGGATCGGCGGTAAGGGCTGCAGCTGCAAAAGTTGCGGCGGCGATGATAAGATCCGTGAACTTGAACACTTTGTAGATTATGTAGTCCGGGCACTTGTGGATTTTCCGGACGAAGTGAATGTATCTTCCAGTGTGAACGATAACGGTACAGTGATCCGCATCGATTGCCGGAAGGAAGATATCGGTAAAGTTGTCGGCAAACGCGGCAAGACCATCATGGCGATCCGTTCGCTGGTCAGCGGAGCTGGCGGCAGACTTCAGCAGCGTATTTCTGTGGAAGTAGCTGACTGAAGCTTGATCCGGTGAACCGGGGGAGATGCAACATGAAAATCGAAGTGTTGACGCTTTTCCCGGAGATCTACCCGGGGCCGTTGGGTTCCAGTGTGATCGGCCGGGCCATCGGGAAGAATATTCTCGAACTCAAGGCGGTGGATCTGCGGGATTATACGCATGACCGCCGGGGGACCGTGGATGATTCGCCATACGGCGGCGGTCCGGGTATGCTGATGAAAGTTGAGCCCTTGATGGAGGCTCTGGACGAGCTTGGTACTGCGGGCAAACGGGTTATATTGATGGGCCCGCGGGGCAGGAGATTCGACCAGAAGATCGCCCGGGAGCTGGCACAGGAAAAAGAACTGCTGCTGGTTTGCGGTCACTATGAGGGGCTGGACGAGCGGGTGCGGCAGTTGAGCAGCTGCGAGGAACTTTCTATCGGTGACTATGTGCTGACCAGCGGAAATCTGGCGGCAATGGTGGTGATCGATGCGGTGACCAGACTGCTGCCCGGAGCATTGGGTTGCGATGAATCCGGCGAAGATGAGTCTTTTTCGGAGGGCTTGCTGGAGTATCCGCAATACACCAGACCCGAGGAGTTCAGAGGTTTGCGTGTCCCGGAAGTGCTGCAGAGCGGCGATCATAACAGGATCACCCGCTGGCGGCGGCTGGAGGCTGAAAAGCTGACCCGGAAGTTAAGGCCGGATCTGTATAAGAAAGCGATATTTGACCGTTTGCGGCATGTATCGATGAAAGAGTGGAAAAAAACAACTAAAAAGTTTTTGATACAAAAGGAGAAGTTGAAAAATGGAAATTCTCAAGAAAGTAGCTCAGGAATACCTGAAGAGTGAAGTTACCGAATTTTCCGTCGGGGACACTGTCAAGGTCTATGTGAAGATCGTCGAAGGCGACACTGAACGTATCCAGGCTTTTGCCGGTACTGTTATTGCCCGCAATGGCAGCGGCATCAATGAAACTTTCACCGTCCGCCGCGTGGCTTTCGGTGAAGGTGTGGAACGCGTTTTCCGTATCCACAGCCCCCGTATTGACAAGATCGAAGTTACCCGCCGCGGTAAAGTCCGTCGTGCCAAACTGTACTATCTGCGTGATAAAGTTGGTAAGGCTGCCAAGGTCAAGGAGCTCCGCGACGCCCGGTAAGCTGCCATGTCAGATAAAGGCAAAGGCGGTGAGAATGAGAAGTTCATCACCGCCGGAAACGAACTTCTCGCTTGGGAATACGAAAAGTATCAGGCGGGATTTCGTTTTGTAGTGGGTATTGACGAAGTTGGCAGGGGACCGCTGGCTGGGCCGGTGGTCGCCGCCGCTGTGGGATTTCCGCAAGGAGTGGAGATCCCGCCCGTCAATGACTCCAAAAAATTGAGCGAAGAAAAGCGTGAAGCGTTGGATGCCGCCATAAGGGCGGTGCCGGGAGTGCGGATCGCTATTGCTGAAATTCCGGTCGAGGTAATCGACCAAATCAATATATTGCGTGCCACGCATAAGGCAATGAAGGAAGCTGCCGAAGCCATACCGGAAGCTGATTATATATTAGTCGATGGTTTGCCGGTGCCGGGATTGCCCAGAGAGTCGTGCAATATAGTAAAGGGCGACGCCAAATCGGCAAGTATCGCCGCCGCCAGCATCGTGGCAAAGGTCTACCGTGACCGCCTGATGGTGGAGCTGGATAAGTTGTATCCGGGTTACGGTTTGGCAGAAAACAAAGGGTATGGTACCGCAGAACATTTGCGGGCACTGAAAGAGCTTGGCGTTAGTGCCATACACCGGAAAAGTTTTGCTCCGGTGCGGGATGTGATAACACCGCCGCCCCAACAGTTGGAACTATTCTGAATTGGAATTTGAGGGAAGAAGATGAAAGTTGATTTCTTGAGCCAAAGGAGGAAAGCCCGCGTTACCGACGCGGGTCGGACTGCGTAAGCTGTTTGGCTGCGTAAGCAATATACTTAAATCATAAGGCTCTGTTCCCAATGCGGGTAGGTAGTAAAAAATGACATATATACCTGTGCATTGAGATATTTTTCAAAATTTGAATGGCATTTATCTTTTTGCGGAGCAAAAAGATACATGCGGGTAAAAGGTATGGAAAAAAGGGGTGGAGTTTGAGGAGGGGGAAAAGGACCTTTCCTCAAAAGGGCTTTTCCCCCTCCTCCAGTACCGACCCTTATTGGGAACAGAACAAATCATAAAAAACATCATAACCCTTTAAGAGAAATATACAGGTAAATAAAATGGCTAAATTTCCGATTGAAACGATCCGTCACAGTGCGGCACA
>JAZSHD010000092.1:0-31600 GCA_045533055.1 Victivallaceae bacterium | reverse complement strand
GTATCGTTTTGATTTCTCCCTTCTGCTGTATTTATGCGATGCAACATATTAGTTATAAAGATATTGCTTTTTTATTTGACTGCTGTATAAAAAATTTGATTATTTTCCTATTCCCACTTGAATATACTCTCTTTTGGGTATAAAGTAAATGCCCAAACAGATAAAAAATTTATCATTTCAGTTAAATTGAGTTTTTTATGGATACAAAAATATTATACTGGTATCACAACAAATTAAATAACAAATCAACACCGAGTTTTCATCGACATCCTTTTTATCAGGTGGAAATAATTATACAAGGCTGCCTGCACATCGGTCCCCGGAAAAATATAAAAATTTTCAAAGCCCCGCAAATTGTCATCATACCTCCCAATATCGAACATACGATCGGCAAAAACGCCGGCGAAGGCGAAGCTCTTTCTTTCAAGATAAAAAGCAATAAAAGTTACAATTTTCCGAAAAGGATATTTACTGCTGATAATGACTATTTTACGCAATGGCTTACTCATGCCGTAAAATCTCTTATTTTAGAAAACAATGCCCCGCTGGACTCCAAAATTCAAGTAGCCGGGTATATTTTTGATTCTCTTTTGGAGTATTTGGATAATTCCTTGAAAAAACAAGAGTGCCTCGAACCGGAAATTTTCGTTCTCACCCGGGAAAAAGTAATGGCGTGGGGCCGGTTGGCGAATATAGATAATATAGCAGAGGCTCTGGGTTTTTCAGCAGCACATTACAAATATGTTTTCCGGAAAACAGCAATAGACAATCCGTCACTTGGCATCAGTACATCGCCGAAAGATTTCATAGATAATGTTTTGGTGGAAATGATTGAAAGGTATCTGAAATATTCAAAAATGTCAATTTCTCAAGTTGCAGCTTCCACCAACTTTCCGGACATCTACAAACTGTCCAGATTTTATTTCAGAATGCGGGGGATTTCGCCATCGGATTTCCGTAAATACCACGCAGTGTGATTATACGCTATTTAAAATTCGGATTTGAATTTTTTTTCACGATGTTACCGCAAAGCATAAAACAGAATTTATTTTCCAAGCCCAGCATCATTATCCCCCCGTATTTTAAGTAGTGATGTTTGGCTTTTTTCAAGCGAACCCACGCTCAAACTATGTCAAAAAACACCCTTTTAAAGAAATTATGGGATTTCTGTGAATATCTTTTTGAATATTATCATCTCAAACGCCATTGTTCTCAGAATGCGACATCCATTTCCGCATATAAAAATATCCTGAATTGTGTACGAATTGCATACACAATTTAACCTTGGAAAAGAACTTTGACCGCTACACTGTTAATATCTCAAAGCAACGCTTATTCAGCAGAACGTGTATTGACGAAAAAGCACTCAATGTTGTCAGACCGTTTCATAAGTCCAACTGTCAATTTGTCCCGCTTCCTGATCAAAGTTTACTCCGATAAGAAAAATCTTTTTGCCGGAGTTCATATAACGGCGGTAATAATCCCGTTCTTTGATCTGCAGCAAGGCAATCTCATCGCATTTATTCAATTTGAATTCAAAAATAAACACAAAATCCTCATTTGTCGCAACAGCATCAATTCTGCCATTGTTTGTTCTGGATTCTGCTACGATACTTATACCGAGCAACATAAAAATCGAATAAAACAGCAGTTGAAAGTTGTTTTCATTTTTCATGTGGACATCGTAAGATACTTTGGCAAAAAATACCTTCATCGTTTCAAGAAATCCGTCAACATCTCCAACGCTTACCTTATCAGCAAGTTTGTAAACAGAATCTTTCACCTGATCAACATGAAGTCCGCTGCAATCCCCGGTAAGATATGCTTCAAAAGAACCTTTGACTTCCAAATTTGGGAATCGGAGCATATATGTTGTATCCCCGTAGCGTTCAACGGCTTTATCAATTGTCAGATAGCCGGCTTGTAACAGCAATGTCAAAGGATTGAGTTTGTCAATTTCATAGGCACTGAATGCAAAACCGGAAACCGGAGTTTCCAAAACTTTTTCGAGATCAAATCTTTGCTTTTTGATAAGTTCCAACAAAAATGACGGAGTGCCGGTAGAGAACCAATAGTTATCGAATTCACCATTGTTTTCAAAAAAGTATGCCAAAGATACCGGATTGTAAACCGTTTGAGCATCTTTATGAAAACGGTAACCATTGTACCATTCTTTTATCTTGCCTTTATAAACATCAAATTCTGCATCTCCGGCAAGAGCCGCAATACGATCCCCGAAGTTCACTTCCAACTCTTCTTGAGTATAACCAAACATGGTTGCATATCTGGCATCCATGGAAATGTCTGTCAGATTATTCAGCTTGGAAAACAAAGAGACATGGCAGAATTTGGATACCCCCGTAATGAAAACAAAACGTTCGCAGTCAGCTTCTTTCTTTATGGAAGAATAAAAATCCGCAAGAGTATCCCTTATGGCTGAAATATCAGAGTTAGAAATATTTTCGAGAATGGGTTTATCGTATTCATCTAACAGAATTACAACATCACCTTGCTTGGCAATCTCTTCAATGAGGTCAGCGAAAGAAGACGCCAACAAATTACGCTGGATTTTTACGTTCACTTTGTGATGTTGTGCCACTCGTTCCATTAAATGAACCAGATAGTCCCGCAAATCGTCTTCTGAATGAACATCACAGTTTGCCATATCCAAATGGATTACCGGATATTTTTTCCAATCATACGGCTTATCATATATGGCAAGACCTTTGAAAAGCTCTTTATTTCCAGCAAAAACAGCTTTAAGAGTAGAGATTGTCAACGATTTACCAAAGCGACGCGGGCGTGACAGAAAATATCCGGCACTGCTCGGTCGAATCAGCTGCCAAATATACTCCGTTTTATCCACATACAGAAAATTCCCCTGTATGAGTTCTTCAAAGCTGTAAACATAACTGGTAATGTCTTTCATGGTATCTACTCCTGTTGTTGTAATATACACTGTGCAAAGCAATTTTTCAATTCAATAATTCAAAAAATCAGAAATCTCCGGCGGTTTCATCCCTTTGAACTCAAGCCCACGCAGATTTATTGATTATTTCCACATAGGCTCTGTTTCTTAAAATATAACCTTGTTTTTTGCCTTTACCTCATATGCGGTTAAAAGCCATTGCTATACCATCTGTCCGACTGGCACGATCAGATCAAGGACTTTCAGAATCAGAAAGCATATCAGCAAATTTCTGGCAGATTTAGAGCAAAGATAGAAAAAGTCCTAATGACAGGGGGCAGGTAAAACTGCTCGCCTGTCAGCTAAAAAAATCTGCAATTTATTTGCAAAATCTGTTTTTACAGCTACTTTATAAAAAAGTTATGGGATATCTGTGTATTTATCTTGAAAAAGTGCCGTGCTGATTGTATATTTTACAAAAACAAAGAAGGTTTGACCATGTTCAGAAAAAAAATAGATGAATATATCCGGCAGGGCGTTTTTGATGGTGCGGTGATCCTTGCCGGAAATACGGGAGAGGATCTCTTTATCCATACTCAAGGTTTTGCCGACCGGAACACTCAACGCCCGATGAGCGAGGATACGGTGTTTGATATTTCCAGCATTTCCAAGCCGCTGGGCACTGCCACCGGCGTATTGCTCCTGGCGGAACGGGGGCTGTTGGATTTGGGTGAGCCATTTACCGGATATTTGCCGCAATACAAGGGTTCAACCGGAAAAAAAATCAATTTCCGGATGCTGGCAGCGCACTTTTCCGGCATCGAACCGGTTTATCCGCGAACAGCCGGGGCTGATGAATTGCTGGAGTTGATGCTGACTTCGGAATTTCCCCGTCCCCAGTGGCAGGATTTCTATTACAGCTGTGTAAACTATCACTTTATGGGTATGGTCATTGAAAATGTTGCCCGGCAGCCGCTGGCAGACTTTGCCCGGGAAAATATTTTTGAACCTTTACAGATGGTTGATACTTCCTGGGCGGTTCCTTATGAACATCTCCGGCAGCGTCTGGTCATCCACAGCCGCTGTGTAAACAGCGATCCGGCTGTTATTTACGATTTGTGGGCAAGAAAGTTTGCTCCCCGTGCCATGGGCAACGCCGGGATTTTTACGACAGCACCGGATATGGCAAAGTATGCCAGAATGATTTTAGCCGGGGGGAAAGGGCTCTTTAAAAGCGATATTGTCAAGCAGGAAATGTTCCATAATTATCTGCCGACTGCCGCCCGCAACCGTTCTTTCGGCTGGGATATGACCCGCCGATTGCTGATCAAAAACTTTTCTGACGCCACCATCTGGCACAGCGGTTCCAGCGGTCAATCCATGTGGATCGATCCGGAAAAACAGCGATTCTGCATCATATTGACCAATTTGTTCGGCGAACACGATGCCGGGATCGCCGCCCGGCTGGATATAGCCGACACAGTTGCAGAAAGCATTTGGAGTTGCTAGTTATTGTCTACCATTTTTGTATTCACGCCAGTCAAACCGACTGGCTTTTTTGTTTTCTATCCCGCAAATTCCCTCAAAAACAGCCCTGTGGCGTGCCTCCCATAATACTATCAGCCACTCCTCAAATGTGTAAACTGTTTTACATACTCAGGTTTTTAGGAAAATCTGTGTTTTCTTGGATTTTAGACATAGTGTGTAACTTATTACAAATCAACGCTTGTATATTACAATATTACCGAAAGTTTGTTTCAAGCCGCAATCCACACCAGACAGGATTCTAACCGCAATCTTCGAGGGGTATTTGCTTATCACAACGGATAAAAACCATTTGAAAAATCAATTTTTTTCTTGATTTTTATCAAAATATTCTTGATATTTGCCCAAATATGTGATAGATTATCTCCAATGTCTACAAACGCACAATGGTAAGTATGAAAATGGTCAGTTATAATAAACTTTGGAAACGAATGATTGATTGCGGATTGAACAAAACGCAATTACGAGAAATGGCAGGCGTCAGCACCAATGCAATAGCAAAAATGGGCAAAGGCGAAAATGTCTCAATGGATGTTTTAATTAAAATCTGTAAAGCCCTGCAGTGTGATATTGCAGATGTAGTTGAAATCGTAGATACGAAAGCATAACCAATGAAAAAAGTGAAAAAGTATAAGTTAATAGACCTTTTTTGTGGTTGTGGCGGTTTAACAAAAGGTTTTTGGGAGACCGGGCGTTTTGATATTGTTTTGGCCAACGATAATGATTCTTCAGCTATAAAAAGTTATCAGCTTAATTTTGATCCGGAAGGGAAGCATGCCGATTGCCGGGATATTATTGATCTGGTAGAACAAAATCCGCAACTTGTACCACTGGCAGATATTATTATCGGAGGTCCACCTTGTCAAGGTTTCTCATTGCTCAACAAAAATAGAGTGGGAGACAGGCGCCGAGAACTGTGGCAATACTATATTGAGGTGGTGCGTTTATCAAATGCTTCTGTTGTTGTAATGGAAAATGTGCCGCAATTAATGGATTCTCCGGAATTTGCATCTATTGTTTCAGCTTTGAAAGGCCTTGGTTTTAACAACATAATAGGACATATCCTTAACGCTGCGAACTATGGTGTGCCGGAAATCAGAAAGAGAACGATTTTAATTGCTGCAAAAAATAAAGAAGTTGCCCTCCCGTTACCATCTCACTTATCAAAAGATAAGATTGCTGAGATTAAAAATTTTGATGGACAATGTCCCGCGTGTTGGTTAACTGTAAGAGATGTTATTGGCGATTTGCCAATTCCTGAAGGAACTGAAATCAGAAATGAAAAAGCTCCTTTAAATTTACATTTTGGCCGAAACCCAACTAGTATCAGCCTTGAAAGATATCAAGCAGTCCCTCCCGGGGGAAACAGATTTGATTTGTTGCAAAACAGACCAGATATCACGCCGCAGTGTTGGATAAAAAAGAAACAGGGTGGAACTGATTTATTTGGGCGTTTATGGTGGGATAGACCATCTGTCACCATTCGTACTGAATTTTTTAAGCCGGAGAAAGGAAGATATCTGCATCCGGAACAGCATCGTCCGATAACTCATCGTGAAGCTGCCAGAATACAGAGTTTTCCTGATGATTTTATTTTCTTTGGTTCTAAAACAGAAATTGCCAAACAAATTGGCAACGCAGTTCCAGTAAAATTGGCTGCTGCAATTGCACAAAAAGCTGTTGAGATTTTAGATGGAAGTCTTTCTTCCGCAGATAGAGAGAAATCATTATCTGTTTACAAATCATGGTTATGTGAAAAAATAAAGGTAAATGAATATGGCTCCCAGATCACAGAATAAAGATCCTGAAATTTTGCGAAAAGAGTTGATTGCTCTGTTTGAGAATTTTGAATCATCTTTGAAATCTGGATCATTGCGGCAAAAAGTATTGGCTTTGATTCCTGCATTTCGGTCATTACGAAACCTCGGCTGTTCTTTAATACCGGCAAATATTGCTAATTCGGCAAGAGAACGTATTATACATTATTTTCAACAGTATCCCAACATTGTCATCAAAGGTGATGAATTGCTGGTTGTGTCTGGTATTCAGGAATACGCAAGAAGAATCCGAGAGTTACGAGTTCAGTATGGCTGGAAAATTTACAGTGGAGTAACCATAAAAGAACTTATTGAAGAAGAAAATGCCGCCGGTTTGGAAAAATTTACTAAAATGAAACCGGATGAATATGTACTGACGGATGTAATTCAAGATCGTGATGCAGCTTTTCGCTGGAACACCGCAAATACAATTCGCCGTGGTAGCGAATCTGTCCGAGATAAAATTTTGAAATACTTCCAAGCCAATGTTGGGAAACAGGTTTCAGGTGAAGAATTGCGCTATGTTGCAGGAAATAAAACAGAGTGGGCTCGCCGGGTGCGTGAATTAAGAACCGAATTCGGCTGGTCTATTGTCAGTAAGCAATCAGGACGCCCTGATTTGCCGGTAGGGGCCTATGTTTTGGAATCGCTCAAACAAATGCCGGAGCATGACAGAGCCATTTCTGATACTGTACGGTGTGAAGTTTTGGAGCGTGACAAATTTCAATGTGTTGAATGCGGCTGGAATTATGCAAAAATTAATCCTGCAGACCCAAGACATAATTTGGAACTTCATCACATAAAACACCATGCTCAAGGTGGAGCAAATACTGCGGCTAATTTGGTAACATTGTGTAATGTTTGCCATGATAATAAACATAGCAAATGATCTGAAGGATAAAAGATACAAATTTAAGATTAAATTTTCGCAAAATTTCTTTGCGAAAGTTGTATATATTGTAATCGCAAGAATGAATAACTATGCTTCAAAACACCTCCGAAATACTTTGGCACTATACATCAATAGATACATTGGTTAAGATATGTACTAATTTGACAATGCGTGCTACGCATTACGCTTTTATGAATGATGCAGAAGAAGTGAAAATGGGGGCAAATTCTATATTAACCGCAATTGAAGACATGTCTAAATCCCCTGAGGATAAAGAGGCATTTAACTATTTTAGCACGAGGTTTAATGATTTGCTTGGAGACCCCATATTAAATCTTTTTTATATAATTTCTTTTTCAAAAGCTCGAGATGCATTGTCCCAATGGCGTGGATATACTCCGGCTTGCGGGGGATGCGCAATTGGTTTTGATGCTTTAAAATTGGGACAGGCGTTATCAAATAAGACAGACAGTAAGCATGGAATAAGACACGGCTCTATGGCATTTGTGGATTGTGTATATCCTAAAACAAAAAGAGAAATCCAGTTAACAGCGACTTCTTTTTTGAAACGGATAAAAGATATTTATAATTCACGAAATGAGAACAATCAAGGCGTGATTGACGCAAAAATATCCCTAGAATTTTGGAGACTTATGAGTTGGACATATTGTGTAAAAAATCCTTGTTTTGAAGAAGAACAGGAAAAACGTTTGGTGTTCAGCCATATTGCACCATATTCGACAATACAATTTGAAAATGAGAAGCCGTTTTTGGAGATTTCAATAGACAAAAAAATCTTCCCTGATTTAATCAAAGAAGTCATAATATCTCCACACGGCAATGTTGAGAAAAATACACGATTTGTTCGTTTCTTTTCTAAAGCATTAGATGAAAAATATAAATATAAGACCCCAAATGGATTGCTTTTTTCTGTAACCGAAAGCAAACTTCCTTATCGATGATAAAACGGCAATCCTGTAATATTTCAATAGAAATTTTGATAAAATAAAAAAGTGCAACAGTATTAATTTTGAGGCGTTTTTTGATTTATATCCTCTCTCTCCATCCCAAATATTTTCCGCTACTCGGCCAGTCTGCGAGGAATCCTTTGTGGAGTTTGGAAATGGTGAGTGTGGCAGGAGCTTTCTTGCTGTAAGAAGCTTCAATTTAAATACAAAATTAGAGATATTATCGGTAAATAAGCCCTTACTATCCGTTGTTTTTTTCCGGTTGTTCGCCCCGCAAGTATGCTGCCGGCGAACAGCCGTAATATTTTTTAAACGATGCGTAAAAATATGACAGCGAAGAAAAATTAAGCAATTTGGCGATTTGCGATGGCGTATGCGATGCCTCCAGCAGCAGCCGTCCGGCTTCTTCCATACGCAGCCGGTTCAGATAATTTACCGGAGTCTCCTTGTAATGACTTTTCCACTGCCGGAAAAATGTGGAAACTGACATGCCTTTGGACTCGATCAAACTTTTCAGGTCAATGGGCCGGTAACAGTTCAGCTGCAAATAGTAGGCAACTTCTTCAATGACCGGCTTCCGCCTGACAGTGATCTTTCCCCCCTGCATCCGGGCAAGGAACAGCTCTTCAAGCAGCTCAAAACATTGCAGATCCATCCGGTCAGCCATCGAAAAATTCTGCACACATGATATTTGTCCGATGATCGTGTGTACCAGATTAGTTATCCGGTCGGTCATATTCAAATTCCACGCCAGCGGCCCGCTCTGGAAAAACTGTTCGTAAATCGGTTGAAAATATTTTTTTGAATAAGTAAGGCAAAGGCTGTTCATCGCCTGATAAGGCGACACATAACTGAATTGTGTCCCAGGGCATTTCAGCATAACATGCGGGAATGAATTGATATATTCTGTACCGTTGATGGTTTGCGTAAGACGCTTCTCCGGATAAGTCAGCCGGAGGGTTATTTCAAATTGATCGTGGGGGACAAAAAAGTTCCTTTTTGCCGGTTGCCCCGGTTCGTTCAACTCAAAACACCCGGGGAAATAACCGATGCGTTTAAGGGGATACGGAAAGGGGAATAACCGTTGCTCATCAGACAGATAGACAACATTATAGTTATACATCTTGCCAAACCTCTTTTCCGGCAGTAAAAACTTTATATTCTGTAAAGCGGGGGACATCTTCTGCAAGCTAATATAATCTTTACCGGAAGATTTTTCAAATTTCAACAGAATTTTTTCAGTAAAAATGAGAATATTTTAAAATAAATTGCCAATTTTATGATATTGATTTTTTGATAAAACACTGTTATAGTACTGCCAATACAAGATTTTACACCTTTTTTGACATGCAGGATGTAACTTAAATGATTTTTGATTTTCAGAAAAAATATGACATTGCCGTTGCCGGTGCCGGTGTAGCCGGTATAGCTGCTGCACTGGCGGCTGCCCGCCGGGGGCACAAAGTTGTTTTGCTGGAAAAGCAAATGCTGATCGGCGGCCTTGCCACCTCCGGGCTGATCTACATATATCTGCCGCTGTGCGACGGGCAAGGCACTCAAGTAACTTTTGGCATCTCCGAAGAAATGCTGCGGACAAGTATTGAATTTTCACCATTTGATTTTCCCGAAAAATGGGGCGGCAAAGTTGGCGGCAGAGATCTGCGGGGCAATCGCTATGATTGCTGTTTTTCACCCGCCGGTATGATCCTTTCGCTGGATGATCTGCTGCGGGAGGCCGGAGTCGATCTGTGGCTGGACAGCCGGGTCTGTGCAGTCCAGAAAGCTAATGATGGCAAGGTAACTGCTCTGGAAGTGGAAAACTGCAGCGGCAGAGGTGTGATCCATGCCGGGTATTTTGTGGATGCTACCGGCGACGCCACCCTTGTCCGGCGTGCCGGGGGCGAAACCGAAAGTGCTGAAAACCGTCACACGCTCTGGATGATCCAGCGTTCTCCGGCAGAAAAACTGGTCTATCACTTTACGGATCAGATACATATCATGCCTTTCGGCAGTGCCGAGCCGATCCGTACAGTAAATGGCGATGTCCGGCAAGCTGATGTCCACACCGATTTTATCCGGACAAGCTGGAACACCGCAAGGGAGTACTACCGGGAGTCATATCGCAGTGGAAAAACTGATCGCTACAACCACTATCCTTTGCATTTGCCAGCTATGGCACAGCTGCGGAAGATCGCCTGTATCAAAGGAGTTGAAACGCTGGGAAATGGTTCCGAATGGCAAAGATTTGACTCTTCAGTGGGGTTGTATGCCGACTGGCGGAGGCCCGGCAAAGTCTACGAAACACCTTATGGAGCATTGATTCCTGCCGATGTAAAAGGTGTTTATGTTGCGGGCAGATGTATTTCGGCTGTTGGCGATGCCTGGGAATCCTACCGGGTCATACCTTCAGCCGCCATGACCGGCGAGGTAGCCGGGGTCGGGGCGGCTCTGGCGGTGGAGCGGAAGTGTGACGCTACCGAACTGACGGCTGAACAGCTCCGCACAGAATTGCGGAAAAACAACTTTAAATTTCACTTTGAAGAAGTCGGGGTGAATCCTGCTGAACATAACAACATAAAATAAAAAGGAACAGACCATTATGATTTCAAGTAAAAAACGAACTGCGTTCACGCTGATCGAACTCCTTGTAGTTATCGCCATCATTGCTATTTTAGCGGCTATGCTGCTTCCGGCTTTAAGCAGTGCCCGGGAATCCTCCAAAGCCTCCGCATGTGCCAATAACATGAAACAAATCGGTATCATGCTGGCAACTTACCGGATGGATTTTAATGGTTATTTTATAAGATTTCAGCTGGAAGATAAAAAATTCTGGTCAAAATATCTGACTGAACAGCTTGTCCAGAAGCGTGATATATCTGACCGGGGTTATGGGGTTACTTTTGTCTGTCCGGCGGCAGCGGATGATAAATCCTACTATGGTGGTTACTCCATAAACACCTGGCTTTCCGGCAATAAACACAATACCTATGCAAATTGCAAAACTCCTGCCAAACCCTACTGGGTCAATGAAACTTGCGTGGTTCAGCCCGATGCTGCGGTGGAGTCCACCGATAAAAATTACCGTGACTCCGGCGATACCGGGATCGTGGAGCGGGTTTCGCACATACCATTCCGCCACAACATGCAGGCAAATATTCTGTTTGTAGATGGCCATGTGCAGAGCATGAACGAAACAATGACAATAGGCGGCAAAGATGTTTATTACGGTATCCTGCGTTACGGATTTGATTTTGGCTGCACATATTGTTCAAGAGGAGCACTTTAAGGATGAAAAAACTTTTTTTACTCGCTTTGCTCTGCGGTGGAACTGCGGCTTTTGCCAATATGGCAACCCGGTCGGATGCCAACACACTTTGGAGCTTTTCCCAACTTGATCCAGCCAAATGGCGCGGCACCGGGGTAAAGGTCGAAAACACCACCGGAGGATTTGTTTTGAGCAACGAAAACGCGTCCCCCAAATCACCCCATTCCATTACCCGGAAAGTGGCGATTTCGCCGGAATACCCCTATCTGGTATTTGAAACTACCTCCATAACACCTTACAAAGGATATCGGTCATGGTCGGTATCTTTGCGGGAACTGCAAAGCACTTTTGGCTCCGTAACCAATGGCGAACCGGGGATCGTGGCGGTGAACTGCTTTGAAAATCCCGCCCGGATACCTGCGGGGAAACAGGCTCATTTGCTCTTGTATTTTTATGACTTCAGCGCTGAATTCAAATATATAAAAATGGTCAAAAAGCCGGATAATTATATTACAGTTACCGGGAGTTTTGCCGGAAAAAAAGCCATTCACTCCGGCGATAAAGTCAAATTCACCGTCTACCTCAAAGAAAGTGCCGAAGAGGTATCTTTGAAATTGCTGTTCAAAAAATGGCTCTATACAGTCAAAGTCAACGGTAACGAGGTCGTGGAGCTTACCCCAGAAGATAAAGAGCAGAAGATCTGGAGTGCAGAGATCCCGGTAAAGACCTTGAAATGCACCAAAGCTGACCAGTTCAAAAAAGGCGAAATACTGCTGCGTGCCGTGGTCTTGGGCGGCAGTGTAAAAACTCCCATCTGGAGTGTATTGCAATATCCCTTTGAAAAAGCCAAATGAGGTATAAAATGAAAAAGTTTATTCTTTTGCTGCTGACATGCTCGGCTATCTGGAGCAATTCCGCCGAGCCCACCGTGGAAAAATGGCAGGGCGAACCCTTGAAACTGGATGGCAAACTCACTGAAACTGCGTGGAAAAAAGGTGCGGTATTTGCTGATTTTTCCCCTTTCGCCTCCGAAAAACGCACAAGTGCGGCGGTCGACACAAACTTCATGCTCCGCTGCGACAAAGAATATCTCTATATTGGGATCGAGTGTGAAGAACCGCTGATGAATAAAGTCAAAGCCCAGAAAAAACCGCTCTGGTTTGCTGACGGCGTGGAGATCTTTCTGGTGCCCACCGGCAAAGATAATATCTTTTATCAATTCCGTATCAATGCCGATAAAAACTCTTTTCAGCAATACTATGAGGAAGGCGGCGGCATAACTCCGGTTTTCTACGCTCCGGATTGGGATTTTGCCGTGGATTTGCAGGAAAAATCCTGGAGTGTGGAAGTACGCATCCCCTGGCACGCACTTTACATGACTGATTCATCGGTCTGGAATACCCGGTGGCGTCTGAATATAGCCCGCAACCGCCGTATCGCCCGGCAGAACATCAGCTGGAGCAGACTTTTAAGCAAATGCAGCGAAGTTGCAAGATTCCGTTTTGTAAATGGCTTTCCGCAAAAAAGTTCCGCCATGGATTGTTACGCCGCCGACAGTTCAGTTGTAATAAATAACTATGACGGCAAAACTTACACCGGCACGGTCAAAGTCGATACAGAAGTTGCAGAACCCGGTGAACGCACCATAAAATGTATTGCCAACGCCCAAACTCATACTCAACAGATCCACCTCAAGCGGGGCAGAAATACCGTTGAATTGAAAAATATAACTTTTGCTCAAGCCGGAAAAAACCAAATCAAACTTATCATCTCGCAGGGCAATACCACTCTTTCCCGGCAGAATTTTGATGTGAATGTGGCTTTTGAACCGCTTGCAGTAAAATTGACCACTCCCGCTTACCGCAACACCTTTTATCCCGGACAGGATTGCAGTCAGCTCAAAGGTTCAGTCCGGGTAAATCTTGCGGGGAAACAGCTGATTGCGGCTCTGGATGGTCAGGAACGATGCCGTTTTGATATTCCTGCAAACGGAGTGGTGAATTTTGCCATTCCATCCGGACTTTTGAGCGATGGCAAGCATAAACTGCAATTCAAAGTTCTGCCGCAGGGATTTGAAAAAACAGTTACTGTCAGCAAATACAGTCAAACACCGACCGGCATAAACGCCGGCTGGATAGAAAACGGCAGATTGATCTGGAACGGCAAAGCTGAATTGCCCCGTTTTCTCTATGCTCATTATTATCTGGGCGGCAAAGCCATGCGGCAGCGAACCGATGCCGACGATCTGGGACTGACCGGGCCGGAATCAGCATACCGTCTGGTAAGTACTCCACCGCGGCTGATCAAAGGTATCGAAATCAAAGAAGGCACCAAAGATATCCGCCCCTGTCAAGAGCTGTTTGACAAGTTGAAAAAACATATGGAACACCACGGCGGGAAAAATTTTCTCTTCTATTATTTGAGTGACGAGCCGGAGTGCCGCAGCCAATCTCCGGTTTATTTGAAACACCTTTACGAGTTTATCAAAGAGCATGATCCGTGGCATCCGGTAATGATCTGTACCCGCACGCCGGAAAAGTATATTGATTGTGCCGATATACTCAGCCCGCACCCCTATATCAACCCTTCATTTGATGGCAGGGGCAAAAGGTATCTCAATATACCCATTTACCGGGTAAGGAACTATATCCGATCAATCAGCCGATCCGGCAGACCGGATAAGATTGCCGGATTTACCGGGCAGTTTTTCAGCTATAAACAGCTCAGTATTTACGCTGATTACCCCACATTTGAGGAGTTGGAAGCTCAAGTATGGAGCACGCTTGCCAATGGTGCAAGGTGGTATTGCAACTACGCATATCATGATTTGGGTGACCGCCCGGTGATCTATGAAGCAACCAAATATCAGATGACCAGTCTGCGGGCATTGGAAAAGTTTATCCTCCACGCCGAAAATAAGCCGTTGACGGTAAAATCAGAGTTTGATACCGCCGATGCGGTGCTGCTGCAAAATAAAAATGAGCAACTTCTGATCGTGGTAAATTTACTGGAAAAACCGCAAAAAGTATCCGTTGCCGCCGCCGCGCTGAAAGATGTAAAACTCTGGCACCGCTTCCGGCAGCAGCAGACTTTACCTGGTGATACGACCGGGTTTGAATTCGATTTGCAGCCCTACGAATGTATGGTGCTGACCAGTAAGGCAATGGATGCAAACTTGCTTTTACGCAGCGAAGTGATCGCAAAAATAGCCCGTCAGGAAAAAGAGCGGATCAGTCGCCCCAATATACTTTTGAGCCGGGGTCTGGATATTGAATTGAATACCTCCAATCCGCCCCGTTCTTCGTTGGGTATGCAGAACAAACTTTTTGACGGCACCTGCGATATGCTGGCGTGGCAGCACAATAAAAGAACAGGCAAGCGTTTTATTGAGATGTCTTTTCCCAAATTTGTGCCCAAATTTTCCAAAGTCCGTATCTGGGGTTATCCGGTCAATAAAGATATTAAAATTTCGATCCGGAAAGCCGGTAAGTGGCAAATTCCGGCGGTAAAGAAAGTGACTCAAGGCAAATGGTTTGTGGAATTTGACTATCAGAATGTGTTGAGAACGATCCGTATGCGGATCGACTTTCCCCGGAATAAAGAACCGCAGGAAGTTTACGAAATAGAACTCCTGAAATAACCCGGCCAGAGGTTAAGCTAATGCCGGAAAATGATTTGACAAATCACCATTCGGCATTATCTTATAGCATGATATATAATTGTATTGAATGTAAAAGCTCTGTCCTCAATAGCAGTTGATACATAGCAAATATGTCAGCACAAATTTTTTCAAAACTTAAAAGGTTTGGAAAAAAAGGGGGGGAGCCAATAATAAAAATAGCAGAGGTAGTAAATGCAACTTGAAACTATTGTTCATAAAGTACAATTTTGTGTGATCGGCGGCGGTATGTCCGGCATCTGCACCGCGATCGCCGCTGCCCGCTGCGGTGTTCAAACCCTTATTATGCAAGAGCGCCCCATGTTCGGCGGCAATGCTTCAAGCGAAGTGCGCATGTGGATCTGCGGAGCGCGCAACTGTATGGAAACCGGTCTGGTGGAAGAGTTCCGGCTGGAAAACCTCTACCGCAATCCCAATGCCAACTACTCCATCTGGGATGGCATATTATTTGAAAAGGTGCGTTTTCAGGAAAATCTGACCAGTTTGCTGAACTGCTCTTGCTTTGAAGTTGAAAAGGCCCCCGACGGCAGAATACTCTCGGTTACCGGTCATCAGCAGACCACCCAGACCTGTCACCGGGTCGAAGCCGATTACTTTGCCGACTGTTCCGGCGACAGCATAGTTGCCCATCTTGCCGGTGCCGAATACCGGGTCGGCAGAGAAGAAAAAAGCGAATTTGGCGAAACTCTTGCACAAGATGAACCTGACCGGAAAACTATGGGTATGAGCTGTATATTGCAAGCTCGGGAGTATGATAAACCACAAAAATTTATTCCTCCGGAGTGGGCAAACAAGTACCCCGACGATGCCAGCTTCCCTGCCCGGGAACACCTCTTGGATGAATTTCAGAACTTCTGGTGGCTGGAGCTGGGCGGCGAAGTCGACTCCATAGCCGATACCGAAACCTTGCGTGATGAACTGCTTAAAGATGCTTACGGGCTTTGGGATCACATCAAAAATCATGGCGACCATGGTGCCGATAACTGGGCGATCGACTGGGTGGGGATCCTGCCGGGCAAGCGGGAAAGCCGCCGCTGTATGGGCGATTATATTTTAAGCGAAAAAGATGTGCTCTCCGGCGGCAAATTCGACGACATCGTTGCCTACGGCGGCTGGCCCATTGATGATCATCACCCCGGCGGCTTCCGCCATTTCGGCGAACCCAACACCAACATAATCCCCCAGCAGCCCTACGGCATACCTTTGCGGTGTCTTTACTCCAAGAACATAGAAAATCTGTTTTTTGCCGGACGCAACATCAGCACTACTCATACGGCATTAAGCTCCACACGGGTAATGGCGACCTGTTCACTGCTGGGGCAGGCAGTGGGCTGCACCGTGGCATGTGCCGCAGCTCACGGCAATCTTTCCCCCCGGGAAACGGCAAAAAATCATATCCGCGAAATCCAGAAAATGCTGCTGGACGACGATTGCTATCTGCCGACATTAAAAAGGGAGAGTTGGGTTCTGTGCCGTCAGGCAGAGATTTCCGGCAGCGGCAGAGATCTGGAAAATATCCGGAACGGCATCGACCGTTCGCTGGCAGGTAAAATCAACGCTGCGAAGCTGAAAGCGGGAGAAAATATAGCTTTAAGGTTTTCTTCTCCGCAAAATATCAAAGCGATCCGGCTGGTCTTTGACTCCGATTTGACCCGCAATCACCTGAATATGCGCTCAAATTACCGGTTGGCAGATAAACCCTTTACACCGCCGGCGACGCTGGTAAAGAGCTATCATATAACTGCCAACGGCGTGGAGATTTTCCGCAAAGACAACAACTGTCAGCGATTCAACAGCATAGCAGTCGATATCAAAGATGTATCCGATATAACATTGCACATCGACAGCACATGGGGCAAAGAAGAAGTTCTGCTTTTCTCCTTTGATGTAAACTGAAAAAATCCATTGGCTTGCCGCAGCAAATGCTGCAAGCGTGCTTTTTTTGCGGAAAAACGCATCGTTCCCGCAAACTTGTCGAAACAGCCGTAAAAACAGTTCTCTCACAACAGAGCGGGAATTTATCTGCCCGTATGCTTTCTTGCTGCTGTCATTCTGGATCGGTCAGGAATTTGCCGCTGCCTGACATTCCGGATACAACACACAGCCATCCCATAACTTTTCTATAAAGTAGCTGTAAAAACAGATTTTGCAAATAATTTGCAGATTTTTTTATCTGACAGGCGAACAGTTTTGCCTGCCCCCTGTCATTAGTACTTTTTCTATCTTTGCTCTAAACCTGCCAGAAATTTGCAAATATGCTTTCTGATTCTGAAAGTCCTTGATCTGATCGTGCCTGTCGGACAAATCAAGTGTTTAGCGATAGTATCAAGCGGCAGTTTTTCAATCAGATACATAAATGCTGTTTTTTGCATATTCTTGGGTAAATTATCTATAGCTGCCATAATACACTCTGTTATTTCCTGATTTATGAGAAAGTTCTCCGGAAGATTATTACTATCTGTAATCTCTATTATAAAGGGTGATTTCTCCGGAGTTGTAATTTCCAGACTTTGAATTTGATTTATGGTTTGAAAAAAATGGAGAGAAGATCTATTTACGGGCAATGGGGGAGTGGCGCAAACTGGCTTTATTGCCATCTTTCGTTGTTCTTGGCGTTTAATAAATTGTTTTGTAAATATTCTTCGAGTTGTGTAATTCCCCCTATCCTTTTTATCGACCAACCAAGCCAGGTTTATTTCCCTACACAAGTAGATACAACAGAAAATTTTGATTTCAAGAATTTTAGTAATGGTTCAAAACTGGATGATGATATGCATGCTGTAACGAATCTTTATGAACAGCTTTGGCATTATGTTGAGGATTGTAAACAGGAATTTAATATTGAGCCGCAAATTATTATAACAGACCATGCCGATAAATTACACTTGCAAGGCGTCGATTTTGAAAAACTTGTTAATGGTCGTCGTTGGAGGACCTGTGGATTTCTACAAGAAGACTAACGAAACATTTGTTCCGTATATACCTTTAAAAAATCATTATCAATGCAAACACTCAAAATCGTAATATTTCGTTTTTGAGTGTTGCGTCAGGTATCGTATCTTCGGAAAAATAAAATTTGGCAAATTTTGGCAAATAAACATATCAATTTGAGCAGAATTTAGTGTCTTGAAAAGCCATAAAAACGGAATAAATAAGCTTGACGGCTGCAATCAAACAGTTCCAATCGGCAAACATGTTTCAATAAAAAATATTACCAACAAACAGCACAAACGGTTGTAACCGGTAAAGTTATGGCTGGGATTTGCGGATGGATCGGTAAAAATACATAATACTACCCGGCAAACACATTTAAATAAAAAATATTGCCAACAAACAGCTCAAACGGTTGTAACCGGTAAAGTTATGGCTGGGATTTGCGGATGGATTGGCAAAAAGACCGGATAGTATAGTAAACTGGTGCTACCTGTAAGGTAACACCAGTTTGCTATGCTGTTCGGGACTTTGTCAAGCCGCCGCAAGGCACGCCATAAATTTGCCGGTTACAACCAACTACCATCAAAGTTGAAGCTGTTGGTTTCCTGTTCGTTCCACCTTGCCTGCGTTAAATCGTAAAAATCGCTGGTTCCTGCTACATGGGGTATGCTGAAAACCGATTTGGCGTACAATCGGGTCAAGCCCTGGCGTTTGTCGCTGCGGATGGAAAATTTGTTGGCACGGTTGTCCTCGATCTCGCCCTCGGCGGGCAGCGTTGCCCGGGTGGTGAGCAAGGCAAATCTGCCGTAGCGGTAGACTTCCAATTCCAGCGGAGAATGGCTGCGAAGCTCTTCGATGGAAGTTTTTTCCAGTTCCAGCGATGCCTGCACACGGTTTACGCCCAAGTCGGCAAGCTCGGCAACTGCCAGACTGTTGGCAACCGGCAGAGGATATGTGGTGGTTATTACTATATCGGAATACTTTTTCAGCAAAGCCAGCTCAAACAGACTTGCAACCCGGAAACGGCGGATGCCTTGTGCATACGCCCGTTCAATGGCACGCTTCAGACCTTCAAGTTTGCTTTCGGGGCAGAAGTCCGGGAGAATGGCTTCGTCGGTAGCGTTGTTTATATCCAAGATGCTGACCGCTTTCCACGCCTTGGGATTTCCGGCAGAAGCTCCGTGAGGCCGCATTGCCACCGTTTCCCGCATGCGTTCGGTATTGACTGCCTGCACCGCCTGGGCTTGATAGTATGCAAAAAACTTCATCAAACCAACCGCACCGGGCTTTTGCAGGGCAGCACTATCCAGTTCGGTCAGGGATTCATCAAAGGCACGGCGGATCTTTTTCAAAACGCTTGCCGGTATAAAACGGTCGGCGGCGTCAGGCGTGATTTCCACATTGGAAACTTTGAACTCAAATTCACCGGTTCCGGAAGCAAAAGCTCCGGCAATGGCGTCTGCTGAAACCGGGTGTTTTCCGGCAATTTGGAACTCTTCGCTGTATTCCCAAAGAGGAGCGTTATCCAGATTTTTTATAATTACCGACAAGCGGGCGGGTTCCAGCTTGATCCCCAGCTCCAGAACATCCCGCACTTGAGTATTTTCCAAAACTTTGGTATCCACGGAGTGCGATACGCCGGTCTTATAGAGCAAACCATTCATTGCCACTGGTTTATCGCAAGGTATATAAACCACATCGCCGGGACGGGCAACGGAAACGATCTTGCGGTCGATAAAAAGTTTGGTCAAAGTAAAGGCACTGCCTTCGTCGCCGCTCAATGGCTGTACCCGGAGCCGGTCGCCGATATGCAGACGCTGTTTGAGTTCGGCATTAAAGCCGCTTTCGCCCACGGCAACAACTTTGCCTAAAAGCGTTCCGGAAGCCCCCAGTGCATCGTGCCGCACCAGACTTTTCATGCTCTTTTCGCTGAAAAACCCATCGCTCCAGCGGCGGCCGCAAGTACCGGCAAGGATCTGGCGGGCTTCGCCGATGACTGCGGGGGTGATTTCCGGAGCATCCAGCACCGTGCGGTAGGCTTTTACGGCGTTGTAAACATAATCGGGCTGTTTGAGCCGACCCTCGATCTTCAACGATGCTACACCAAGTTCCCGGAATTTGGGAATCATTTCCAGCGTGGCAAGGTCAGCGGTGGAAAAGAAAAACCCGTTGCCTTCTTTAGAAAAAAATCTCCGGCGGCAGGGTTGTTTGCACTTGCCCCGGTTGCCGCTGGCTCCGCCCAGATAGCTGCTGAATAAACAGGAGCCGGAGAGCGAACAGCACAAAGCTCCATGACAGAAAATTTCCAGTTCCACAGAACTTTTTTTCCGCATTTCATTCAACTCTTCCCAAGTCATCTGCCGTTCAAGGATCACCCGTTTTACCCCCATGGATTCCGCCAGAGCCACGCCTTCGGAGTTATGTATCCCCATCTGGGTCGAAGCGTGGATTGTCAGATTGGGAAAGAACTCCCGGAGCATCCGCAATACGCCCAGATCCTGAACAATGACTGCATCGGGCTGCATGTCAGCTATTTCGGCAACATATTCGGCAAGATCGGCAAGCTCGGACTCTTTGATGAGAGTGTTAAGTGTAATATAAACTTTTTTGTGGAGCTTATGTGCGTAGGCTATTGCCTGACGCATATTTTCCACCGTAAAATTTTCGCCCCGCTCACGGGCATTGAACCGGGGCAACCCGGCGTAAACCGCATCGGCTCCGGCAGAAAAAGCGGCGATCAACGCTTCCGGAGTTCCGGCAGGAGCAAGTAATTCAATATTGTTCATAAAGCTGATTATCTTTCAAAAAAAATTGCATTTTTCACTATTTTACGCTATAATATATATAATATATTTTCATTTTGCAATTTTGATATAAATTTAGCATAAAAATTCAGCAATTTTACAAAAAAAGCGAGTTGAACAGTGCGAACCGAACTTTTCATAGCCTTGCGTTACCTGAAACCCCGCCGCAGTGCGGTGTCAGTTATTACGCTCATATCGATTATCGGCGTAATGCTGGGGGTGGCAGTATTAGTAGTGGTGCTGGCAGTTATGACCGGCTTTACTGATATAATGAAAGCCAAACTTATCCAGACCCAGGCACATTTGCATATTTCAGGCAAATATTACCCCATTATGGATGTGGATTTTGTCCGGCAGAAACTCGCCGAAGCCGGAGCCCTGCAAAGTGCCCCGGTGATAGCCGATGTGGCAATGCTGCAGAACCGGAGAAATTTTACCCCCAAACTGGTTATGGGTGTGAACAGCAAAGATGTTATGCAGGTCATGGATATAAAGTCCGTTCTGCAGCCCGGCGGCAAATTTGAGCTTGCTCCCGGCGAAGCGGTCTTGGGTGTACGCCTTGCCAATCAGCAGGGGCTGTCGGTGGGCGACCGGATAATCCTGCACAGTTCGGCAAAACTCTCGGAAATGATCAAACTCAAACCCGGTGGCGGCGTGGAGATCGTTGCCAACAACAAAGTTCTGCTGCCCACGGAGTTGAAAGTGACCGGGCTGGTAAGTTTCGGCAAGTACGACTTTGACCGGGATGTGATCTTTGTGAATATCGACGATGCCGCCGAACTCTTTAACCTGCAGTGGGGCGGAGCCACCACCGTTTACGGCTGGGTGAAAGACCCCTTCAAGCTGGATAGAGAGTTGAATAAACTTAAAAAACTGCTGCCGGAATCCACCTTCCGGGTGGAGAGCTGGCAGAGCCGCAACGCTCAACTGCTGGGCGTGCTGGCTGTGGAAAAAAACATGATGTTCTTTCTGCTGATCTTTATTGTGCTGGTGGCAGCGTTCAGCATTGCCAACACTTTGATCACCAGCGTTTACCAGAAAACAAGAGAGATCGGTGTATTGAAAGCTCTGGGTACTACGCCCGGGCAGGTAATGAAAATATTTTTGCTGCAAGGTTTGGCGGTAGGCGTTATCGGCAGCACATTAGGTATAGCTCTGGGGACATTGGTGGTGGCTATCCGCATGAACATACTGCACACGGTATCAAAAATCACCGGGCAGCCGCTCTTCCCGCCTGAAATGTATTTTTTCAACGAACTGCCCGCTCATATCGTACCGACCGATGTGGCAATAATCGCTGTTTCGGCAATCGTACTTTGTACCGCAGGTGCCATCGTTCCGGCAGTGCGGGCAGCCAAACTTGATCCGGCAAAAGCATTGAGGTATGAGTAATATGAACTGTTCCGAATATTTGATCGAACTTGATAATATCTCCAAAGGTTACACCCTTGCCGGTAAAAACCGTCTGGAGATACTGCACAATGTCTGCGGCAAATTCCCCCGCAACGCCTGGAGCGTGCTTTTGGGTGCCTCCGGCTCCGGGAAAACCACTCTGCTGAATTTGATCGGAGCATTGGAAACGCCCGACAGCGGCACAGTTAAATTCAATGGCAAAAATTACAGCGATTTGATGCACAATGCCAATGCGGCGGCAAATTTCCGCAACCGGAAAATCGGATTCATCTTCCAGAATTACCAGCTGCTGCCGGAATTCACGATTTTAGAAAATGTTTTGATCCCCGCCCGGCTTGCCGGTATGCCGCTCAAAGCTGCCCGCAACCGGGCAATGGAGCTTTTAGGCGAACTGGGGTTATCCGACCGGGTCAACCACCGGGGCAGCGAACTCTCCGGCGGCGAGCAGCAGCGGGCAGCAGTGGCAAGATCGCTGATCAACGATCCGGAATTGATCCTTGCTGACGAACCCACCGGCAATCTGGATACCCAGACCGGGGAAAAGCTGCTGAATCTTTTCGGCAAACTGGCTTGTGACCATACGATCATTATGATCACCCATAACGAAGCCTTGACAAACTATGCCCATCAGGTGCTTTATCTGGCAGACGGCTGTTTGAGTCAGCAGAAGTTGGGGTAAATGTATGAAAATCGTGCTGGCATTTGATTCATTCAAAAACTGTCTTTCCAGTCCGGAGATTTGCCGGATCGTTAAAGATGTTATGCAGAAAACAGCTCCGGAGCTGGAAATCTGCTCACTGCCGCTGGGGGATGGCGGCGAAGGTACCGCCCGGGCGGTAACGGAAGCGTGTTCCGGAATTATGCAAACTTTGGAGGTGCATGACCCGTTGTTCCGCAAAGTTACGGCTCAATACGGCTTGCTGCCGGATAATTCAGCAGTTCTGGAAATGGCGTCAGCCAGCGGTATAGAACTTATCCCCCCCGAAGAACGCAACCCCATGAAAACCACCACTTACGGTACCGGCGAACTTTTAGCATATCTTGCCAAAGAAAAGAACATCCGCAATTTTACCGTAGCTATCGGCGGCAGTGCCACTGTGGATTGCGGTGCAGGTATGCTGCAAGCCTTGGGGGTGAAGTTTTACGATAAAAACGATCAACTGCTCCCCTGCCCGGCGACCGGTGGAACACTGGGCAAGACAGCCCGGATCGACACCAGCGATTTGCTGCCGGAAATTCTGGCAAGCAATATAAAAATAGCCTCCGATGTAACCAATCCATTATGCGGCGATACCGGAGCTGCCAGAGTGTTTGCTCCGCAAAAAGGTGCCGACGAAGCCATGGTGGAAGTTCTGGAAGCAAGCCTTAATTACTTTGGAACGCTTTCCATAAAAAGCGGTTTGGCAGATAACATGACTACTCCCGGCGACGGAGCTGCCGGCGGTTTGGGTTTTGCTTTACGGAATTACCTTAAAGCCCGAAGCACATCAGGTGCCGAACTGGTTTTGCAGCTTTTGCGGTTTGACGCAGCTATAAAAGATGCCGACTGGGTGATCACCGGCGAAGGCTGTTCGGATTTCCAGACCGCCCACGGCAAATTGTGCAGCATAGTGGCAAACCACTGCAAAAAAGCCAATGTGCCGGTGATCCTGCTTTCGGGAGCATTGGGCAAAAACGCCGAAGTTTTGAATGATATTTTTGATGCGGTTCTGACGCTTTCAAGTAAACCGTGCAGTCTGGATGAAGCATTGAAAAACACGCCGGAAAATCTGCGGCGGATGGCACGCAGTATAACTAATTTGATCGTAAAAAGGTAATTTGTTATGGCAGGAATTTTATACATAGTAAGCACCCCCATCGGGAATTTGGAAGATATAACTTTACGGGCGTTGCGGATCTTGAAGGAAGCAGATCTCATCGCCGCTGAAGATACCCGTCACAGCCGGGGATTGCTGGCTCATTTTGATATCCACACCCCGCTGACCAGCTACCATGCGTTCAACGAGCGGGGCAAGTGTCAGAGCTTGCTCGACCGGGTCGCAGGCGGCGAAAATATAGCATTGGTGACCGATGCCGGAACTCCGGCGATCGCCGACCCCGGTTTTTTCATCGTCCGGGAAGCGGTCAATGCGGGGATCAAAGTGGAAGTGATCCCCGGAGTATCGGCGTTGACTTTTGCCGCGGCAGCAACGGGTCTGCCCGTAGATAAATTTGCCTTTTACGCCTTTCCGCCGGTCAAATCCGGCAGACGGGATAAATTTTTTGAAGCCCTTGCTGCTGAAGATAAAACCGTATTTTTCTACGAATCACCGTTCCGTATAACCGGTGCTTTGGAATATCTGGAAAAACATTGTTCCGGCAGCCGTCAGGCAGCTATCGTGCGGGAAGCTACCAAGCTCCACGAAGAAATTCTGCGGGGCACCGTAGATGAACTGCTGGCAATATCCCGCCAGCGGGGGAGTTGGAAAGGCGAATTTGTTATCGGCGTAGCTCCGGAAAAATACAACATTGATTCGGATGAAGATGGTGAATAAAATTTTCAGGTTCTGCAAAAAATATCAAACCCTGCTGCTGTTGCCGGTAACAGTCATTATCGGCTTTGCCTTCCGCTGTAATATTATGCTGCGGGATACTGCAAAACTGGAAGAAGCCGCAGGAGCAAAGTTCGCCCCCTATCTGGTGGAAAGTGCCGTGATGTACGGCTATATCAATAAAGTTGCCGATGGCGAAAGTATTGCCGGGATCGACCCGGCATTGCCCGCTATGAAAAATGTCAAAGCCGCCGAGCAGATGAGTTTATCATTGGAATACGCCGGGGGGTGGCTCTTGAAGCTTTACCGCTTTTTTCACGGTGTTCCAACCAATGAAGAATACGAAAAAAGCTATGCTGAAACCGCATTTTTACGCAAGGCATTTTGTTTTTATATAGCCTTTAGCTTCGGATTTATCTTTCTGGCTATGCGTTTTCTTAAAGTACCGGCGTTGATTGCTTTGTTGGCAACGGCAATCGAGATATTTTCAGCAGCGGCACTGGGCCGTTACACGGGGCAAGACCTGATCAAAGGAGCCTTTGCCCTGCCATTACTCACAGCCTACATCGCAGCAGCGGCGGCAGCGGTTCATGGAACATCAAGGCAGCGGAAAACCGCGTTGCTCTTTGCCTTTTTCACCGCGTTCGCCGCCGTTGCCAGCTGGGATGCCAGCCAGATGATCATCGGGTTACTGGCAATTTGTGAAATCGTAAGAAACATTTTTACCAACACGCCATCCACCAAGCGGCGTGACCTCTGGCTGACCACATTTCTGGCATTGACTATTGCCGCACTCTTTATCCCCTACAACCGCATGCACGGAGCGTTTTTTTCTCCGGTATTGCAGTTTTTGCTGCCGGGGGCCATAGCGGTCAATTTTATTCCGGCAGCAGCAAAAAGGTATTGGCGGATATTGTCCGTGATTGCATTGGCGATATGGAGCTGGGTCACTGCAATAATTTCGCCATTTGCGGGCAATTACAGCCACTTTGCCGAACTGTTGCAAGCCAAACTCAAATATGGCAATATCTTGCCCTCCGACCCGGCAGTGCTTAATTTCAATATCCGCTATTTATGGACACCGGAACTGCATTCGGCAACGTGGAAAATGACCAGGATGCTTTTCCCCGGGGTAATAGCGTGTTTGGTAATTCTGTGGATTATATATCTTATAAGAAATATAATACTCCGCAAAAGCAATCGTCTGACGCTTGCCGAAAAAGTCTGGAGCTGGGAGCTGACAAACTCGGTAAGCATGACCATTATTGCTGCAGCGATGTATGTATATATGGCTCGCTTCCGGGATATAGCTGTATTGTTTGCAGTGTTTGCCATTGCATTGTTCAGTGCTGTGGTTATCCGCCGCAGCCGGAGCAAAGTCTGGCACTGTATAATAGTGCTGATAATAGCCGGAACAGCTGCTGTGGAGTGGCACAACAGCCGCCATCTGAAAAGAGGCTACCCGCAAGGCTTGCCGCAAACTGCCGAACTGGTAAAATATTTGCGGAAATACGATTTGGCGGGTAAACTCTTTTTAAGCGACATGCAAACTTCCACCCTGCTGAAGGGCTACACCGATGCTTCAATATTAATACAAGCCAAGTACGAACTGCCGGAAGTAAGAAACTTGACCGAAGAGTTTATAATGACCTTTTTCAACGAAAAAACCGTAAAGTTTGCCCAATTCTGCAAAAAACACAATGTTGATTATCTATTGATACATGTGCCAACGATCACCACCTCGTGGAAAATACCTTACAGCTATTGCTATGTAAGCAACACTAAACGGCTGAAAAAAGATTCTGCGGCAGGGCAGCTTGGAATCGGGAAAGGCAGCAGAAATTTCTACGAAATACCCCTGCCCAAAACCGTAAAGAATATCAGCGGCTACCGGCTGTATAAATTTTTGAGCGATGAAGAGCTGCGCCGCTCAAAAGATTTGACCATAGCAGCGTGGGAAGCCTATTATCTGGGGCAATATAAAAAGGCAAGGAAACTTATTTGCAAAGCATACAGCTTAAATCCGGGCATGAATGAGTGTTACAAAGCGTATGTAAAAATCTGCCGAACACTGCCGCCGGAAATAAAACTCCGGAAAAAATCACCAAAGAAATAAAACAAGATCCCGTTAAAAACGGTTTTTACCGGGTTTGAGCAAGATTTTTCAAGAAAAAGCGAGATTTTTCAAGAAATAAACTTGCAAAACTCTAAATAGATGGTATATTTATTTTATGCGATCGGGATATAGCGCAGCTTGGTTTAGCGCGTTTGTCTGGGGGACAAAAGGTCGCGAGTTCGAATCTCGCTATCCCGACCATTTTTTTTGAACTCTCTCAATCCAGTCCTTTATGACTGGATTTTTTTGTATCTTGATTTTACCAAAAGTTTCACGGTTATTTACACCAAATAATCTCCGCAATAAGGCAATGGTCAGCATAGCTTGAGTTTTCGGACAAGAATCAAATTTTTACTATTGTACCCAGAAATTTCTTGCTTATGAAGGATGAGTTTTCTTGACAACTCACGCTTATTGTGCTACATTAACTGGCGGTCTGCTGGAACGCTCAACAAAGATTTTAAAAGGAGGATTGCTTATATGGAAAAAAATATACCTGCTTATGATTGGAACAAATTGAATGTGGAAATATGGCGAGGGCTGTTAAGCGAACGACCGCAATTTGCTGACAAGTGCGACAAGTGGAATGAGTTTGCCATATGGGATTGGACCTACCTTTTGAGCGCCCAGCCACAGTTCGCTGACAAGTGCGACAAGTGGGATAAGTTTGACGGGGAATATTGGAGCCTCCTTTTGTGCGCACAGCCGCAGTTCGCTGACAAGTGCGACAAGTGGAATGAGTTTGACAAGCGGGATTGGAAAAAACTTTTGACAGAACAGCCGCAATTTGCTGACAAATGCGACAAGTGGGATGAGTTTAGCGGTTCGAGTTGGAGTAGCCTTTTGAGCGCCCAGCCGCAGTTTGCTGACAAGTGTGATTGGAACAAATTCAATGGGTATAATTGGTGTGACCTTTTGAGGGAAGATCCGCAATTTGCTGACAAGTGTGATTGGAGAAAACTGGATGGGGAGGATTGGGGGTGCCTTTTGGAATGCCAGCCGCAGTTTGCCAACAAGTGCACTTGGAACAAATTGAATGAGCGTGATTGGAGCGACCTTTTGGGGCAACAGCCGCAGTTTGCCAACAAGTGCGACAAGTGGGATAAGTTTAGCGGTTCGTGTTGGAGCCACCTTTTGCTGTTAGCTCCAGAGTTTGCCGACAAGTGCGATTGGAACAAATTGAATGGGAGTGATTGGGCGCTCCTTTTGGAACACAATTCAGAGTTTGCAGACAAATGCGATTGGAGCAAATTAAACGAATTGAATGGTGATGAGTGGGTGTTCCTTTTGGGCTGCAATCCAGAGTTTGCAGACAAATGCGATTGGAGCAAATTAAAAAATGAAAATTGGGAAGAACTTTTGAAAAAACACCCCCAGTTCGCCGATAAGCGCAAATAATCCATAGAGATACTGTTTCAACCTCGTTTTGATTGTCAGAAATTCCGTTTTTTTATTTTTTCACCAAAGTCGTAAGTTGGCATCTTTTTTCTTGGCATTTTGCAGTTGTTTCGGAATGGCGGTCGTTTTGTTTAAGCTGAAAATTTTTCTCCAAACAAAAACAGAGATATTTTCGCAGTTTAACGAAGCGATGACCATTTTCCATTAACTTGTAACCATTTGAGCTTTAGAGAAAATTCTGAATTAAGCGAAACTGCCCGACCATTTGCAGTGTATACGGAATTTTAGACACTACCTTTGGTCCTGCTGAAATTCCGTTTTTTATTTTTGGCTCTGTTCCCAATATGGTTAGGTAATTTAAGCTGATAATTTGACCTTAACTGGTACATCTGACTAAATCAAACTGCTAAAATGATGTTTGATGCCTGAAGTGAAAATATATTGGCTGGCAGAATCCAGCATCCGTTTAGTATAACCGATGTTTAAATACATCAGAAAGAAGCTCTGCCAGTGGCAGCGTGAGGAGGGATAGATGATAGATAAAAACTCTTTAAATAATGCATTAATTGAAGTATTAAATAAACATCTGCTCGTTAAAATTCTTTTAACAGATCCTGATGAAGTTACATCTGTTTGTACTCCACAGAGGCAAATAGTTCCTCTTATTGTAGATTATTATGAATGAGCCCTTTTTATTGAAGCTCTGTTCCCAATAAAGGTCGGTACTTGAGTCAGGGGAAAAGACCTTTTGAGGGAAGGTCCTTTTCCCCTGACTCAACTTGTCCCGCCGCAGCCTTGGCGAAGGAGGAAAACCTTTTACCGGCATTTATCTTTTTGCTCTGCAAATAGATAAATGCCATTCAAATTTTGAAAAATATCTCAATGCACAGGTATATATGTCATTTTTTACTACCTACCCGCATTGGGAACAGAGCTTCAAAATTTTATCTCCGGCAGTTTGTTCCGCAAAATCATACCATCCGGCACTCAGCCGGCTTATGCCCAAAGTGATCGTCTGCGTATGGCAGTACCGGGCAGTCAACGAAGCATTGACCGAAAACATGGTAAAATGGGGTGCCGAAGTTTGGGGAGCCTCCCGGATACAGACCAACACCTACAGCCGGGGCATGGGCAGACTCAAACTCAAATACAAAAATATCAACGACTGGCTGGCGGTCAACGAAAAGTATCAGCTCTCCGGGCATATCGGTACTTTGTGGGGCAGATCCCAATGCCTGTCGCCCTTGAATGCCGCTTTGCCGGAAGCTATGTATATGGCAGCTTATCTGGCACACGGCTTGAAAAACGGCAAATTTGACCGTGCAGAGTTTGACCGCCAGTTTGCAGCGGAGTATTTCGGTACGCCGGAATTTGATATGCACAACTTTGCCGACTGCATCGGCTGCGACCCGGATCTGGGGGCACCACTGCTGATCGATGTGAACAAAAATCAGGATATCGTGGAGCATTGGCGGGTGTTGAACGAAATGGACAGTTTCTTCAAGTATTGCGAGCGATGCTTTGCCGCCGATCAGGGGATGCTGGCAGGCTACCGCAAGGGAGCGATTCCGCCCAAACTTACCCGCAACTATCTCGATGGCGTAAGGATAACCCGGGAACGGGCGGCAATGCTCAAAGAGAAGATCCGGGCATTATTTGAAAAATATTATGTAAAAGGTTTGATCGAAGAGTACCTTGCCAGCCGTTTTGATGCTATATTAATCAGCAATGACCGCTGGGAAGAAGTTCTGGAAGCTGCGGCGAAGAATTATCAGCCGCAACTGCCCGGCAAAGTTGTTTCATGATCAAAAAGTGTAAGAGGTGAAAAATGTGGGAAAAGAAGAACAGTTTTGATTTTCATTTGCACACGCTTTGGAGCTACGATGCCACTGCAGATGTAGAGTTTTACTTTGCGGAAGCCTCCCGTCTGGGTATAACTCATATAGCCATAACCGAACACCACCACATGGACTCGCTGCCCGAAGCGCTGGCGGCGGCAGCAAAATATCCGGATGTTACTTATATCCGTGGAGCCGAACTTACAGTCAGTACGCCCTTCGGCTCGATTGATATGGTTTGTCTGGGAATGCCGGAAGTTCCTACGCCGGAGTTGCAACAGGTCTTTGCCGCCTATCACAACTGGCAGCGGGAATATGGCGACTCCGTCTGCTTGAATATGACCGCACTGGGCTATCCTTACAGCCGGGAAGAGCGGGAAATGCTGCTGAAGCGTTACCGTCCGGCAAAGACGCTTAATGTGCAAGGTATTACCCATGTTCAAGCCGGAGTTCAGTGCGATTACCTGATCGGAGAAAAAAAGCTTTTCCCCGACTTGGAAACTATCCGGAACCTGCCCCGCAGCGAAAAAGTAACTCCCAAACCTTACCCGGCTTACGATTTTGTGCTGCCGGCAGTACGCAAAGCCGGGGCATTGACCTTTATAGCCCACCCCACCAGATATTTCCAGCGGGATAATCTTGAACGCATGGATGCTTTGCGGGAGCTTCTGCAATTCGACGGCATCGAATGTGCCCACACCTCGGTTCCGGAAGAGCTTACGCCTTTTTACCGTGAATATGCCCTGAAACACAAACTGCTTTCCAGTGCCGGCAGCGACTGCCACTCTGCCCCCGGCGATAAATACCAGTTCAGTTCCGGCTGTCAACTGGGAGGTCACATCGGCGACCCTCGCTGGGTGGATGAAATACTGGAGCGGCTGCAAAAATAAGTACCGGTCACTCCCGGCTTGCGGAAGATCAGCAAACTTTTGTAACGGGGCACACTCCCCTGCCCCGTTCAGTTCCGACCTGCCCAAGCGTCCGCCGTTTTCGGAGGGCAAGGGCAAATATTTTTCTTTCGGCTCTGGCTCCTGTATATTATCTGTCATCGCAGCTGCCCCCTTGGGCAAAAATGAGTATTCTAACTTGTCGGAGCCCAAGGTGAAGAGCTGCTGCTTGCCTGATAGCTGAGGTTATGTTGCGGTAAAACTGATTTTTTGTATTTTATGAAATAAAATAATTGGAAATGCAGTCAATACAGTGTATATTACTCATTGAGGAGCATATAACAATGAAAGATATTACCAGCAGCGTTTACAATTTTGAGAAATTACGGCAGGCGGGTTACCTCTATGTCGATAAGACGGAGTATATCTGGAAGTTGATAAATCCGGCTGGCGAGTCTTATTTTCTCTCACGCCCCCGCCGCTTTGGTAAGTCTTTGACTGTTTCCACTCTGAAAGCTGTGTTTGAAGGTAAAAAAGAACTTTTCAAAGGGCTTGCCATTTATGATAAGCCCTATGACTGGAAGCCCTATCCGGTCATACATTTG
>JAZSHD010000172.1:0-43954 GCA_045533055.1 Victivallaceae bacterium | reverse complement strand
GATTTCCAACAAAAACTTGAAGAATATATTTGCTATTTCAACAATGGAAGAGTATCTTTAAGGCTAAACGGAATGAGCCCGGTTGAATTCCGAGCCCATTCCATGTAATTAATCCGTCCAATTTTTTGGGGTCACATCAGGATATGTCCCGACGAAGCATAAAAATTTATGCTTCATCGGGACGGGTTGTGTGCGAGCCGAATAAATCAAGTTTATCAACCATTATTGGGAACAGAGCTTGTATATATAAAAAAACAGTTTCGGCGATCCCCCATCCCGCAATCCGCCACAAGCAATCATCGCCCAAAAAGCAGTATTCTATAAAGGGATTTCTATATATTAATGAATAGAGGAAACAATTTTGATTTTTCTTAAAAGTTAAATTTGCATTATTCAGATATGGCATTATATTATATGTCATGCTTGTTCCGGTTGTCATATCGACAACATTCCACCGCTCGTGACCAACCGTTGAGCAAGTGAACGCCGACCACCGGCCAGATCGCGAAGCACCTCGAAAGGGTGTCATTTGCAGGAGGGATGGTGAAGTCGGGGTTTTGTTGTCGCTTAATTTCGCAAAAAATGGAGATTTTCACTATGAAAGTGAGAGCGTCGGTAAAGTGCAGATGCGAATACTGCCAGGTGGTAAAACGCCGGGGTGTGATCTATGTGATCTGCTCCCGCAATCCCCGTCACAAACAGCGTCAGGGCTGAAGAACAACCGATTCTAATGTAAGGAATAAGAGATTATGCCTCGTATCATTGGGGTTGACATCCCCGGCAATAAAAAAGTCGAATTTGCATTGCGCTATCTTTATGGCATCGGCCCGGCAATAGCCAAGCAGATTGTAACCAAACTCAATATTGATCCTGACCTGCGTGCCAAGGATCTTACTGATGAACACATTGCAGCGATCACCGTCATGCTTCAGAATGAAATCATGGTAGAAGGTGATTTGCGTCGTATGATTATGGCCGACATCCGCCGTCTTCAGCAGATCAACTGCTACCGCGGCATCCGTCACCGCCGTCATCTGCCGGTGCACGGTCAGCGGACCAAGACCAACGCCCGTACCCGTAAAGGTAAACGCGTTACTGTCGGTGCTATCCGCGATAAAACCGAACGTCGTCTGGCCAAGTAATCCGCTTTTAGCGGAATGGAGCAAGTGTGCATAAAACGGTAAAGTTCCCCGAAAAGGCGGGAACAGGCACACAGGAAGTTTAGTCAAATATCGAAGGAAGTTTTCAGGATCATGGCTGAAGAATTGAATACTCAGGTGGAAACCGCAGCTCCCGCAGTGGAAGCTGCTGCTGAAACCGCAGTAAAGGATGTCAAGCAGCGCTCCAAGAGCGGCCGTTATATTCCGGCCGGTATTGTGTATGTGCTGAGTACGTTCAACAACACCAAAGTTACCATTACCGACTTGCACGGTAATGTCATTTGCTGGTCGACCGGCGGTAAGAACGGTTTCAAAGGCTCCCGCAAGAGCACCGCTTACGCTGCCCAGGTCATCGCCGGCGATGCTGCCAAGAAAGCCCAGCTGCTTGGCATGAAGGAAGTCGAAGTTCGGATCAAGGGTACCGGTGCAGGTCGCGAATCCGCAGTCCGCGGAATCGTTGCTGCCGGTATGGAAATCAGCGTAATCAAAGATATTACGCCTGTGCCGCACAACGGCTGCCGTCCTCCGAAACGCCGCCGTATCTAACTGCGGCTGAATGCGTGAGTGTTCTCCGCATATTGTGGAGAACGTGTTTTGAGAGATACATAGCTATTTGTTGAAAATAAAAAACGCTGGAGGAAAAACATGACCTTAGCAGCTTCATTCCCGATGCCGCAAGCCCTTGTGATGGACGAATCTACTGCAACGACGCGTTACGCCAAATTCACGGCGGCACCGTTCCAGAGCGGATTTGGACAAACTCTGGGCAACTCTCTGCGGCGGGTACTGCTCTCCTCGATGGAGGGCTCGGCGATTTCTGCACTCCGTATTGATGGAGCGTCGCACGAATTTGCCTCGCTGCCCAATGTGGTCGAGGATATTACAGATATCGTCCTCAATCTCAAAAATGTCCGGCTCTGTCTGCATGGCGACATGCAGAAGACCCTTGAAATCCGCAAGGACAAGGCCGGAGAAGTAACCGCTGGCGACATCATCACTGATGGTACCGTCGAAGTGTTGAATCCCGAGCAGGTGATCTGTACGCTCGATAAAAACATGCCTTTCCGCGCCGAGATCGATGTAGTGAGAGGCAAGGGCTATCTGCCGGTGGAAAAAGCCGGAGCAGCCCGTTCGATCGGAACCATTCCGATCGACTGTCTGTTCAGTCCGGTAACTCATGTGAACTATCATGTGGGTGCGGCCCGAGTTGGTGAAGAAACCGAAATGGACAGTCTGGAGATCGAAATCTGGACCGATGGCAGCATTTCTCCGAAAACTGCGTTGGAAAATGCCGCCCAGATCCTCAAGGATCACCTTCAGGTATTCCTTGGCGGTCAGCCGGTTGAAAAGGATGCCCGGGAAATGATGAGCGAAGAAGATCTGAAGATCTTCAAGTTGCTCGCACAGGATGTTGATACGCTGGATCTGTCGGTCCGTGCTATGAACTGCCTGAACAATGCAAATATTAAACTTATCGGCGAGCTTTGCACCAAGTCCGAAAGCCGGATGCTCAAATATCGCAATTTCGGTAAAAAATCGCTCGACGAAATCAAAGAAAAAATCGACAAACTCGGTCTGAGCCTGGGCATGACCTTCAGTGATACGCTTTTGGCGGCACTGGAACTTGAATCCGCCAAGGTGCGTTTGGAGCCCGAGGAAGAGCAGGAGGAAAAGTAAAATGCGTCATCGCGTTCATACATTCAAGGTCGGTCGTACCGGAGCCCATCGTGCCGCCATGCTTGCCAATATGGTATGCAGTCTGATCGAACATGGTCAGATCACCACTTCGCTGGTCAAGGCCCGTGAAGCCCGTCGTGTTGCCGAAAAGATGGTCACTCTGGGTAGGAAGGGCGACCTGCACCACCGTCGTCTGGCAATCAGCACTCTGCGTAAAGCTGACATGGTTGCCAAGCTGTTTGCCGAAATCGCTCCGGCCTATGCTGGCCGTCAGGGTGGTTACACCAGCATCATCAAGCTGGGCAAACGCCGCGGCGATGCTTGCGAAATGTGTATTCTGAAGTTTGTCGCTGCTGCGAAAGCCGAAGAAGCCAAGGCTGAATAAGCCGATTCGCTTATAAGCGTTGATAAAACGGAACGGTCTGAACTGATCGTTCCGTTTTTTTTTACAAAAAAGCCAATGAACATTGGCAAAAAAGCGTTTGTCGGTATATCTTATCGCCACGATGCAATATTTTATAACGAGAAAGGAAGTTCTATCATGGCTAATGTACAGGAATGGGACGAGGCAGCTTTTTCTGAAGCGGTAAAAAGCGGAGTTGTCATTGCAGATTTTTACGCAGTGTGGTGCGGCCCCTGCCGGATGATGATGAGCGTGCTGGAAAAAGCGGCAGCTGAATTCAGCAGCGATCAGCTGAAAGCAGGCAAGATAAATATAGAAAATTGCAAAAATCTGGCGGCACAGTATAATATACGCACGATCCCCACCTTTATTGTGTTTAAGGATGGTGAAGTAAAAAGCGTCAATATAGGTGTAAAGAGTCAGAAAATGCTGACGGAGGCGATCCGTCAGGAATTGGATTCATGAGCAATAAAGTTATTGAAGTAGTCTGCGGGGTGGTTTTTGACCAAGCCCAACAGTTGCTGGCAGCCCAACGCCCCGCCGGTAAAGCTCTGGCAGGCAAGTGGGAATTTCCCGGCGGCAAGCTGGAAAAGGGCGAAACGCCGGCAGCAGCATTGCAGCGGGAACTTATTGAAGAGTTGTCGCTCCGGGTGACGGTGCTGGACGAAATGTACCGTTTAACAGTGAAAACGCCGGATAACAATACCCTGATACTCTATTTTTTGCGGGCGATCCGGCAAGAAGCAAGTCAGGTGCTGCCACGGGAAAATCAGCAATTTTGCTGGGTGAAAAAGAGCCAACTGAAATCTGTTGACTGGTTGGATACTGATAAAGAATTTGTAGAATATCTTGCCGCAGCTTACGGGCAGGAATAATATATTTGGGAGAGATCTGAAATGAACATGTCGATGACCGACGCATACAGCGGTTTTACCATTGATTTTTCGCGAATGAATATCAATGAAAAATCTTTGCTGGATATGCAGAGTATGTTTACTGCCGCCATGAAAGAGATGGCGGAACTGGAAGCCGGGGCGATCAAAAACCCCGATGAAAACCGCAAAGTGACCCACTTTACCGACCGGGCAAACTACCGGACTTCGGAGCTTTTCCGGGAAGTTGAGGAATTTGCCGCAGCTATCCGCAATGGCAAAATAACCGGCGGCACCGGTAAAGAGTTCGAGGCAGTGGTGATAAACGGTATCGGCGGGTCAGCACTGGGGCCGCAGCTTTTGCAGTTTGCCATCAACGGCCCTTACTGGAACGAAAAAAGCCGTACACAGCGGAATAATGGCTTACGGGTCTATTTTCTGGACAACACCGACCCCGCCGGATTGAAAGATCTGCTGGAAGTCATTGATTTGGAAAGCACCTTGCAGCTCTGCGTTTCCAAATCCGGCGGCACCCGGGAAACGCTCAACAACCTGACCGCCTTGATCAACATATATAAAGCAAAAGGTTTGAACTACGGTGATTACGCCTGTGCTGTGACTATGGAAGGCAGTTTGCTGGATAAGCAAGCTGAAGAAATGGGCTTTATGAAGGTATTTCCCATGGCTGAATCCATTGGCGGACGCACCAGCGAAACCAGTATTGTGGGGCATGTACCAGCGGCGTTGACCGGTATAGACTTCCGGATGTTTCTGGATGGAGCCTGCCGCATGGATAATTGGACCCGCAACAGCAATATTGAAAACAATCCGGCACTTATGCTGGCTGCAGCATGGTATTTAGCTGGCAATGGCAAAGGCGACCGGAATATGGTCATCGTGCCCTACTCTGACCGGCTGGTATTGCTGGCACGCTATTTGCAGCAGCTGGTCATGGAAAGTCTGGGCAAAGAGCTGGATCTGGATGGCAAACCGGTCAATCAGGGTTTGAATGTATTCGGCAACAAGGGCGGCACCGATGCTCATGCCTTTATCCAGCAGCTCAACGACGGGCGGGATGACTTCTTTGCCACTTTTATTGAGGTAATGCACGATGCGGAAAATATTCCGCTGGACGGCAGCCGCAACATGGGCGACTATCTCCACGGCTTCCTCTACGGATTGGCAGCGGCATTGAGCAATAAAAAACGGCCGGTGATAACTATGGAGATCAGTACCATATCGCCAGCCAATTTAGGTACATTGATCGCTCTTTACGAGCGGGCAGTGGCAATCTATGCTGAATTCATCCACATCAACGCTTTCCACCAGCCGGGGGTGCAGGCATACAAACTGGCTGCCAACGGCATGCTGGAAATCCGGGAAAAGCTCTTTGCGGAATTGACCAAAACGGTAAATGGTACCGCCGAGGAGCTGGCGATTGCCGCCGGTATGCCCACGGCAGTCAACACTGTAGCCGGCTGGCTCAACCGGGCGGCGGCAAATCCGGAAAGCTATAATGTGGAACGGAAATATTCCACTGAAAAAGAAGAGTATATTTACACTGTAAAATAAAACAGGAAGGGTTTGGGAATCATGTCGGTATTGGGAATCATCGTACTGGTATTTGTAGTATTATTCATTTTCATTTTCAACAGCTTGATCATGAAACGCAATGTGGTGGATAACGCCATGGCGCTGGTGGATGCGTATTTGAAAAAACGCTTCGACCTGATACCGAATCTGGTGGCATCCGCTTCGCAGTACATGAAACACGAAAGCGAAACCTTGAGCAAGATTGCCGAAATGCGTGCCAACGCCAAAACGGTAGCAGAAAAAAGCGATCTTGACCGCCAGGTGACCGGTTCGCTGCGGAATTTCATGGTGCAGATGGAGGCGTATCCGGATTTGAAAGCCTCCGAAAATGTAATGCACTTGCAGCGGTCGCTCAACGAAATCGAAGAACAGCTTGCCGCCGCCCGCCGGACTTACAACAGTGCGGTAACTGATTTCAACAACGCTATACAAATGGTTCCGGGATGCTTTTTTGCTCCCATGATGCGATTGAGCAAGCGGGAGCTTTTCACCATTCCGGAAAGCGAAAAACAGAATGTGGATGTAAACGCTCTTTTCAACCGGTAAAAGTTGAATTATGAGCGTTAATACTCCTCAATTCGATTGCCGTAAAATCGCCGGGGAACTTTTTGCCGGCGATTTAAGGCTCCGACTGGAAGAATTTGACCGGAAGCGTAAAAACTGCTGGATCACCGGTCTGGCAATTTTCGCAGTAAGTCTTGCTCTGCTCTTTTTTGTCCGGGCAAATGAGGTTGTGCTCTTTACCGCCATTGCCGGAATGGTGATAGGGGCCGTGGTCATTGCTTCCGGAAATCACAACCGCCGGAAGTTTTACCGCTGCGAAATAGTGCCGGTGCTGGTCAAAGCCCTGCTGCCGGATTTGAAGTTTTCTCCGGAGAAAGGGCTCTCGCAAAGCAAATTCCGCAGCTTTGATTTGTTCGGCAGCTTTGACCGTTACACTTCCGAAGATCATCTGACCGGCACCATCGGCAAAACTGCAATCACCGCCGCCGAAGTGCATATTGAAAATCGGCACCGGGATAAGGATGGCAAAACCTACTACACCACGATATTCCGGGGCGTGATTTTTATAGCCGACTTCAATAAAAACTTCCGCAGCCGCACCGCCGTTCTGCCGGATACCGCCGAAAAACTTTTCGGCAAATTGATCGGTAATTTTTTACAGCAAATGAACATAGCCGAATCCGGCAAACTGGTGAAGTTGGAAAATCCGGAATTTGAAAAAAAGTTTGCCGTTTACAGCCAGGACCCCATGGAGGCTCGCTATATATTGACTCCCCAGCTTATGGAACGGCTGCTGAAAGTGCAAGCTGCCGAAAGTTCGCCGATCCGGGTGCTTTTTATGAACAATAATATGATACTGGCATTCAGCCGCAGTTCCGGCTGGCTGGAGCCGCCGTCATGGAGCGATCTTGCCAATGCTGCTGTGCTGGAAAAAACCTTGTACGAAGTAAGCAATTTGCTGGAATTAGTCGAAGAACTTGATTTGAATACACGAATTTGGAGCAAACAATAAAATAACGAAAGGTATTGTTATGAAAAAATTCACGCTGATCGCAGTATTGAGCTTCAGTGCCCTGCTGCTTGCCGCCGCCCGTTTGGATATGATGCCGACGGAATTCAGAACCTACAAAGTTGGCGAAACTGTAACCTTTACCGCCACTGCGTGGGAGAGCAAGGATAAAAAGCTTGCCGCCGGTACCTGTCAGGTGGTTTTAAAAGCCAATCAGGGCAAAGTCCTTAAAAAAATCGTGCTTGACTTTGCAAAAAACAATCCGGCAACTTTTACCGCAAAACTCGACCGCCCCGGTTTTATTTTTGCCGAAGCTGGCATGTATAAAAAGCCGGACGGCAAGCAGGAAAAATGGAAAAACAACAAATTGCTGCCTGCCAATGGCGGAGCTGCCGTAGAGCCGGAAAAACTCAAGACCATGACCGTTACCCCCAAAGATTTTGATGAATTCTGGGCAAAAGGTCTGGAAGAATTCAAAAATGCCGAAATCGTGGTGACCCCGGCAGACGATATCAAACGCCCCGGTTATAAAGTATCACGCATACTGGTCAAATTCCCGGATAAAACCGGTGCCATTGACGGATTTATCAGTGTCCCGGCAAAACCCGGCAAATATCCGGCATTGATCGGGGTTCCCGGAGCCGGAGCAGGCAGAACCGATCCGGTACCTTATCTGGCCAACCAAGTAACCTCCATCCAGCTTTGGATGAATGTGCATACCTTCCGCACCGAAAAAAATATGAATTTGCAGCGGAAGCGTTATGCTGAATACCGCAAATCTTTCAAAACTAAAGATTATTTCAAAGAAAACGCCGACAACCGCGATAAATACCTTTACCGCAATGTGTGGCTGGCAGTAAGCCGTGCCGCTGACTATGTGGCAAAAATGCCCGAATACAATGGCAAGATGGTTGCTTGCGGCAACAGTCAGGGCGGCGGCACAGCTATCGTGCTGGCTTATTTGAACAAAAATGTAAAAGGTGCCGCCGCCAGTGTTCCGGCGTTGGCTGACCACGATGGCTGGAAAGACCAACGCCAGGCAGGCTGGCCCCAGCTGCACAGAGTTTTGAAAGGCAAAGCCGACAAAGTTTACGGCTACTTTGATACTGCGGTCTTTGCGTCCAAAATCAAAGTGCCGGTGCTGGTAAGCGTAGGTTTTGTGGATACCACCTGTTCGCCCTCGTCAGTGTATTCGCTTTACAATGCAGTGCCCGGAAACAATAAAGAAATTTTCCACATGTACCGCAGCAGTCACTCGATTTCGGAAGAATCTAAAAAGAAAATCGAAGACTTTGTCCGCAATCAATTCAAATGATCGCATTTTCAACTGCTGCTTTACCGTATAAGCTCGCTGTAAAGCAGCAGTTTTGAATCCACCCCGTCGCCTTCAGAAATTTTATTCAACAGAAATCCATTGAGTTCTGACTTCTTTATCCGGTAAGTGGTTATACTTTCGCTGTCGTCAAAGTCCGTGGCAAGCGGGCGTTCCGGCGGATACTCTTTGCCGTCGATCTCCACAAACGCCATATAGACGCTTTCGCCAGTCAAACCGGCGGTGCTGTAACTGGGCGGCAGCAGCCTCGTCAGTTTGCCGGAATAGCCGGTTTCCTCTTTTAATTCCCGCAAAGCGGCAACGGCGGGGTCTTCGCCGGGGTCGATCAAACCGGCAGGAGTTTCCCAAGTGTATTTGCCGGTGGGGGGGCGGAATTGACGGATGACGATTATTTCATTATCCGGCTTGATTTCCGGTAATATCATCACGGCAGAAACCGAAGGGTTACGCATTGCCGCTTCCCAAGTGAGCAATCTTCCGTCATCGTGTTCGTAAGTTAAAAGTTCAAGTGCCAGAAATTTTCCGCTGTATAACCGCTTTTTCTCAACAACATGTGCCTTTTTCATAGTCAAAACCTGAAAAAAAATCCATTTTTATTTGCAATATTATTATTTTTGCTGTATAATATAAAGCAAGGCAACTTTTATCGCAAATAAGTTGTCCAACAAATGTGTGAGTTTTTTTTATTGCTAACAAGCTTTCCGGAAATCCATATTCGTTATTCAGCGAAAAATCATCTTTTAATTTGATCGCTTTATAATTATTTTTTGCCGGAAAACTGTAAAACTGCTTTACGGATCTTTTCTATGTTTATTGCTTTGACCGGGGGAATCGGGTGCGGCAAAAGTGCTGCCTTGGCGTGTTTTTCCCGCCTGGGCATCACATGTACCGATGCCGATAAAATCTGCCATGAGTTCTATACCACAACTGAAGGTATAAACAAAGTGGCGGCACGCTGGCCGTCGGTGCTGGACGACAGTGGAAAAATCGACCGGAAAAAACTGGGCAATATCGTCTTCCGGGACGAAAACGATCTGGCATTTCTGGAAAGCATCGTTACACCGTATTTGTACGAAAAAATAAGTTTTTACCGCTCAAAAACCGAACCGGTAATTATGGAAATACCTTTGCTGTTTGAAAAAGACATGCAAAATTTGTGCGATAAAATCATTTGCATCTGGAGCCCGTTTGAGCTTCGCCGCCAGCGGCTGGCCGCCCGCAACTGGGATCACGCCGAGTGTTCCCGCCGGGAACGGCTGCAGTGGCACCCGGATAAAAAACTCGCCGCCGCCGATTACGGCATAATCAACACCGGCACTCTGGAGCAGCTGGAAAAACAGTGCCGGAATATTGTAGAAAAATTGAATATTTTTTGAAATATTATAAAAATAAAGGAGCTTTTATGGCAATTCAAAATGAAGAAGCAAAGTCTGAAATGAAAGAACAGCCGGTTGCCCCCGCAGCAGCCGAAAACCCAGTTCCCAAACGCCGCGGCAGACCGCCGAAAAAAGCAGCAGAAGCTGTTGCTGAAGCAGCGGCAAGTGCGGCAGAAGCTCCGGCAGCACCGGCTCCGGCGAAAGTATCCCCTGCCCCGGTAAAACGGGTGGGCAGACCCCGCAAAAATGCGGTGAAAGTTTCCGAAACACCAGCGGTTGAAGCCCCAGCAGAGATCCCGGCAGCACCCGCCCCGGTTGCGGCTCCAACTCCGGCAGAAATCCCGGCAACTCCGACTCCGGCTGCGGTGGCTGCTCCGGCAGTGGAAAATCAGGCTGCAGAAAACGCTCAACCGCAGCAGCGTTTCCGCAATCCCATGCAGCAAAGACGCCAGCACAACAACAATCAGCGGAACAATTACCGGCGTGAACGCAATAATTACGACGAAAATTATCAACGCAACGACCGTGCCCCCCGCAACGAAGCCGACGAGTACGAAGCAGCATTGAACCGTGAGCGTGAACGGGAGTTCATGGATTACGAAGATTACAGCGAAAATTATAACGACAACCGGGATAATAATTACCGCCGCAACGGCAATTATAACAACAACCGCAACGGCAACCGCCGCAACGGTAATTACAATAATAATAACGCTAATTACAACAGCGAAAACCGCTCTGCCGAAGCTCCGGCAGGCAATGTAAATCCCAATCAAAACCCCGGTCAGCAGTTCCAGCGGGACTACATAGCTCCTTCGATCAACATTGCTGAACTGCAAGCTAAAGATATGCCCGAACTCTCCAAAATGGCTGAAGAACTGGGTATTGAAGGCGTGGGGGCTTTGGAAAAACATGAATTGGTCTTTGCCATCCTCAAAGCCAATGCGGAAAAAAGCGGTCAGATGTACGGCTGCGGCTATCTGGAAGTGCTGCCGGAAGGATTCGGTTTTTTGCGTTCAGCCAATTACAACTACCTGCCCTGCAGCGAAGATATTTATTTGAGCCCGTCGCAAATCAAGCGTTTTGCACTGAAAACCGGGGACTTTGTAGCCGGTCAGATCCGCACCCCGCGGGAAAAAGAACGCTTTTTTGCCATGCTCAAGGTTGAAACTATCAACAACGATATACCCGAACGCAAAAAACATATCATTCCCTTCAACAGCCTGACCCCCTACTTCCCAACCCAGCGGCTGATATTGGAAAATGACCCCAACGAGATCTCCACCCGGGTAGTGGATCTGGTGACCCCCATCGGACGGGGGCAGCGTGGTCTGATCGTAGCCCCGCCCCGTACCGGTAAAACTGTTCTTATGCAGAAAGTCGCCAACAGCATCCGTAAAAATAATGACGATGTAAAATTGATCGTGCTGCTGATCGACGAACGCCCGGAAGAAGTTACCGATATGGAACGCTGTGTGGATGCCGAAGTGGTCAGCAGTACCTTCGATGAACCGCCGGAACGCCATGTGCAGGTTGCCGAAATGGTTATCGAAAAAGCCAAACGCATGGTGGAATACGGCGAACATGTAGTGATTTTGCTGGACAGCATCACCCGTCTGGCCCGGGCATACAACACCTTGCAGCCCCACAGCGGCAAGATCCTTACCGGCGGGGTGGATGCCAACGCATTGCACAAACCCAAACGCTTTTTCGGTGCGGCACGCAACATCGAAGGCAAAGGAAGTCTGACCATTATTGCCACAGCATTGATCGACACCGGCAGCCGCATGGACGATGTGATTTTTGAAGAATTCAAAGGCACCGGCAATATGGAACTGCACCTTGACCGCTCGCTGGCAGATAAACGGGTCTATCCGGCGATCAATGTGGAGCTTTCCGGTACCCGTAAAGAAGAATTGCTGCTGCACCCGGACGAATTGGCAAAACTCTGGATATTGCGTAAAGCATTAAACGGAGCGTCGGCGGCAGAAGCTATGGAACTGTTGGTGGCAAAGCTCAAAAAAGTGCGTACCAACATAGAATTTCTGCTGACTTTGCAGCCGGGTTCATAATGGGAGAAACTGTTTTATGAGTAACGGTAACAGAGTTTATCCCGGCGACAAAGTCATGAGTTTGGCTGATGCTTTGGAGTGGCGTGAATCTTTGCGGCGGCAAGGCATAAAACTGGCAGTGACCAACGGCTGCTTTGACCTTTTGCACCGGGGGCATGTAGAGTACCTCGACAGTGCCAGAAATGCGGCCGATGCCCTGCTGGTACTGGTGAATTCCGACAACTCGGTGCGGGAACTCAAGGGCCCCACCCGGCCGCTGAACGATGAGTATTCGCGGGCGTTTGTCCTTTCCGGACTGGCGTCGGTGGATGCCACAGTGATCTTTGATGCCCAACGCTGCACCGCCGAACTGGCGGCACTGGCTCCGGATGTTTATGTAAAAGGGGGAGATTACACCGTGGAAACTCTCGACCCCGGCGAACGGCAGGCGTTGCTGGAAAATAATACGGAAATACTCTTTATACCATTCGTAAACGGCTTTTCCACCACCGGCACCATAACCAAAATGCGGAACAACGACGAAAACGCCCAATGGTGAAAAGAAGCGGCAGCGGGCGGCTGACTGCCGCCTGACTGCGGGGCAAGCCCGGCAAGGCGGTTGATGGCGGCTATTTTATGGGAAGGTATGAGAGTGTATGAGAAGATATGGGAAGGTATGAGAATATTGCCGCCAACTGGGGCTGTGTTGTGCGTAGGCGACTGGTGCCGCCAACTGGGGCTGTGTTGTGCGTAGGCGGCAGTATACTCCCATACTCTCCCATACTTTCCCATACCCTGCAAGCCAACAGTTGCGACCGCCATTATTCAGCGTGTTCGTACATGTATTCCATGAATTCCTGAAAGGTGAAGGTGTAGCCGAGATCGGCGGCAAATGCCATAAAGGCGTCGATCACCTGTTCCTGTTGATCATACATTTTCTGAAAGGAGAGGGCTTTTTCCCGCAAAACCAGATCGGTTTCCAGAAGTTTATAAAGTTTGGCAATATTTTCTTTACTCATATATTTGCTCCATTTTTGCTGTTTTACTATACTACAAGCATGGAATTTTTCAAATAATGCAGAATTTTTTCAGAAAAACTTTGTATGGGTACTATATTTTATTTGTATAATATAATTTTTATGCCATATTACCCGGTATAAAGTTTTTCAGGGGAAACAACGGGGAAAATTGTTATGGAAATATCTGAAAACATCAGTCAGAGCGGAACCTTCTCTCTGACCACTAAAAGTTCGCTGCTGCGGGAGATCCAGTCGGGCAGCGAAAGTGCGTGGCACGAATTTTACAGCCGTTACGCCGCCATGATCAGCCGCATTGGCGAAAAACGCCAGCTTACGGCAGAGGAGTGCGACGATCTTATGATAGATGTAATGGTGATTTTCTGGAAAAAAGTGGATTCATATCTCTCGGAGCCTCAACAGCCGGGTGCTTTCCGGAAATATCTTGGAAAACTTGCCAATAATGTGGCTGAACGCATATTCCGCAAAAACCGGCAAACTCCGCCGCCGCCCATGCCTCCGGATGATGATTACCCGGACGGCATCGACGAACTTTATATGGAAGAGTGGCGTAATTTTATCTTTACCAAAGCATTAGAAGATCTGCAACTCGCTGTTGATACTGATACTTATAATGTTTTCTATATGTCAGTGGTGCAGAAACGCCCGGTTGAAGATATAGTCAAAGTGACCCGCAAAACTCCGAACAATATATATGTTATCCGCAGCCGGTGTCTGAAAAAGCTCAAGCAGCTGATCGCCCATTACCGTCAGTGCGAAGAAGCCGAATTGAGCCGCCATTCGCACAAAAACATACATCCGGATTGAGCCGGGCTGTTGTACAGTAAGTCGTTATGTAAGCTTATATAGTTCAAATTGGCTGTGGGGATAGACCGCGGGATGCGTTCTTCCTGCGGTACGGAAGCAGCTTTGCCGTTGAGCCAGTACCATTTATCGCGTTTGCAGTAGCCGCCCAGCCAGATACGGTGCTTGCGGTAGGGAGCCAACTTTTTTATAAATACATTTTTAATATCCTCCCGGTCTGCCATGGCAAGGGTGCCGCCAAGGAGTTCGCAGACCCGCTTGGCAGTAAGCCAGTGACCGTTCAGCCCGAAAAGTATATACCGCTTTCCTTTATAGTCGAACCGGCATAATTCAAAGGGCAGCTTTTTGCCGCTGACCAGCTGGCGGTTGCGTTGATCGTAGGATTTTTCGCTCCACTGGCAAAGCAATATTCCTGAAGTGCGTGTTTTGGTACGATCCCAGAGATTGCCGACCAGCGTCAGATGTTTTTCATCGTTCTGCCGCTTGGCTTTACGCCATTTGCCGAAGTTTACGGGGCGGCGGCTGGAATCCCACAGCCACTTGCCATCCACCCGGGTCCCGCCCAGAAAAGTTTCCCACTTGCCAGTCAGGGGCAGAGCTTTGCGGATCTCTGCAAGGTGTTCGGCATCCTCGACTTCGGCAAGAACTCCCCCCAGCAAAGTGCAGAGGTCTTTAGCCCGGTGCCAGTGGAAGGAACACACATTTGCCCCTAAAAGCTCGTAAACTTTGCCCCGCAAATTGGCTTGCACGGCACCGCCCAGAAAGAACTCCCGGTCAAAGTAATCCATACTGCCGGGAGCAACGGCTATGCGGAACCCGATATTGTAGGGTATGTTCTGATATTTCAAATATTCTATACGCTTATAGCAATCTTTTTCGCTGCCGGTAAAGCTCCCTCCCCGGACGATCACGCTATTTTGCATGGCAGTTGGTTCAATGGGCTGTACGATTTCGGCAACATTGCCGTAAATATCGTATATACCCAGCTTGTTGGGTTTCATCCGGCGGGCGGGCCAGGTGCGTTTTTGGGAATTTACTGCAATGGAGGCCCGTTCGACCAAAGGTGTTGTATCTTTGCCCAGCCAGCCGTTGTCGGCAGCAAACTGCCATTCAGCTTCAGTAGGTGGGCGGACAATGTAATTTTCGGGCAGAATATTCTGCTCTTTCAGCAGATTGGTAAGTTTCCAGCAATAAAAGAGTACATCGTTCCAGCTTATCCGCTCCACCGGGTTGCTGCCGCCCACCCCCATCTGGGGTGATATGCCGATCCTTCTTTCCAAATCTTCGCTGATAACTTCGTGTTTACCGATCCAGAAGTGATAGGGTATTTTTACGGACTTGCCGGTGTGGGGCATAAAAACAGCTCCCGGCGGCAGGAATTTAAGCGGCATAAAATAATACTGCATATTATCCAAATCTCTGCCGCAGTGCAAACCGTTCGAGTTGGCATACAAATTCTTTTTGAATTTATCAAGATCAGACCGTAAAGCTGCCTTTTTATCTTCCGTCAGATATTCAGCCAGCGGAGAAGCAAGAAATCCATACATTGCCCCGACCGCCTGCTCCCCGGCAGCCATGCTGCTTGCATTTTCCGGCAGTTTGGGCACAAGTTCTGCTGCACAATGAGTTAAAAAACTTTCCAACTCTTTCATTGCCTTGAAAGCAAGCCGGGGATCGCGGGATTTTTCAGCCTTATGCAGTTTTACCTGCAAACGCGTGTATTGATTAGTTTTTTCCGGCAAATAAACCTTGAACTGCAAAAGTTCCAAATCCCGCCGCTGCTGATTTATTTTCCGGAATTTTTCGATAGCAGTGCGGATTTTTTCTGCATGGGAACGAATTTGATATTGCCTTATATAAAAAGCTCCCATCCCCAATAAAGCCAGTGCAAATACTCCCAGCAATGTATATTTGATAATACGGTATTTACGCACATAAAGCTGTTTCCAGCCCCGGAAATCTTCGTAGATACGCTCCAAACAGTTGGGGTTCTTCAAAGTCAGCGGCAGATTTTGGAGCATTTCTTCAACACTTTTAACCCGCTTTTCCGGCTTGCTGTTGCACATTCTGGTCAATACCGGGTAGAGCTGGCGGCAGACATCTATCCTTAAATTTACCGGCAATTCCGGGTAGCGTTTGGCAGGCAAGCCGGTCACCAGACAGTAAAAGACTTTGCCCAATGCGTAAATATCCGCTTTATGATCCACCACACCACCCCCGGCAAGCAGTTCCGGCGGAATAAAGCCGGGGGTTCCGGCAAAGGAGGCATTTTCGCCCAAAGTTATCACCAGCCCGGGGTCGCTCAATTTGGGTTTGCCGTTGACAAAGATTATGTTATCGGGCTTGATGTCCCGGTGGATCAAACCGGCATTGTGCATAACCTGCAGCCCGGCGGCAAGCTCCCGGATGATTTTCACGGCTTCATCGGGAGTAAAACGCTTTTGCTGACGGAAAAAATTTCCCAAGGTCGCTGGTATATATTCACTGTCAGAGCCGATATTATCCGCAGCTTCCATAGTGTAATAGAAGCCGTCTTCGTGTTCGCCGATGTGGTAAATTTGCAGTAAATTGGGGTGTTTGCCCGCTACAAGCATATAATTCCGCAAACCGGCAAGCTCCCTTTCGCCGCCGTTCAGATCACCCACGATCTTGATGATGACCTGCTGCCCCAACGGATTGCGGGCAAGAAATGTTATGCCGTAAGCACCGCTGCCGCACTTGGCAAGGATCTGGCACCCGGAAAAAACATCTCCGATACTTGGTATAACAGGCATATAGAACACTCCCCCTCAATATGGATTCAACAAACTTTATTATACTATTAAAAAGTTTTTTTTCAAATTTGCTCGACAACTTACTTGCAATATTTGCAAAAAAAACTGAAATATTCACCGAAAGCACAGTAAAAAGGTTTGTTTTTATGCTCAAATGTTGTATCTTAAATAGCAAAACAAATATGGAGAAAACTATGACTAAAATCGCTTTTATGGGTGCTGGCAGCAGCGTCTTTGTCCGCAATATCGTGGGTGACTGCATGTGCCGACCGGCTTTAAGCAGCTCAACGGTCGCACTTTACGATATAGATGCTCAACGCTTGCAGGAGTCTTTGACCCTTTTGAACGCCCTCAATGGCAGTATCAACCAAAACCGCATGAAGTTTGAGTGTTACTGCGGGGTGGGAAACCGGAAAAAAGCCCTTGCGGGAGCTGACTTTGTGGTCAATGCCATTCAAGTCGGCGGGTATGAACCCTCCACGGTGATCGATTTTGAGATCCCCAAAAAATACGGTTTGCGGCAAACTATTGCCGATACTTTGGGTATCGGCGGAATTTTCCGTGCGTTGCGGACGATTCCGGTAATGCTGGATTTTGCTCATGATATGCAAGAAGTCTGCCCCGATGCGTGGTTTTTAAATTACACTAACCCCATGGCGGCTCTGACCGGTGCCATGCTCCGGGGCAGTTCCATAAAAACCGTTGGCTTGTGCCATTCGGTACAGGTTTGTGCGGCGGCACTGCTCGCCAGTCTGGGACACGGCAAACTCGAAGATATTGAAAAAATGCCCTACAAATTCAAGACTGCCGGAATCAATCATCAGGGCTGGCTGCTGGAACTTTACGACGAAAACGGCGTGGATATTTATCCGGCATTGCGGGAAGAATCCAAAGCAAAAGTACCCCAAATGCGGCAGGCAAAAGAGAACAAGCACTACGACATAGTCCGTTTGGAAATAATGAACAAGTTCGGCTACTATGTTACCGAATCCAGCGAACACAGTGCCGAGTACATGCCCTATTGGATCAAACGCAGCTACCCGGAATTGATCGGAGAATATAATATACCGCTGGATGAGTACCCCAGAAGATGCGTCAATCAAATCAAAAAGTGGAAAGAGCAATACCAAGCCATTCTGGCAAACCCCGTCCAGAGCCATACCCTCTCCCGGGAGTACGGTTCGGGGATCATGGAAGGTATTGTGACCAATAAGCCTTACTGCTTCGGCGGCAATATTTTGAATGACAACTATATAACAAATCTTCCCCGGGAAGCGGTAGTGGAAGTGCCCTGCATCGCTGACGCAAACGGTATCCGGGGCGAATTTGTGGGCAAGCTGCCCACCCAGTGTGCCGCACTTAATATGACCAATATCAACACTACGCTGCTCACGGTGGATGCCGCTTTTGACCGTAAGAAAGAAACGGTCTATCAGGCAGCCATGCTTGACCCCCATACTGCTGCGGAATTGAGTATCGACGATATAATAAAGATGTGCGATGAACTGTTTGCCGCCCACGGCAATATGCTGCCCGAATACAAATAAAGGAATTTGATAATGGAACCTATCCTGAAAATCGGTATAGTAAGCGACAGCCAGTGTTATGATGTCCGGGAAGACTGGGGCATGAGCAATCTGGCAAAAGCTCTTAAAATTTTAAGCCCGAAAAATCCGGAAATCATCATCATGCCCGGCGACCTTGCCGATCTGGGTGAATATCCGGGGGCTTTCACGCTCTACAAAGAGCTGTGCAAGGAGTATTTCCCCACCACGGAACCACTGCAGATAGCCTGTGCCGGAAATCACGATCTCTGGGGGCGTGACCGCAACATTCCCGGCAACATGGAATTTCTTTTCAAGCGTTTTTGCGAAAAAATGGAAATACCCCATGAAAACCCATACCACACAGTGATCAAAGGTTATGACTTTATAACACTTTCAGAAAATATCAACTGCGACTACACACCCGAGCTGATCGGAAAACTCGCTGTGGAGCTGAAATCCGCCGCTGAACGGGATGCAGAAAAACCGATTTTTGTGATTTCCCACTTCCCCCCCGCCAACACCATGTCGGGCAGCTGGAACAAAGCGGGCAAAGAGGCGTTGCGGGAACTCTTCAACCAATATCCGCAGGTTATTTCCATCTCCGGCCACACCCACTACCCGCTGGAAGATGAAAGGTGTATCTGGCAAGATGAATTTACCGCCTTTACCACCTCAACTTTAAGTTACGGCTGTGTTGCCGAAAACTTATTCAATGTCTGCAACAGCATAGTGCCATTTGCCCGGGAAACAGTGCAGGCTCTTTATATGGAAGTCTTTGCTGACCATATAGATATACACCGCTATAATGTGGAGGACTTTTGCGAGATCAAGCCCGATAAAGTGTGGAGCTTTGCCCTGCCCTACGATCCGGCAAACCCGGAGTACGGCATAGAAAAACGCTCTGCGGAACGCATGCCCCCCGCCTTCCCCGCCAACGCCGAATTTGTTTTGCGGTACGACTACGGCTTTGTTTACGCTGTTTTTGAAGCGGCAAAGCACGATGATTTTGTGCAGTATTACCGGATCGAAGCGGCACGGAAAGATGAAAACGGAGTTTATCGAACCGTAAAAAGTGTGGACTATATTTCTGACTTTTACCGACTTAAATGCAATCAGGCAAAACGCATGTTCTTCAAATTGCCCGACGATATGCTTATAGCCGGAGAAGTGCACAAGATCAGCATTTACGCCATAGAATCTTTCGGCAAAATGAGTGAACCCATAACTCTTGAGCGGCTGATCCCTGCCGATTGGAAATTCCGGAAAATCGAAGAAAACATCATGCCCCAGGAATGATTTTTTATGAAAATGGTAAATTTTTTCGCTAATTTGCCATTTACAAAGCATTTTTTGCAGTGTATACTATCTCAAAGTATAATGCAAGCAGTGAAAGGGTGCAGTTATGTTGATGCGTGAATATCAAGCTTCTGATCTGGAAAAAGTTATGGATATTGCCAACGCTTCTTGGCGTGAGATCCGCAAGATGTCCCGTGCCGCTCTGGGCGACCGCATTGCCGATATGCTCAATCCCGATGGCGACGATAAAAGCAAAGGGTTGCAGGTCAAGTGGCAGATCGACAGCAAGCTGTATGATATTTTTGTCTGCGAACACGATAGCGAAGTCGTGGGCTTTATAACTTACAAAATCGATGGGGACTTTGCTGAAATATGCAACAATGCCGCTAAACCGGGCACCGGCTTGAAAGGTATCGGGCAAACCATGTATAAGTTTGTGCTGGAAAAATTCCGCACTGCCGGAGTAAAGGTCGCAAAAGTCACAACCGGCATGGATCACGCTCACGAACCCGCCCGCAAAGCCTACGAACGGGCGGGTTTTACCAAACACCTTGATTCTACGACCTATTTTATGGAGCTGGATTGAACAATGGATAAACTGGTAAAAAATATTGAAAAACATTTGCAGGAAATTTGTCTGGTGCCCAGCCGCCATGTGGGTTCGCCGGGGGTGAAAGCCACTGCTGACTATATAGAAAAAACATTCCGCAGCCTCGGTTACACCGATGTAAAACAGGAAGCGTTCCCCACCACCAACTGGGATTACCGTGGCATGGTCTTTGCCGATTTGGACAACGGCTGCTGCGAAGTACCCACCGCCTTACCCTGCTTTTTTTCTCAAAGCTGCAATGTTTCCGGAGTTCCGGTATGGCTTACGGATAAAGATTTGGCAAATCTGAACGATATTGAGGTAAAAGATAAACTTTGCGTGGTGGAGTTTTTCAGCGAAGGTGCCGATATCCGGGGCAGAAACGGCATTGCCGAAGCTCTGGATAAGCTGGGCGCGGCGGCAGCGGTTTTTATCAGCGATTCAACCTATCACACCACTTGTGCTGCAAGCACCAAGATCCAGCGTTCACCGGATCTGCAAACGCTGGGGACAGCAGTTGTTTCCGAAGAAGGAGCCTACTATCTTGCCCGGAACCGCCACCACCGTTACAAGCTCTTTATTGATGCAAACACTTTTCCCGGAAACTCTTACAATGTAGCAGCGATCCGACCCGGCACCGGCAGCAAGCGGATAATCTTCGGAGCTCATCACGACGGAGCCCCCATCGGTCAGGCGGCGTGCGACAACGCTTCGGGCGTGGCATGCATACTGGAGCTGGCAAGATTGCTCAAAGATGAATTAAAAGAATACACGCTGGAATTTGTCTCTTTTGATGCCGAAGAATACTGCATAACTCCCGGCTACCCTGCCGGAAGCGAAGCCTATGTAAGAGATCACGCCGACCGGCAGTGGGAATTTTTTATGAACTTTGACAGCGTCGGCATTGCCTGGGCGGAAGAGGTGCTGCATGTGGGCAGAAAAGAATTGCTCAATGATTTTGACACCGTTTACCCCATTCTGCCGATAAAAATGGCGGGCGACGACAAAAATTTTGACAAGCTGGGCATACCCACACTCTGGTTCAACAGCCACGCCAAGTTCAAGGATTTCCACACCCCGCTGGATACCATTGCCACGTTGGATATAAATAAGATAGCCAGCTGTATAACCAACGCTGTGAACATAACCAAACAGTTGTGCAAGTAAAAGTCGGACTGGTCTGACTGGTCGGACAAGTCCGACAAAACATGCCGCAAAGCTGTTGCCGGGGTATTGCTGCGGGAACGCCCGGCACGCCCACTCTTATCAAAACGGATTGCGTTTATAAACAGTTCAAGCCTTGAATTCCGGGTAGTGATCAAGTATAAAACCGGTCAGCGGCGTGGGGTCGTCCAGCCCGTGGGGGTGGTGGCCGTAAAGATCCCGGCGGATGACTTGGATATTGCCCCCGGCGGCACTCAATCGTTCCGCAAAAATGTCAATATTGGTTTCGGGGATCACCGATTGATCCTGCCCGCTGCGGATCGCCAGAATGGGTATTTTAGCTTCGGCGATGGGTCGATAATTATTCAGCGGACTCTTGGGGTGATTTCTCAACTCTTCAGCACTCTTTACATTATAAGCCTTAAAGTGTTTGGCTGTTTCGCCCTCCAGAAAAGTTTTCAGCGAGGGCAAACTGGCATCCACCACTCTTTCGGCAGTAAATGACAAACTGCACACCGGAGCATCCAGATAGATCGCTCCCACCGTTTCCGGGTGTTCTGCCGCCCACCGCAGAGAGAAAAGCCCGCCGTAGCTCATACCGATAAGGGCGGCTTTTTTATCAAAGTGCATACTCTGCAAAAGGTCGTAGAATTTTTCCAGCTTTTTTACGCCCTCATCGTTCATATATGTAGAAAATACATCCATATAAACATGGTGGAATCCCCGTTCCAACAGCTGCAATGCCGGAGTTCTCGGCACAAACGCTTCCGCCCACTGCAAACACCAGCTCCAGGGCAGTCCCGGTGCCGGATGGGGCGGTTCCACAATAAAACCTTTGCAGCCCTCAAGCTCAAAGTTGTGCCGCCGGTAGCCGTACCACTCCACAACTTCGCCCGCAGGGTATTGGACTTTTGAGCCACTGTTGAAAAGATATTTTTCTTTACCGGCACTGGTCAGTGCAGCGTAGGTCATGGAATTTTCTGCCATAGTACAGGCTCCTCTATTTGAAATTCAGTTGGATTTTTTACGGAAAGTTTCGGGCATCAAAAGCGAGGCGATCAAACTTACTGTTGCCCCGATCAGAAAGAAGGTGTAAACTGCCTGATAAGCCGCCAGCGGAAACGCCAGCGAACCTTCCGGCGGCGGAAAGGCTTTAAGCACATACCCGGTAATATTCTGATACAAAGAAATAAAGACAAACGCCATAAAGTTGATGAACGCAACCGACATACCCATATATTTTTCATCGTTAAGCTCTTTAGCCACCGTGCTGAAAATCGAGAAAAATCCTGCCGGAAACGCCGTACATACCGCCGCCGCCATAAACCACCACCCCGAAAGCGATGCAGCAAACACATACTTTGCCAGCAGCACCCCCGAAAGCGAAAGCATCGTACCCAACAAGATGACCTGTTTACGGCGGTTGCCGAAAAATTTGAGTATAACATTGCACACCACATTATTTACCGCCACGATCACGGTCAAAACCATGATGCACAGTGCCGCTTTGCCGGAAGTGAACTTAAAAAGGTCAACAAAAATCTTCTGACCGATCTGCCCTACCATGGCGTAATAAGTGCCGTAAACCGCCGCACAGGCAAAACAACTTACCCAGAGTTTTGAGTTTTTCACCATAACAATCAACGGTTCCAGCGTCTGCCCGCGGGTAACCGGCTTTACAGTTCCTTGCATACTGCAAACGATCACCCCAAGCGGCACCAACGCCACCAGTCCCGGCAAAATCATCGCCCACTGCCAGCCCCAGACTTCCACCAGTTTGACCATAGGCACAGTGCCGGTAGTGGGGCCGAAGTAGCTGAAAAGCAGCACCACCCCCAACGCCATACTGAATTTGCCGGGAAAGAGATCGCCCAGCAGTTTGGCTACTCCCAGAAAGATCGTCCCGGCTCCAAAACCGGTTATGATCCGGAAAAGTATCATAAGGTAATAATTTTCCATCAAAGGAAACATGATCGTGCCGCAAGCAAACATGCTCCCACCCATAAGCAATATCCGCACCCCGCCGTAGCGGTCGGAAAAACAGCCCATGACCAGCTGACTTGCCGCATAGGAGTAAAGGAACGCCGCCCCCAGCGAAGCGATCCTGGTTACATCCATATTCATTTTCAACAGATCCTGAAAAATCGTGGCAGGGATCAAAACCTTTGCCATGCTGGTCAGGAAAAAAATCGATATACCGCAGAAAAGGATGAAAAACTTCTTTTTCCGCATTATTTCATCAGATACAACAGTTGAAGACATAGCTGACTCTCCGGTAAACTTACTTCAGAACCATAGGGTAAAAGGCATTCCAGACCGGCAAGCTGAACTTATCCCGGCGGGCGGCGTTCTGCGTAAAAAGTACGCTCCTGATGCGGCTGTATTCATCAAAGAACTCATCCAGCCCCGGGCAAAACTCCAGCAGTACGCCGTCAGTATAGACTTTTGCATAGATATATCCGGCAGGGAACTGGGTCAGCTGGGGCAGATTGATTTGCACAAGATTGCCCAGTTTGGCGGTAACGGCAATATTTTTATGCCCCACTAAAATCATGCCCCGCATGGAGGAAAGTTTCTGCAAATATTTTTCTGCCGCCGGATCGTCCCGCAAAAAACTGTCTTTGATCTTGATTTTTACGCTGGCTGTCAGCTGAAAGTGGCTGAAAATGATCACCGGTTTTGCCGGGTCAAGAGCTTCGATGGCCCTGATATTTTCCGGCTTGTCGGTAAGTTTGCCGTTCCAGGTATCCAGCAAAAGTATCTGGATATTGCCCTGTTTTTCCAAACGGGCACCGCCGAAGTTTTTCTTCCAGAATTTGCCGAAGGCTTTGCGTTCCATCAAATCGTGGTTGCCGGGGACGGCGTAAACTTTGGTTTTCGGGAACTTTTTCAGCAAATCAGCCACCGCTTTCATCTCTTCAGCAGTGCTGGCATCGGTTACATCGCCGGGCATGGCGATAAAGTCGCACTTTCCGCTCAAATCGGCAAAGGCGTTGTGCAATGCTTCAATGCTTTTGCTGTGCAATCTGCCGTAACGCACATCAGGCTTGAGTGACAGGTGGGGGTCGGCGACCAATCCCATTTTCAAAAGCAGTTTGCCTTGAGGCTCAACGGGCGTGACAATTTTGCGTTGTGCAGCAACTTTGCCGGAGCGTTTGACGACAACTTCGTATGCGGTTGCCGGAGCAAGTTGGTCAAACACCACCCTTCCGGCACGGTCATTGCGTTTGGTAATGAGTTTACCGTTCAAGAAAAATTCCAGTTCGGCTTCCTTTTTCTGACCATAGCGGAAAATGAGTTTATCCGGAGTTGCGGTTATAAAGTTAAAGTATTCTTCAAAAACCTTTTCCGTAAGCACCGGCAATGTTTTGTTGGCTTTATCCATAAGGTTTTCGCCAAAGGCGGCACGGCTGATGGCACGGGGTATATCGGTATTTTCTTTGACACTTTTAAATTCATCCTGCCCCACCCCGATAGCGTTGGTTATGACTTTGCGGGGCGTGTGGGAAAAATGAGTCCAGCTGATCCCGTGCCGGGCATCCCGCAAATGGCGGGCGGTGACCACGGCGGGGTTGTATCTGCCGTACATACTGCGGTAGACCACTTTTTCCCGTGCTTTGGGGTCACGCTCAATGGCAATGGCTTTCCGCAAAGCGTCAGTTTCCGCGGCAGTGAGATTTTCCAGAGCAAACTCTTGGGCAAGGAATTTGATCAATTCTTCATCGGTGGATTTTTTGAGCATTTTAACAAAATCTTTCTGAACCAGACCGGAATATCTTGCCTGCTTCTGCCAGAAAGAATTTTTCACCACCTTATCTATATTCATACCGCCGGTATCGTGGTCGCTGGTAATGACGATCAAAGTATCTTCGGGGTGCTTTTTGTAAAACTCCAGAGCTGTTTTTACTGCAATATCAAACTCCCGCATTTCCCGCATGGTCATTGCCAGATCGTTGGCGTGACCGCCGCCGTCAATGGCTCCGCCTTCTGCCATAATAAAAAAGCCCTTGGGGTTCCTGCTCAATTTTTCAGCAGCAAATTTAATATTTTCGCTCAAGATATGCCGCTTTTGGGGATATGCGGGCCAATCCGGCTCCATGGAACCAACATAAACCACCCGCCTGGCAGGAGCATTGGCGTTGAAATCATAACTGGTGCGGAGCTGGTATTTGCATTGTTTAAGCAGTTTTTCAAACTCTTTGACCTGATATTTGGGCGGCAGCAGAAGTCTGCCACCGGCAAAAAAGTCAAAGTTGCTTGCCACTAAATCCGAAAGTATCCCCGCATAGTCCCGGCGGGTCAGGCGGTTGGCGTAGTGTGCCGACGGAGTGGCATCGTTCAACCCAACACTGGTGATGATACCCACGCTGTAACCTTTGTCGCGGAAAACCTTTGCCAGACTGGTGACCGGCTTTTTCTCCGGAGTCACCCCGATAGCGTGATTATAAGTCTTTATTCCGCAGGCAATAGCAGTACCTGATGCCGCCGAATCAGTAGTTTCATTTTTATAATTGTTCGTACCGGTCATGACCTTTACCGGAAAGCTCTCCAGAGAGGAATCCGGAAACTCCTGCTGGTAATACTGCCGGATGGTCGGCCCCATGCCGTCACCGATCAAAAGAAAGATATATTTAGGCTGCTCACCCGCCGGAGCAAAGCCCGGCAATATAAAGAGCAGAGCCAACACAGCCCAAAATTTGATTTTTTTCATAAAGAAACTCCCGTATTTATATTGTATGATACATGCTCAAAAATATACACCCCAATCACCATAAATACAAGCACCGTAACAAAAAAAAACCTCAACCTTCCTGCATGGAGCTCTTTTATTTGCGGTAAATTAAATACAATGATTTGAAAATCACTTTTCCCGGGTGTATATTCGCTTAAAGATTTTTTTATTCAACCCAATTAAGGAGAAATATCTTATGAGCTGCAATCTGGATTTTGACAAGATGCTCTCGCAACTTTCCATCGAAGAAAAAGTTGCCCAGAAAATGGTTTTCGGCTGGACCGGAAGCATTATCGACAACTCCCTTCTGCGTTTTATCGACCAGTACGGTCTGGGCGGGTTGCGGGTCACTCAAAATGGTGCCCGCAAAGCTGATGCCCGTTACCGGCTGAATTCCATTTCCAAAGATGCTGCCGACCCGGCTGCCGACCCCAAAAGTCTGGATCTGCCTCTGGAGTGGGGCGAAAAAACTCTGGATGTGGATATACCTTCCCCCATCATCCCCGGCGACCTGTTTGCCCGTCAGCTCAATATCTACAAAAAACGCTGTATCGAACGCAATGGTCTGCCCATGCACACGGTTGCCGACTTTGAAGGAGCTACCAACAACTTCCCGGCTCCTTACCTGATCAGCCCGCCCAACGCCATGAGTTTGGGCAGACTTGGCGATTTTGATCTGGTGGAACGGCTCTATAAAGCTATGGCCAAACAGCTTAAAGCTCTGGGTATCGACTGGATCCACTCCCCCGTATCCGATGTAAATGTCAACCCCGAAAATCCGGAGATCTCCACCCGCAGTTTTGGTGCTGATCCGGCAATCGTTACTGCCGGCAGCCGTGCCTTGATCAAAGGCTGTACCGCTTCCGGGCTGGTGACCAGCATGAAGCACTTCCCCGGCCGGGGCGACTCCATGCAGGATGCCCACTTCAGCGTGCCTTCGGTGGATCTGGCACTTAAAGATCTGGAAGCGGTGCATACTTCGCCCTACCGCACCTTGATCGCCGAAGGTATCGTACCTTCCATCATGCTTGCCCACACGGTCTATCCGGCATTGGATGACTCCGGCGATATTGCCACTTGCTCGCCTAAAATCATCAACGATTATCTGCGTGGCGAACTGGGCTTTGACGGCGTTATCACCACCGACTCCCTGACCATGGGCGGACTTATCAATAAATATTCGCTGACCGAAGCGTGTATCCTCAACACCCTCGCCGGCGGCGATTTGCTTTTGATGAAAGCCGAGAACGCTCTCCGCACCAAAGTCCACGAAGCTATCGTAAACGCCGTAAAATCCGGACGCATCCCCGAAGAGATGATCGACGCCAGCTTGAAGCGTATCTGGAAACTCAAAGCCCAATTCGGCATGTTTGAAAACGGCAACCTTACTGACGACACTAAAACCAACGCCATAGTTGCCGATCCCGCCGCCCAGGCAGTCAGCCGGGAAGCTGCCGAAAAAGTTCTGCACATCATGCGCAACGAAGACAATCTCTGGCCGCTGGACAAAAACTGCAAGCTGCTGGTGATCGAACATCTTACCGATAACCACACCCGCCGCAACCAGTTCTGGAACTATCCGGGTTTTATCAACGAATTTTTGCAGAAGTACACCGAAAACTATACCTATGTGGAATTCAATCCCCACAAGGAAGAGCGTGCCTGGAGATATATCAACGAACTGCTGCCCATGGCCGACAAAGTCCTGATGCTGGGCGACTACGACCGCAGCTGCCCCGGCAAAGCCACCCGGGATTTTGTGGAAAAACTCATAAATCAGGGCAAACCGGTCATCTACGCCACCAGCAACCCATACAAAGAATTGATGATCCCGGACAACGCCAGAAATGTGATCTTTACCGGCGGCATCATGCACGAGCAATACGAAGCCTTGATCAACTTTTTGTTTAAGTAAGCAAACTTGCGGCAAATCTTGGGACCTTGCTGCGGCGAACCGCTCAGTCACATACAAAGGTATGCTCCTTCGCTTGTTCCCCTTGCAAAATCCCAACCTTTGCTCGCAATTTTGCTTACTGCGATAGTTTGCGGGGGCGAACCACTCTGCTTGTCACGGCGGAGCCTTTGGCGAAGACGGATCACATACAAAAGTATGCTCCCTCAAGGGTGGATTGCCAAAACCCAAACCTTTGCTCGCAATTTTGCTTACTGCGATAGTGTAGACCGGTTGGCGGCGAACCGCTCGGTGTTTATGGGAAAGTATGGGAAAGTATGGGAAAGTATGGGAGAGTATGGGAGAGTTCTGCCGCCCACACACAACACAGCCCCGGCTGGCGGCACCAGCCGCCCACACACAACATAGTACCAGCTGGCGGCAACAGCCGCCCACACACAACGTAGTACCAGTAGGCGGCAATATTCCCATACCTTCTCATACCTTCCCATACACTCTCATACACTCCCATAAAAAAGCCGCCAACACCCCTGCTGCCCGCGTATGCGGAAGATTTCCGCAAGTTCTTGAGTTATTTCATTGGCAAAAATATCTTACTTGCTGTATATTAAATAAAAACCGCAATCATAACACTTTTTAAGGAACTGTAAATCATGAGCAAGTTTGATAAGATCCAAGTACCTGCCGGCGATAAGATCGTTGCCGATTCCACTGGTAAACTGCAAGTTTCTGACCGCCCCATTGTGGCGTTTATCGAAGGCGACGGCACCGGGCCGGATATTACTAAAGCAAGTATGCACATCTGGAACAGTGCTGTAAAAAAGGCATACAACGGCAAACGGGAAATCGCCTGGATGGAAGTTTTTGCCGGCGAAAAAGCCAACTCCATTTACGGCAAAGAACTCTGGCTGCCCGACGAAACGGTGGATGCCATCCGGGAATATCTGGTTGCCATCAAGGGGCCGCTGACCACTCCCGTCGGCGGCGGTATCCGTTCATTGAATGTGGCACTGCGTCAGCAGCTTGACCTTTATGTATGTCTGCGGCCGGTGCGTTACTTCAAGGGTGTGCCTTCACCGGTCAAAGAGCCGGAAAAGACCGATATGGTGATCTTCCGGGAAAACTCCGAAGATATTTACGCAGGTATCGAATGGAACGCCGGGACTCCCGAAGTGCAAAAAGTTATCGAATTTTTGCAGAAGGAAATGAATGTTACTAAAATCCGTTTCCCCGAAAGCAGCAGTATCGGTATCAAGCCCGTAAGCAAAGACGGCTCCGAACGGCTGGTGCGGGCGGCTATGGAATATGCAATCAAGCACAACCGCCGCAATGTAACTCTGGTGCACAAGGGCAATATTATGAAGTTCACCGAAGGCGGATTTAAAAACTGGGGTTACGATCTGGTGCGTAAAGAGTTTGCCGATGTGGCAGTACCCGCTCCGGATTGCGACTGGCAGGCTCCGGCAGGCAAGATATTGGTCAAAGATTGTATCTGCGACGCTTTCTTGCAGCAGATCCTCACCCGCCCCGATGAATATGATGTGGTCGCCACGCTGAACTTGAACGGCGACTATGTATCTGACGCCCTCGCCGCTTGCGTCGGCGGTATCGGTATTGCTCCGGGAGCCAACATCAACTATGTTACCGGTCACGCTCTCTTTGAAGCCACTCACGGCACCGCCCCCAAGTATGCCAATATGGATAAGGTGAACCCCAGCTCGCTGGCACTCTCCGGCGAAATGCTTCTGCGGCACATCGGCTGGGATGAAGCGGCTGACCTGGTGACCAAGGGTATCGAACAGGCTATTCAGGACAAAGTAGTTACCTACGACTTTGCCCGTTTGATGGATAACGCTACCGAGGTATCCTGCTCCGGCTTTGCCAAGGCAGTCGTCGACCGCATGTAATTCAATGCAATCGCAGATGGGGGAGCTTTCAGAAAAGGTAAATTCTGAAAGTTCTCTCTTTGTGTATAAGAAAGTGAGAACAAGCTATGAATTTAGTATCAATGCTTGATGAAGAATTAGTCTTTGAAAATATCCCAGGCAAATCCCGGCCGGCGATTTATACCTACATGCTGGAAAAACTCTCGGCATACGCAGAACTTACGCTGGATATTCCGGCACTGGTTCAAGAGATGCTTGAGCAGGAAAAAGTTTCCGGAGCAGTTTTTCCCGGTGTTGCCACGCCCCATGTCAGGCTCCACGAGCTGCACGACCTTTTTATCGTTATCGGCATACCGGAAAATTCCTCTGCCATGGGCAGCGAACAACCCGCTGATATGATTTTTATGAGCCTTATCGGCGACGGCATGAGCGATGTTTATTTGAAAATGCTTTCTGCCATTGCCCGCTATATGGCAAAATCTGACGCAGCCGAAAATATCCGCAATGCTGCCCGTGCAGGAAAAAATGCCCTTTGGGAGCACTTTCAAACCAGCGATATAAAGCTGCGGAAGGTGGTTACTGCCGAAGATGTTATGAGCAGCTCCGATGTGTTTTTGACTGCCGATGCACCGCTTTCGATGGCGTTCGACCTCTTTAACAGCACCCATTGCAGAGCATTGCCGGTAGTGGACAGCGAAAACAGACTTATCGGCGAATTGTCGGCAATGGCAGTGATCAAGAGTTTTATTCCGGAATATGTATTTATGATGGATAATCTGAATTTTCTCAACGACTTTGCTGTCTTCAACGAAATATTCAGCTCCGAACACTCTTTGCCGGTAGCCAAATACATGAACGATAAACCTTTGAGTGCAGCGTTGGATACCCCGCTTATCCAGCTGACTTTGCTGCTGACCCGTCAGGGCGGCGGCAATGTTTACATTGTAGACAGCGAGAATAAGCTCAAAGGCTTTTTCTCCATGGACAGCATCATAAGCAAGGTTTTACGCGGGTAAGGATTTTTTTCTTATGAATTGGGAATTTTGGTTAGGAACTATCGTCTTTTTGACGACCTACATACTCATAGCCACGGATAAGGTGCATAAAGTCATTTGTGCCCTCTCCGGTGCGGCTTTGATGTTTATTTTTGTTTTGCATAAAGGTCACGGCACCGGACAGCTTACCGGAGCGGCAGCAGAGTACGCCAAACTGGATGTCTGGGCAAGAAATGTGAACTTTGATGTGATCTTCACGCTCTGCGGCATGATGATACTGGTCAACATATTGAGTACCACCGGGTTGTTTCAGTATGTGGCGATCAAATGTGCCAAGCTCGCCAAAGGCAGCCCTATCAAGATGATGATACTGCTTTCGCTGGCCACAGCGTTCATGTCGGCATTTCTGGACAATGTAACGACCATCTTGCTGGTGGCTCCGGTCACACTGCTGGTTTGTGCTGAACTGGGGGTTTCGGCAATACCTTTTCTGATAGCTGAAACCATGTCCAGCAACATCGGCGGAACTGCCACCTTGATCGGCGACCCGCCCAACCTGATCATCGGCAGCTTTGCCCAGCTGGATTTTATGGCATTTCTCATAAATCTGGCTCCATTCATTGTGGTCTTGATGCTGCTTTACATGGTGTGCCTGTGGCTTTATTACCGCAAAAAACTCTATGTAACTGTGGAAAAACGGGCAAGAATCATGGAACTGGACGAAAAAGCCGCCATCACTGACCGGAAAAAGCTGACCGGCGGTTTGATCGTCATGCTGCTGACTATGGGGGGATTTCTCTCCCACAGCATAACCGGTCTGGAACCGGGCGTGGTGGCAATGGCAGGGGCGGCAGCAGCTCTGGCTGTCTGCAAGGTGGATGTGGAAAAAGCTCTGGAAAAAGTCGAGTGGATAACCCTCTTTTTCTTCATCGGGCTTTTCGCTCTGGTGGCAGGTGCCAAAGATTGCGGCCTGATCGCTTTTATCGGCGAAGGCTTGAAGGTGCTCAACAATGTTCACCCGTTGGTTACCATACTTATTGTGATGTGGGTCTGCGGAACTGTTGCGGCTGTGACCAACAATGTATCGTTTACTGCTGCGGTGGTGTCGATCATAGCGTTGTTCATGCAGAATGCCCCGGTCTTTCAGAGCAACGAAGTTTTGTGCAAACTCATGTGGTGGGCGTTGGCTCTGGCAGTCTGTCTGGGCGGCAACGGCTCGCTGGTGGGTGCAGCAGCCAATCTGGTAACGGTAGGCTTGGCGGAAAAAGCCGGATACAAGCTCTCGTTCAAAGACTTCATGCGTTACGGCATACCGGTAACATTGGGCAGTATGATTTTTGCCAGCCTCTATATTGTCGGAAGATACGCTGTTCAAATCGGTTTGTAACGAGGTAAAAACATGTTGTATACAGTAAAATCAGTTCAAACTCTCTCAACAGACCACCGTCACCAGCTGCTGGAACTTTTTGCCGAAGCTGATTTTGCTGATACAGCAGATGGAACTCAATGGCTGGCTGCTGCCGTGGAAAACTCTCTGGCGGCAGTGGCAGCCTTTGATGAAACTGACAAACTCATCGGCTTTGCCCGGGCTTTGGGCGACCAAGTCAGCGATTGCTATATACAGGATGTGGCAGTACGCAAAGAATTCCGGGGGCAAGGTATCGGCAAAGCGTTGGTCAAAGAGCTGTTAGGTATTCTGAAAGAAAAAAACATCGACTGGATAGGCCTGATCGCCACCCCCGGCAAGGCAGAGTTTTACCGGAAACTGGGTTTTGAAATCATGGAAAATCATACGCCAATGCGGCTGGCTGTTGAAAAATATTAAAAATATGATTGAAAATTCTTGTAATGTACTTGAAAAAATCGTATAATATGTTACTGTTATAAAACGAACATTTTCAACACCATTTTTGAAAAAGCAACTTAAATGAAAAAGGTTTATACAAGATTTTTGCATACCATGCTGGCAGCAATACCGCTGCTTTTCTTTACCGGTTGCGGCGAAGAAGCTGTCAGCACCGATTTACTGCTGACTTCGGCAGTGGAGTGTGCCCGTACCGGCAAATGGCAAGCCTGTGAAGATAACGCTGTAACTATACTGAAACGGGATCCGGCAAATACCTATGCAATGCTGCTGCGGGCATTGGCAGCCGAACATCTGGGCAAAAAAGAAACTGCCCTTGCCATGGCCAAACAGGCTGCTGAAAATGCTCCTGACGATTTCCCGACCCAATACACTTACGGCAGGTTGCTGGCAGCTCAAGGCGGCAATGCCAAAAACGCCATTCCGGTTTTGGAACGGGCATTGAAATTGCGTCCCGGCAACCGCAGTACACTTATCCTGCTGGGGCAGTGCAGCAGTAAAATCAATGCCGACAATACGATCAACTACTATCTTGCCTTGCCGCCAGCGGTACAGAAACTGCCGGAAATACAAACCCGTATGGCAATGTATTACATCGACCGCCGTGACCGGAACCGGAACAATCTTTCGCTGGCACTGCGGGCATTGGCAAATGCATACAATTATTCGGCAGCCTCCCGCGACAACCCGGTGATCGTACTGAATCTGGCAATGTTTATAGATCACTACCGGCATGATAAAAAGAAAGCATACGCATTTTACAACCGTTATCTTTTGCTGACCCAACACAATCCGGAGCTTAATAACATCCGGGCACAGGTCAGAGCCAGAATGAGTGTGCTGCGTTAATTTTAAGTAACATAATCAACAACAAGGATCTATTTATGAAAAATTTTTTGTTTGGTGTCGCGGCAGCGGCGATCCTCTGCGGCTGTAATTCAGTAACCACCACCCCGGAAGCAGCCATTCCACCTGTAACAGTGACCAAAATCAGCAAAGCGATCAAATTTGATGGCAAGCTGGATGAAGAAGCGTGGAAAAATGCCCCCAAATATAAACTTGTATTTGCCAACGAAGTCAGCGGCTGGCCCGTTGCTGAACGGAATCGGGTTCTGCAAGATAAATACGAAAGTGCCAGTGTCAGTTTTCTTTATGACGACAAGTATCTCTATGTGGGTGCCGAGCTGGAAGATGATGATGTGATAAGCTTTGTTGACAAAAATCAGGATCTGCTCTACCGGGCGGCAGATACGCTGGAAATTTTCCTTGCCCCCGCCAATGGTTCCCACTACTGGGAGCTTTACAGCACCCCCAGTGCTTACCGTACCAGTTTCTGTTTCCCTTCCGGCGGCATGCTCGGCTTGGATGCAGTATTCACCAAAAGTATGCTTATGCCCGGTTTTGAAACTGCCTTTAAGGTCAACGGCAAAGTCAACGACCACAAAGTCAAGGATAAAGGCTGGACTACCGAAATGCGTATCCCGCTGGCGGAAATCGCCAAAAAGGGTGTAAAATTTGCTCCCGGCGAAAAGTGGGGGATTTTGGCGGCACGCTACAATTACTCGCACTATATGTACCGCCGTCAGACCTCTAGTTTTCCGGAACTGCCCATTGTGAGTTTTCACTTGCGTCAATACTATGCACCGGTGATCTTCCGCTGATAAAAGGGAGAAAGTTTTTATGAAAAAAATCACTCTTTTACTCTTTTCAGCAGCAGTGCTGACCACTCTTGCCGGGTGCTGCACACAAAAAGCCCAAGAAGCATTGCCCACTGTAACGGTGGTCAAAGCCGCCCCCGGTGAAATCGTTTTTGACGGTAAGGCTTCCGAAAAATTCTGGGCAAAAGTTCCGGCTTACGACCTGGTTCGCTGCGACAAAGTCGTGCCGCCGCGGGAAGCAGCCCGGATCCTTGCCGACGGGTTGGAAAAGTGTACGGTAAAGTTTGCTTACGACGATAAATACTTTTACGCGGCAGCCACTATGGAAGATAACGACATTATCGCCAAAGGCAAAACCGGCGATCTCTCCATACTTTTCGGCGATACGATGGAAGTATTTCTTGCCCCGGAAAAAGCATTTCATTACTGGGAACTTTACAGCACCCCAAATGGAGCAAAAACTGCGTTTTTCTACGAGCTGCCCAGTTTGGATCTTAAAATCCGCAACAGAGATAAATACGGCATACTCCCCGGTTTTGAAATCGCCTGCAGTATCAATGGTACTTTGAACAAACAATCCGACAAAGATAAATCCTGGACTACCGAAATGCGTCTGCCGCTGGCACTTATAGCCCGACATGGGATAAAATTCGCCCCCGGCGAAAAGTGGCGTGTTCTGGCGGCACGGTACAATTATTCGGCATATAATTATGCGGTCCAAACTTCCTGTTATCCGGCATTGCCGAAATGGAATTTTCATACAAAAGAATATTATGCAAGGGTGATTTTCCGTTAAAAAAAGCATATTTTCAAAAAAAATTGAAATTTTTTATAAAAAAACCGTTTTGTCCCCTTGACAAGATGGTTTTTTTTGTGTAAACTGAAAATATGGATTTTTTGTGAAAGCTGTAATATGCTTGTAAAATCGGTTGTTACAGCAAAATTCATCCGGCAGAAATGGAGTTTGCAACTGCACTGTGCCGGTAAAAACTGTTCACCGGTACCGGGGATGTAAAACAAATATGCGTTTTTTCCGGCGTTTTCGGCAATCGGGGGGAGAATTTTTTTCAGGATCATTAGTAATTACGGAAAAAACGCAAAAAAAACCTCTGCCGCATGAGAAACGGTCAGGGAAAGGTTCAGAATGAATATTTATGTAGGAAATCTGCCGTACAGCACCACTCGTGAAGATCTGGAAGCTCTGTTTGGTGAATTTGGTGCAGTACAGGCCGCCCGGGTAGTCATGGATCGGGAAACCGGCCGCAGCAAGGGGTTCGGTTTTGTGGAAATGGATGACGAAGCCGGCAAAGCTGCTATCGAAAAACTCAACGGCAGCGAAATCGGCGGTCGTAAAGCAGTTATCAACGAAGCCCGCCCCCGGGAAGATCGTCCCCGGACATTCCGTCCCCGCGGCGAAAAACGCTGAATAGATCATTTAGCCAGCTTTAAGCAGTATTGTTGTAAAAACCGATACTGCTTTTTTTTTTGCGGCAGACAACGGGAACGAACGGTGAGGTATCGCAGCCAGAGTGCAGCCAGGCAGTATACCGGGCACTGTTTGACGGCAAGCGTATTCCCCAGTAGTATAATAGTATTCCCAGTATTCCCGGTATTCCCGGTTCTATCGCCCACAGCTGCCTGTAAGGGAACTGCACGAACTTTACGTCCGCAAGGGCACGGATGTATAACTTTGCAAACAGACAGCAACGCAGGCTGTGACTGGCAAAAATATGGGAGGGGATTTGCGGAGCGATTGCGGAAAGGGCAAGTGCTGGAAAGTTGGGGCAGCTACCTGTAAGGTAACTGCACGAACTTTACAGTACTTGTACTTCCGCAAGGGCACGGATGTATAACTTTGCAAGCAGACAGCAACACAGGCTGTGACTGGCAAAAATATGGGCGGGGATTTGCGGAGCGATTGCGGAAAAGGCAAGTGCTGGAAAGGTTGGGCAGCTGCCTGTAAGGTAACTGCACGAACTTTACGGTACTTGTACTTCCGCAAGGGCCCGCAAGCCACCCCATATTTTTGCCAGTTGCAGCCTAAAAAAAATTGTAATTTTCTTATTTTGAAGTATATTAATGCGGGTTGTTTTGTATATTGGCAGTAAATAAGGAGCCGCAAAGCGTTGGAAACTGAAGTTAAAATCTTGAACCGTTTGGGTTTACATGCCCGCCCGGCGGCGTTGATCGCCCAGGCGGCGTCGCGTTTTGCAGCCGAAATTTCCCTTACTCCGGAAGGTGGATCTGCTGCTGATGCCAAAAGCATACTCTCGCTTTTGATGCTGGGGGCACCCTGCGGAACAGTGCTGAAATTGGCGGTCAACGGCGATGATGCCGAAATTGAGGCAAGTGCGGTGCAAACAATAAGCGGACTTTTTGCCGCCAAGTTTGACGAAGAATAATACCGGGAAATAACTTTTATGTTGGAAAACAAATCAGAGATAATATGTCAGGGCATAGCCGCCAGCAACGGTTATGCCATTGGGAAAGTATGTTTTGTCCGACACGATGAAAGTTTTTATATAGAACCCGTAGACAGCTCCATAAGCGAAGATGCTGTAAATTCTGAAATAAACCATTTTCATACAGCACTTGATGCCGCCAGATCGGAGATACTGCAGCTGCAGGAAGAGTTGCGGAAGAAAGCCGACGCTCACGATGTGGGTATTTTTGACGCCCAGCTGTTGATCACTGACGACCAGTTGCTGACCAGAGAAGTGGAACAGATGATCAGCAATCAGCTGAAACCGGCGGATTACGCATTTTTCAAGGTGGTGGAAAAGTTTGTAGCCGCTATTTCGGTCATGCCCGATAATTACATAAAGGAACGCACTGCCGATATAAGAGATGTGGCCGCCCGGATAATGAACCATTTGCAATACCGGTCGGACAACGCTATGGAGTATGAAGATCAACGGATCATTCTGGCTCACGATCTTACGCCATCGGATACTGCGGCACTTGACCGCCGCCGGGTGTTGGGTTTTGCCGTGGAGACCGGCAGCACAACTTCGCATACCGCCATTCTTGCCCGCTCCATGCAGTTACCGGCGGTACTGGGCGTACCGGGGGATTTTCTGGAACAGATAAACGATAATGATATGCTCATATTGGATGGGTACAGCGGCAAACTGATCCTGCACCCCAGCAAAGAAACCGAAGCCGAATACCGCCGCAAGATGGAAGAAACGCTGATCTTTTTCCACAAACTTGCCGAAGAAAAACGGTTGAGTGCAGAAACCCGCGATGGTTTTGTTATCCAGCTTTCCGGGAATATCGAGAAGGCTGAAGATATTGAAACTGTGCATGAATTCGGCGGCGTAGGCATCGGACTTTTCCGCAGCGAATATATGTTTTTGAACGCCAGCGGCTTGCCCGGTGAAGAAGAACAGTTGGATATCTACTGCCAAATGCTTGCCAGAATGAAAAATGAGCCAGTGGTAGTAAGAACGCTGGATATTGGCGGCGATAAGCTCGATCAGGCACTGCAGAGATATGCCGAACCCAATCCATTTCTGGGGTTGCGGGGCATCCGTTTCTGTTTGCGGGAACGGCCGGATATATTGCGTACTCAATTACGGGCTCTTTTGCGGGCAGGCAAATTCGGCAATCTGAAAGTAATGCTGCCCATGGTTACTTGCGTGGAAGAAATCCTGGAAGTAAAAAAACTTATATCGCAGCTGCAGGAAGAGCTGCATTTTGAACATATTGAACACGCATTGCATCTGCCCATAGGAGCAATGATCGAAACTCCGGCGGCGGCACTGCTGGCAGGTCCGTTGGCCAAAGTGGTGGATTTTTTCAGCATCGGTACCAATGATCTGGTGCAGTACACGCTGGCAGTCGACCGCACCAACGAGCGGCTCAATTATCTGGATATGCCCACCCATCCGGCAGTATTGACTTTGATCGCCAACTGTATAGCGGTGGCACGCAAGCACAATATTCCCGTAAGCGTGTGCGGGCAGATCGCCGGAGATCCCCGGTTCACGCCGCTGCTGGTGGGATTGGGAGTCAACGAGTTGAGTATGCCGCCGGCACTGCTTGGTCCGGTGCGGCGGGTGATCCGCAAATTGCAGATGGCGGATGCAGAACTGGCGGCATTGCAAGTTCTGGAGTGCGAAACCTCGGCAAAAGCGTTGGATATATCAATGCAGATGCTGCGGAATGCAGCTCCCGAGATCGCCGAACTGATCGTGCCGGAAAATAAAGAGTAAGTCTATATCAAGGAAAGGTCAATATACTATGAGCACACTGCTTTCAAATCAAATCGCCGCAGCTTTGGGCAATTCATCTATGATCCGCAAGATGTTTGAAGCCGGCAACGAACTGCGTAAAAAGTATGGCAACGATAAAGTTTACGATTTCAGCTTGGGCAACCCGGATGTACCGGCTCCAGCGGCAGTCAAGACTGCCTTGCAGGAAATCGCCGAAAAAGCCGACCAGCCCTTCGCACTGGGCTATATGCCCAATGCCGGTTATCCGGAATGTCGGGCAAAGCTGGGCGAATATCTGACCCGGGAACAGGGCGTGACCGTTCCCGGCAGCCATGTGATCGCCACTTGCGGTGCCGCCGGCGGGATCAACGCCTTTTTCCGGGCAGTGCTGGAAGCGGGCGACGAAGTGATCTGCCCCTCGCCCTACTTTGTGGAATACGCTTTCTATGCCGGGAACTTTCAGGGCAAATTGGTGCCGGTACCCAGCAAAAAAGATACTTTTGAGCTGGATTCAGCTGCCATAGCAGCGGCGATCAACAGCAAAACCCGAGCTGTGTTGGTAAATTCGCCCAACAACCCCACGGGGCAAATCTACACAGCAAAAGAGCTGGAAGAACTTGCTGCTGTGCTGAAAGATGCCAGCAAAAAATATGGCAGAACCATCTATCTGATCGCTGACGAACCTTACCGCTATTTGAATTATGACAACTGTGAAGTGCCGTCGGTCTTTTCGGTTTACGATGCAGCAGTGGTGATCGGGTCTTTTTCCAAAACTTTGTCGCTGGCGGGTGAGCGTATCGGCTATGTGGCAGTGAATCCGGCACTGGAAGGTGCTGACGAGCTGCTTAACGGAGTAATCATGACCAACCGTATCCTGGGTTATGTGAATGCTCCGGCGGTTGCCCAGCAGATTCTTATCCGCAGCGTGCACGCCACGACCGATCTGGATATTTACCGCCGCCGCCGCAATCTGATGGCAGAAGTGCTGACCGATGCGGGGATCGAATTCCTTATGCCCAAAGGTGCATTTTACTTCTTCCCCAAATCGCCGGTAGCCGATGAGCGGATTTTTGTGGAAAAACTGCTGGCAGAACGGATATTGGCAGTTCCCGGCAGAGGATTCGGTTTGGCAGGGCATTTTCGCTTGACTTTCTGCGTGGATGAATCCATCATTGCCAACAGTGCGGAAAGTTTCAAAAACGCCATGAAAAAGTTGTGATAAGCAAGCATTAAAGAGTTGATATATGTCAGAACGCTGTTTTTTGCTTAAACAATTTTTGCGACACCCGTTTCAGGTGGGAGCTATCGCTCCCTCCGGCAAAGCATTGTGCAAAGAATTAGTCAGCTGGCTGGAACTTGATAAAGCTGCTGCCGCTGCTGAACTGGGTCCCGGAACCGGCGTTGTCACCCGGGAGGCAATCAAACATTGCAACCCCAACACCCGTTTTTTTGCAGTGGAGCTGGATAAAGCTATTTACGAAAAATTCAAGCTTATATTGCCCGATGTGGAAATATTTAACGCCAACGCCTGCGAACTGGATAAACTTTGTCAGGCTGAAGGCATAAAAGAACTTGATGCCGTAGTTTCCGGGCTGCCCTGGGCATCATTCCCGGCCGGGCTGCAGCAGGAGATACTATCTGCGGTAGTCCAATCGCTGAAACCGGGCGGCAAATTCTCCACCTTTGCCTATCTGCAAGGCATGATTTTGCCGGGGGGGATACGCTTCCGCAAATTGCTGGAAAAAGAGTTTTCGCAAGTGACCCTCTCCCGGGTGGTGTGGAAAAATCTGCCGCCGGCGATAGTTTACCGCTGTATAAAATAGTTTTTCAGCTTGTTTTTTACAGGAAATGGTGTTATATTATCCGTTAATATATTATAAACAATTTACTAAACAAACTTTTTGCCATGAGTGATATTGCCGACAATACTTTGCTGGTGCAAGCCAAAGATTTTAATTTTGGTTCCGGCGAAGAAAATGCTTTGCTGCTGGATTGCGGACGCAAACTTTACAATGTGAATTTGCGTTACGAAACCTATGGTACGCTTTCGGCAAAAAAAGATAACGCGGTACTTATCCACCACGCCCTCACCGGCGATGCCCATGTTGCCGGCAAACACACCCCGGAAGACCGCAAACCCGGCTGGTGGGACGAAATGGTGGGACCCGGTAAATTTATTGATACAGAAAAATACTTTGTTATCTGCTCGAATGTTATCGGCGGCTGTTCCGGCTCCACCGGGCCCCGTTCGGTAAATCCGGAAAACGGCAAACTCTACAATCTGGACTTTCCGGTAGTTACCATTGCTGATATGGTGCGGGCCCAAAAACGGCTGATCGACCATCTTGGTATAGAAAAGCTTCTGGCAGTAGTGGGCGGCTCCATGGGCGGCATGCAGTCTTTGGAGTGGGGGAAGCTTTATCCGGATATGGTCAAAAGTGTCATAGCTATTGCCACGACATCTCAGCTTGGTTCACAAAGCATTGCCTTCAACTGGGTGGGCAGTCAGGCGATCCGCAGCGATGTAAACTTCTGCAACGGCGAATACACCATAAATCCCGAACACGGTCTTGCCACAGCCCGGATGCTGGCACATATAACTTATTTGAGCGATGAATCCATGGCACGCAAGTTCGGACGCAATCTGCAGGATGCCGAATCGTACAGCTTTGCTTTCAAGCGGGATTTTGCGGTGGAAAGCTATCTGGAATATCAGGGGCAGCGTTTTGTGGAACGCTTCGATGCCAACAGCTATTTGTATATAACCCGTGCCATAGATTACTACGATCTTGCCGACGGTGGTGATCTGGCAGAAGCTATAAAAAACTATAAAGCCGATTTGCTGGTGGTATCCTTTTCCAGCGATTGGCTCTTTACCACTGCCCAGAGCGAAGTCATCGTTAAAGCAGCGTTGGCAAATAACCTTAATTGCTCATTTTGTGAAATAGAATCCAGCTACGGTCATGACGCATTTTTGCTGGAAGTCGACCGGCTGGGGGCATTGATCCGGGACTTTCTGCACAATCAGCGGGAGGAATTTTAATGGGTAAAAAAACAGAAAAATTGTCCCAGGTTGCGGCAGAAAATATCATCAGCCGTCCGGATCTGCGCCGGATAGCTGAACTTATCGAGCCGGGCAGCCGGGTGCTGGATCTGGGTTGCGGCAATGGAGATTTTCTCAATTACCTGAAAAAAAGCAAAAACATCCGCCCGCTGGGGGTGGAGCTGGATGCAGATATGGTCGCTGAATGCGTAAAACGGGGTATTCCGGTGATCCATGGAGATTTAAACAGCAAGTTGGATTATTTGCAGGATAAGAGCTTCGACTGCGTTCTGCTGACCAGAGTTTTACAGGAATTGGTAAATCCCGAAGCTGTGCTCCGGGAAGTAGTGCGTATCGGCAAGCGGGGGTTGGTTGGATTTGTCAATTTCGGGCACATCCGCAACCGTTTGCAAATGGCATTTGCCGGCAGAATGCCAAAAAATGTGGCACTGCCTCACGAATGGTACAATACGCCCAATATCCATCTGGGGACGATACAGGATTTCCGGGATCTTTGTGTCAAATCCAATATTGAAATAATCCGTTCATTCCCGGTGGGGCGTGACCGCAGTTTTCTGGCTGCCGGGTTGCCCAATTTATTTGCCTACGCATGTATTTTTGAAATCCGCAACAAAGAGTAAAACCTTTTAACAATAAATTTTTGGAGCATATATCATGAGCACCGATTTGAAAGCAGCCGCCCTCAAGTATCATTCTGAACCCGTTCCGGGGAAGATCCATGTGGTATCCAGCAAATCCTGCGACACCCAGCAGGATCTGGCACTTGCCTACACCCCCGGCGTTGCCCAGCCCTGTCTGGAAATCAAAGACGCCCCCGAAAAGGTGTGGGATTACACCGTAAAGGGCAATCTGGTGGCAGTGGTCAGCGACGGTACTGCGGTGCTGGGTCTGGGGAACATCGGGCCGGAAGCGGGTCTGCCGGTCATGGAAGGTAAGGCAGTGCTGTTCAAGCGTTTTGCTGATATTGATGCTGTGCCGCTGTGCATTTCCAAAGTTTTCAAAGAAAACGGCAAGACCGATCCCGCCAAACTTATTGCGGTAACTGAATGTCTGGAGCCCAGCTTCGGCGGCATCAATCTGGAAGATATCGGAGCCCCGGCCTGCTTTGAAGTTGAGCAGACTCTTAAAGAAAAGATGAATATACCTGTCTTCCACGACGACCAGCACGGTACCGCCATTATTTCGCTGGCAGCTATCCTCAACGCCACCAAGCTGTTGGGCAAAAAGCTGGAAGATTGCAAATTTGTGGTCAACGGTGCCGGAGCCGCCGGTATATCCTGCAGCGAACTTTACATCACTGCCGGAGCCAAGCGGGAAAACTTTATCATGTGCGACAGCAAAGGCGTTATCCACGACGGCAGAACCGATCTTTCTAAAGAAAAGCAGCGTTTTGCAGTCAAGACCGACAAGCGTACTTTAGCTGATGCATTGGTGGGTGCCGATGTATTTCTGGGGCTTTCCGTGGGCAACTGCCTGACCAAAGAAATGGTCAAGACCATGAACGCCAACCCCATCATTTTTGCTATGGCGAACCCCACGCCGGAAATTTTCCCCACCGACGCTTTTGAAGCCGGTGCAGCGGTAGTAGGTACCGGCAGAACCGACTTCCCCAACCAGATCAACAATGTGCTGGGCTTCCCCGGCATCTTCCGCGGTGCGTTGGACTGCCGTGCCAGAAATGTCAATGAAGAAATGAAGCTTGCCGCCGCCGAAGCTCTCTGCGAAGTAGCAGCTATGAAGGTGGATGCCGAAACCATGGAAGACCTCAAAAAGGCCTATCCGGCGGATGCAGAAAACGGCATGTTTGATGGCGATAACCCGCTGAAGCTTTCCTATGTGATCCCCAAACCCTTCGACCCCCGCGTGGTGCCCCATGTTGCCCGCAAAGTTGCCGAAGCTGCAATGAAGACCAACATGGCAAAGCTGGCGATCGAAGACCTTGATTCCTACGAAAAGAGCGTCCGGGAACGGATCAAAGCCAACCGGTAAAAACGAGAAAAATTGAAAAATTTACTGGAGTGTTGCAAAACTCAAAATTTTGCAACACTCCAGTATTATATTGTTTAAGCTCAAATTTCACCACAGAACGAGTTGTGATTGGCTGAACGAAAGCTTAATAAACCCTAATTCTGCTTTTTGCTCAAAACAAATCTTTGAGCAATGCAAAAAGCAAGTGATGTGCGGCACACTTTTACCGGCAGCAATATCGTATCCGCCGCACAACCACGGAGGGGATTGCTTTCCCCTCCGTGACCTCCCTTGCTCATTGAGCAGCTATATCCAGCGTAGTTCTTCACGGTCTTTAATTAAAGCGGGGGCTACGCCCCCTTAGAGCGATTTTGCAACAAGTTGCAAAATCGTCCTCAAACGCCGGATGGCTTCGCTCAACTCCGGTCGGCTTCGCGGCATTTTGCCGCTCGGTTTGCAGGAATTTATC
>JAZSHD010000052.1:0-12530 GCA_045533055.1 Victivallaceae bacterium | reverse complement strand
CCGGTAATGATTTTGACAAAACCGTTACCCTGCTTGCGGATCAGTTCATCAAGGTAAAATTGCCGTTGTATTTCCATAAACACCGCTCCTATTAGAGATTTTTGCAAGTTTTGCTTGTTTTCTCTATTAGAATACACCGTTCAACGGTATTTGTCAAGTGTTCTATTGTAGATTTTTGCAAGTTTTGCTGATTTTCTCCATTAGATATCAATGCTCCGTTTGCGGATATGTTTTTCCAGATAGGCTTGCTTATCGGTATCTTCAAATAAAAACGGTGATTGTTCTCCCGACATTTTGAAAACCACCCAATTTTTATAACGATAAAAACTGGCTGCTATCTTTCCGAAATTTTCAGAATCATCGGGAGCGGCTCCGGCAAGTTTCAAAGCAGTAAAAACAGCAATATCTTCCTCTAACGAATGTGATTTATAGGTCTTGGGTATTTCCGTATTTTCAGAACATTTGCCGACAATATAGATCCAGTAAGACGGGCGTTGCGGATGCCCCTGAAAAATAAAACAATGTACTTTTTTTTACACCAAGGTCATTGAATTTCTGTGTAATATTCTCATCAAATTCATCACAAATTTCAAAATCAGTCATTGTCGTTTGATAAACAGGATTGCGTTTGATCGTATAAGATTTCCAGAAAATCGCCCCGATCCCAAACGCAAAAAATCCGCCCAATATCACGCCGACACCAATACAAATTCTGACTAAACTTTTCCACATACCTTTATTGTCCTCGTTCTCCATTGAATTTAATATATCCTGCATTTACCGAAGAGCAATCACGGATGGCAGTAATTTCTGATTTTTGATCAGGATTTTTCCAATGTTCTAAATCGCTGTTGATATAAAATTCACATTCGTTTCTGATTTTTTTGCAGTATTCTGCAAATTCCTTTTGGGATGTATCAGGATTATCTGCTAAATATTGCGGAATTTCCACGCGTACCAACGCCAGCATTTCCTTGAAACGCTGATTAACTTCTGCATGATGTTCGCAGTTGTTCGATCTTGTCAGTGACAAATAATAAAGAATCGCTCCCAATATCACTATTATCGCCAGCAGCAAGCAGAAAACCAACAATTTTTCACTGGGGATTTTCATTTGTTTTCGCTCCGGGGACGGATTATTTGTTGCAGAAAAGTTTTTTTCTGTTCATCATTTTTCAGGACTTTTTCACTGAGTATGACCTGGTCCCAAATGATGTGGTTTTTATTGATATAGATTGGACTGGCGTTGGGGAGTAAACCTGTTAATTTTGTATAAACTTTATTTTGCTGCGGCGAAATTCCGCAAAGTTCAAGCGTCGATAATAACGTATCATCCTTCAAAAGCGATTCTTCATGCAAATATTCTGAAAAATCTTTATCTTTGGGAGTGGTGATATTGCCAACCATAATGATCCGGTAAACTGTCCGGTTGGGGTTTGCGTGAAAGATAAAACATTTGAGTTTTTTTACTCCATGTACTTCGGTAAGCTCATTCATTTCAGATGTAACATGTGCGGCATATTCCTTGTCATTCATCGAAACTTGTTGGAATTCAAAATCCGATATTGTCGTTTGATAAACCGGAACCCGTGCACCTTTGTATGATAGATAGCTGGTAAAGCCGATCCCCAAAACAATAAGAATGGCAGCACCAGCAGCAAGGCAGATCAAGATCGTACTTATGATTTTCATTTTACAGTTGCCTTCTGCTGATTTTTATTACGGCGTTTTTTCAGTGCCAAAACAAACATTGCCACCCAAAGCGATCCGGCGATGGTTTGAATTATAACAAACTGCCACCAGATTTTATTGCTGGCACTGGTGAAATCTGGATAACTTACCAGATAAAAATTCTCTTTGGGGCGGTGGATTTTTGCGTAGTTTGTCAGCAGTTTTGTTTCGACCAAATCGGTCGGCGAATAGTAGAGATAGTTGGATTTGCCCAGATCCCAGCAGAGAAATTTGGCAGTGAAAAATTTTCCGCTGCACAACATTGGTACATCTATAATGGTTTTGGATTTGTCATTTTCCAGCAATGCTGTATCGTGTGCCAGCAACGCCGATAAAGTTGGCTGATTTTCCGCTTTGCTGATTTCGGCAAGTGCCGTTTGCACATCGCAGCGTTCATACTGCAAAGCTGGAATCTGCTGACTCCAAGTGTGGATATTCATTATATAAAGTGCCGGAACCACCACCCATAAGCCATAGAAAAGCCATTTGGAGTGTGCCTTGTATGCCGTTGCCGCAAAAGGAAATATCCAGCAGATAGCACAGAACAACCACACCCACGCAGTAAATAAATCTATTTCACCGGGCACTCGCTTGAAGTTGACGCTCCACCTGGCAGCATCTATGCCGGTACGCATATTTTCGTTCCAGAAACTCAACCCTTCACTTTTAGCCTCATTGTGTTCCTGCACATTGGAAAAGTGATCCTTTTCCGGCAATTTGATTTCCAAACTCAATGGCAGCCAGTCATCCCGGAATCTGTAAAAGTAAAATAATATACTTTGCTCATCGGTAAATTGATGGATGCCCAAATAACGCCATTGAGGGTGTTCATTTACATAACCAGATTTTTTCTGATACGCTTGCAGATTTTTTTGAGCGTAATCATAGAAGTTTTTCAAACCGTAAGTTTTTTCGGCATGAAACATAAAACCTTCATTAGTAATAGCGTAAGGCGGCAAGTCTTCATTGGTCGTGACCATCAAAAAAGAACTTATCGGAAAATAAAACAACCGCAAAACGATCGCCGCCACCAAATCGCCGACATCACGCGGTCTTTTTTTCTTGATAATGTTCCACCCAATCAGAAAGGGAGTGCCGAAAATCACCAGATATACAATTATTGCCATTAAGATACCCATAATTCACTTTTCCTTTTCTGTTTCCGGCTGCAAATTTTTTATGGCTGTCAGGATTTTTTCTGATAATTTTCTTTCGTCCTCGCGGTTTTCGTAAGTATAACGGAAATCTTTCAACTTTCGAGCAGAAATGTGTCATAGTTATCCGGCGTCAGAATTTCCGTTTGTGCATCTGGATATGCCTTGCGGAATGATAACGGTATCCTGGCTTTAGATGCCGGATTTGCTTTCATTTCCCAAGCACATAATCTTTCGGCTGTTTTTTCAAGATAATCGACCTCTTTACTCTGCGGAGCAGTTGTTCTCCAAAAGAACCTTTGAGGCGGAAATGGTTGATTCAGCGTATTTTTCAGACGCTCCAGAATAAGGTAATTTTCCCACAAAGCCCCTTTATCTGTTCGGGAATCTATACTGCTGAAATTCCCCATGACCGCATTGCGGACACCCAAATCATAGAAATATATTTTTTTGCCTTTTTTGATCTCATTGCGTAAGTTACCACTGTATGCTCCCAGAGAAAATACGACATAGGTTTTTTCCAGCAAATCGATATATGTTTCAACGGTTTTACGGTCGGTCCCGGTCAAAGAAGCAAGTTCATTCAAACTTACTTCAGAACCGACTTGCATGGCAAGAGCTTTCACAAGGTTATCAAGAATTTTTGTTTTCTTGAGCCCGTCGAGTGCATAGATGTCCTTAAACAGATAGCTGCCGACTAACTCGCTTAAAAGCCGTGCGGAATCTTCAAGATGGGTCACAATATCCGGATATGCTCCAAAAAGAAGCCGCTGTTCCAAACACTGTTTTTCTGCCAACAGTCCATTTTGAGCAACCATTTCAGAAAAAGACAGCGGCAAAAGCCGATATTCAAATTTACGCCCCGTCAAAGGTTCGGATGTTTTGTCAGCCAATTCAAAGGAAGAAGAGCCGGATGCAATAATTTGAACTTCAGGGATCTCATCGGTAATGAGCTTCAATGCAAGACCGACATTGGGAACGCGTTGAGCTTCATCAAGCACAAGGATTTTTTTCTTGCCAAGAATCAATTTCCAGCGTGCAACCGTAACACGATCAAGTTCAGCCCGGACATCGGGACTGTCGCCATTCAACCAAATGACATCGTCAGCCCACTGGCTTGTAATGTGGCGGATCATCGTAGTTTTACCGCACTGGCGCGGACCATAAACTATAATAGCTTTTCCGGTGAACATACGGCTTTTGATCTCCGGCTCTAAATAGCGTGCTATATAAGTCATATTAGCTCCTGTTCCATTTTCGCATAAGTTTTTTTACTTTTACTTCCAAATATAACACGGTTTTTATATTTTTTCAAGAAAAACTAATGTTTTTATGGATTAAACTCCATAAAAAATTAAGTTTTTATGGAATAGACACCACTTTTCCGGGTAAACAATACTTCCTTCTATGGTTATTATTTTCCAAAGTTATTTGACAATACAACTGAAACATCTTGCTCTGTTCCCAGCCCAGAAGGGTAAAATACACCGCAACGGATGATATGATTTCAGCTCCCGCTTCTGTATACCTTTACCAATTCTTTTTCGGCAATGGTTATCAGTTTTTCCGGGGGAAGTTCCGCTTGTTCCGGCAGAGACACCCAATAAGAATATTGCAAATCTTCTGCATCGGGCTTTTCGCCTTTATCGGTGTGGCTGAAGATACGGAAGCCGTCTTTTGTTTTCTCATACATCAAAGGTTTGTGATCCAACTTTGACAGAGGTACTTTTGAGAGAAATGAAAGATTTTCCGGCAGTTTTCCGTGTTGTTTCCGGTATTCCATAACTTCGGCGGCAAGAAGTGCCATCTTGCGTTTATTGGCAAGCGATATATGCCCGTCTGGGGTATAATATGGAACTACCATCCCCGACATATTGAACAAGTTATGTTTGCAAATTTTTTCAAAACTCGCAAGCCATTTATTTTGATCAAAATGGAGCTGATTTTCTGCACACAGCTTTATGTAATGAGACAACGCAAAACGGTAATCCCGTAAAAATTGAACGTGTTGAACCAAAGGCATTTTCCGTTTCAAAAAAATTCCCATAAAACTTTCACGAAGAGAGACATCGCGAAGAGAGACCACAACAGACATTGGATATAAAGTCGCTGGCCAATCTGCAAACGCGGTTGCCTCATCGCCGCAGGAAAAACGGCAAAACTTATCCAAGTCTGCTTCTTCGCCAATAAACTGCATTATTTCTGCCTTTGAGTAAAGCCCGCTGGCAATTACCGGGCGCAAGGCATCTAATCTGTTTTGTTCAATCATGATGGCAACCAGATGGGATAGATAAAAAGGTCCCTTTAATGACCATTGATGTAAATTCTTCCAATTACGATTACATTGTTCCACATTTTGTTTATCCTCCGGTGCAGCTGTTATTTTTAATAGAAGAATATTAGCTATACTCCGGAAAACATACAGTTCAGGCATAGGCATACCAAATAAATCTCCGGAAGTGTTGTGAGATACATAGTGGGGGGGAAGCTGTAAAAATTCATCTACTGCTTTGATGAATTCCGGATATTTACGTTCGATTTCTGATATTTTTTTCTTCGCACTTACAACATCATATTGTTGATTGTACTCAACAATATCATACTCCGCCTCACACTTGATCAATGTCTTCAAAGGTTCCCTGTCAGGCGGAAAACCTTCTGCATCGCGCTTCCGGAAATCCTCCGGAGCAATGCTGCGGCCGACAAGCTGTGACAAAGTCCGGCTTTGACGCTTTACATCATTTTGCAGTTTGAAGTTATATCCCAGAAAAAACAGCAAAACCGCCCAAGCCACAGCAAGCGGCAACGCAAAGTGCCACGCAAATTTTCTATTCTCTTTGAGCAGAGCAAGAGCTGCCAGATAGCAGGCAGTTCCGGCAAACACCGCAGAATAGAGATCCGGCACAACGAACAGACAAAATCCATAAGCAAGGGAGCCTGACAGAACAAAGGGCACTGCCCTCCAACACCTGTTCATGATCGCTACCGGCAACAGCAGAATCCCCAATGCCGGAGGGAACATCCACGAACCGACACCGAGTCCATAACACAATGGTTTAAATTTGTATGTATTGTGGAAAATTCTGCAAAGTCCGAAACTGCAATAGAGCAAACTGATGGCAGCGATGATACTGAATATTACAACTGGTCCGATAAAAACAAATGTTCCGACCCAACTGCCGTCAAGAGCTATTGCTGCCCCCCGAACCATCATCAGCACTAAAAACGGACTTAACGCAATGTTCATATTCATCAAAGCCAACCCGAACATTGTGCCTTGCCGCGGGGACTTCAGCATAAAGAAGCGGTAAAAGAATTTTTTTCGCTTATAGTGTTTCAAGGCTTTGTTTTTCATAGATTGCTATCCTTTGCCCTGTTCCTTTTATACTGTTCCGATGACCGCTTGAGTAATATACCATAGACCGCAGTTATTTACAACTGCGGAAATGGAAAATCCTGCTTAAAATTTGAGAATCAGCGTTTTTCCGGCAGGATGAAAATTCTGTAATTTGAAAATTCTTTGGCAGACAGTATATTATATCAACGCACTAAACTCGCAAGAAGAGCAAACAATGGATATTCTTATTGAAATCATTGCTGAATTTTTTACCGTTCTTTTCGGCAGTTCGGCAAACAAACTTGGAGCTGACCGGGAAGTGCCGAAGTGGGTAAAAATATTGTTTCTGATTCTTGCTGTCGCCTTTATCGCAGGCGTTTTGTACTTCTGCTGGAAACTTTCAGAATAATCAGGCTAAAACGGACTTAAACGGACTTAAAACAGACAGAAACGGAGAGTTTTTCTGAATCAGCGTCCGTTGCCGTTTGTAATCGTCCGTAATTGTCCGTTTTAAAAAATCTAATGCGGCATTTGTTTTGCGAATGTCACCAGTAAAAATAACACTCCGGCAAAGGCGGCAGCCCCGAACAACATGCCAAGGTAGAATATCAACTGTTTCAGGGAATTTATCACAAAGGGACTCTTGCGAAACAGAAACACCACCGTTGCAGCAAAAAGAATAAAAAATCCGGCAGGGATTCCGCCTAACATCCAAAATTTATCATAAGGCCACGGGTGACCGCCATTTACGATTACGCTGACGATTGCCCAGAAAATCGTTGCAACAACAGCTCCAGTTAATAATGTGGAGCTTGCCGCAGCCCCCAGAACAAATATCCACAATTTTTTCATCTTGCTTTTCCCTTACTCACGCACCGAACCCGAGAAAAAATTGCTCCATAAATCCCCACCAGCCAAACACAATCAGCAACAACAATAAAATCTGCAAACCTGTTCTGGCAGCAAAATCTTCTCTCAGTTTTCGAGCTTTTTCTGATTTCAATTTTCTGCGGATCATCCAAATAAGTTCCCCTATGCTCCAGAAGAAAAGTACAAGCCACAATACCGGAGCAAGAAATAAAAAGAAGCCATAAATCGGTTCCAGAAGAACAAGAAGAGTATTCCCCGCTGATTTTTCGGCATCAATAATTAGCAGGAAAATGATTGAATAAAAAATAAAATGTCCGTACATTAACAAAAACAGCACACTTTTGATGATTTGCAGCCGATTGATTCGGGCGACAAACAGACTGCCGATCCACAAAAGAGGAACAATCCCAAAAGTAAAGATCCCGCTCGCACTGGAAAAGTATAAGTATTTCAAACCATCCATGGCACTCAAAACCTTTCACACCCCCGGATTAGCAAAAAATCTCTCAAGCGCCCAGCCTAACTGTATTAAATATAGCACAACCACTGATAAACTCCAATAACGCGGCATTGAAAATCTGAAAAACACAGAAATTCCCAACACAGTGTTAAAACTCAAAAAAGCGTAACGCATACCAAATGCGGCATCTGTTGTGCCTGCGCAAAACAATACCGAAACAACTGTACTGATAAAACCAGAAAGCAACAGGATGGTTCGGACAACTTTTTTATCTTGCTGACCTGGCGGGGATTCTTTTTTCAAAATAGTCAGAATCAATACCGGTATAAAGAATGGCAATACCATGATAAAAGGATTTGGAAATACCCAAAGCAAAAACACCAGCGCCGCTGTTGCTATTGCAGAATAAATCACCAGCACTGCCGGATAATCGCTCACTTTATCAGCGTTTTGCTCATCTTGCCAAAGTTCTTTTGAGTTATCATGTTCTTGCATTTTTCACCTCGGACAATGGTTTTGCTCATATTGACAATGATTGGTATGAGGATTGGCTTCCCGGTATTTCACTTCATTTTTCAATAAACCTATACCAACAGCCAGATTCAATGGCCAGCAAAGATGGGTCGCTGCATCAATACAAATTGTCGGCAACATCAAAGGAACCAGCCAATAACTTGCCGCACTTTTCCGACAGGCGATTTTCTTGCCTAAAATCCGATCGTGAACGCCATCCAATTCAATAATATCTCCGTCAATAATGTTATCTATATCTGAAGCGTTGAGTGCCCGTGCATCGGATGGCAGTTTATCAACAATCGTTCCGCCAACCAGAAAATCAGGAGGATAAATAGGACCTTCTGCTCTGAAATCTTTCTTTTTATCCGCAGAAATTTTTACGATTATCGGTTCGGTTGCTGTTTTTATCCGTTCATACCGGTTTGGGCGGAAACTCATTGGAATTCCAATCAACTGAAACCAACCGGGGGAATTGTGATAGGTGCGTTTTTCACATTTCAAATAGTAATCTCGTTGCAAATAGTTGCCTTTTCCGGATTCATAGCAAACGAACGCCCGATTATCCGGCACGATCAAATAATCTTCTTCTGTACCAATTGACCAAAGCATCTCTGTAAAGCGTGTTCCAGCACACCCTGTCAGGAGCAAGCTGCCGAGAACTATCGTAAATGTAAAGAGAAGTTTTTTCATTATATCTGCTCCATCAGTTTCCAAAAAGACACAAAAAATCCACCGAACAGGAAATGCATTGGTACAATACAAAGCCTCAACCATGATTTTCCAAGTATTGAGCTGTTCTTTTGTTTTATTACTTTCCAAACGATCAAGCCGTTCCAAACTGTCATTACAACAACCGCAGGAATCATGGCCGGAAAGAAAATATCAAACGCAAAAAAGACTCCCCATGCGGCAACAAATATCAGCGTTTCCACCAAGTCAGTCCATGTGTGACAGCAAACCGCATTGATCAGAAAAATCAATCCGGTTATCAGCCATAAAAATAAAACTGCTAAATATATTTCCATTGTTTCTCCCGTGACATATTCAATCATAAACCAACAAAACCGCAGCGTATGATCTCTTTGGAGTCTTTCTTATATTCCACCCAGAAACATTTTGCTCCAATTTTGCTTTTTTCCCAAACTGCAACCTTTTTGTTGGAGTACAATTCTGTATTTTTCGACAAATTTTCCCTTAACACCTTGTATGCGTAATGGCGTTCATCTTCGTTTTCAAGATCAAAACTCCACATTGGTTCTCCCAACAACAAAACTATATCCGAATAGCAGTGATATTGCTTTGCTGTATCGAACTTTTTCGCATTATGTAAATGTTGTGAACAACAAAATGTAACGAAAATTGACAATATTGAAGCTACCGATATTGTCACAATAAACTTAATCCTCTTTTTCATTGTATCACTCCACACAATCGCAACATTAAGAAGATCAGCAAATACAGACAGAACAAACCGGCAATGACAGCACAACTTGTCAAAAAAGTTTTCTTGATACCGTATTTTCTTTTCCCCCGCATAAACAGAATAATCAACTGGGCGATACCGTAAAGCATAAGCCAATAGTTTGAAATCGTTATCAAGTTGAACGCCCATGTGAAATCATTGCACATAAAAGCGATTCCCCATAAGCCAAACGGAATCATACCGGCAACTACCCACAATATTTTATGCCACAGTTTCATCTTTTGTTTCTCCAATATACATCTTGCAGACAGCACTCCTGCCGCGCTTTCAGATATGGTAATCCCTGAACGGGTAAGGCTTGCAGTTTCTGCCGGAATTCCGGAGTACCGACATTTTTCAGCAATCGGGCATAATATTTGAATTCGCTTTTGGGCAACGGCGAAAGAATGGCATTACAGACAACCTTTTGCAGGCGTTTGATTTCAGAAGCGGTCAATTTGATATGTTTCAAACGCACCAACAGTTTGCTTTTTATGTATCCGCTGCGGTAATAATAGGGATCGAATTCCAGAAATTTGATGGCGGATTCTTTTGCTTCGGCATCGCCAGCCGAAAGTGCGGCAAGAAAGGTTTGATTCTCAAAAAAGTAAAACTTCATCTCCGGATAACCGAAGCCGGAAAACTCTTTCCACGCCCTGACGGAATTTTCCCAACGAACAATATCTTCCGCTTTTCCGGTACGCCAACGCAACTCGCCTGATTCATGAACCAATTTATGCAAGCGGTTCAATTCAGCGACCCTTGCGGCAAAATTTGTAAAGTCAAACTTCATAGGCGTTAGTTTCATATCGCTCCTCTTTGAAAATGCTCATACATAGAGGTTGGTTTTATTCGGTTGAGTAATTCAGCAAGTTCCATTTCGGTAAAATTCTCTTTGCCACTCAAAAATATCATCATATTGTCACTGGCAAGGATAAAGGTATTCAGCACTGTTTTCCTTGCCGGTACAACTATTTGCAAATAAGTTCCCTGCCATCCCCCGCACTGGAAGTTATCTTCGCGTTTTTTGATTTCAATCGGAGTTTTGAAACAATTCAAATACCGTGCAACTTCAGCTTCTGCCGCAGATTTGGCAACTTGGCCTGAACTCTCTTTTTGAGCGAAAAAGACAATATCGCCCTGCGGATTTCTGATATAACATTCCCCCGTTTTGTCTATATAGAAATCACATCCCCACGGCAAGAGTGTTTTGTTTCCTTTGGTTGCGCTCTGATGACACCAGTTGCGGTGAACGATTTTGCCGTTTTCGCTCCATACAAGGAGATAAACTTCCGGCTTGCGGTATTGGAATATATGCAGTTCCCGCCCGGCTTTGAAGCCGCATTTTTCAAACTTTGCAATAGCGTTGACAAATTCAGAATCCTTTCCGTCAACTGTTTTTTGCCACACCGCTTTGCCGCACAGTTTTTCATAATCGGCAATAGTTTGACATTCTCTTACCTTGTGATAAAAATCCGCACATCTAAAATGAGTTTGGCTGTATTCTGTTGCAGTAAATACAACGGCAACCATCGCATATATCAAAGCAGAAATCAACCACTTATCCACCAATTTTAATTTCTTAAACAACTTTGCTTTGTGAACGCCCCATGCCGTCAACAGGGATATTGCCAAAACAATACCGCCGGCCATGAGCAAGAGTTGGATAGCTCTAATGATCATTCCGGCGGGATTTGTGTAAAAGAAATCATCCAAATAAGGTGTATAAATAACAAACTCGTGTCCGACAAAATCAGCCGGGCCTTTGAGTTCAAGTTGTTTCTGATATATAAAGCCTTGAGAAATCCAAAGCAGACTCAACAACAGCCACCATCCGGCGATCCGCAAGAGCCAGACTGCCAGTTTTTTGAACAATGCTTTCTTTTTATCTTGATCAACTGAAATTTCCATCAGAGTAATGCTCCTTTGGGGATTTGATCTTACATTCCGGGCAATGGTAAATACAAAAGCCGTGGCTCGCATCCTCCTCTATTTTCAAACATTGGAGTTTTTTACCGCATCGGGGACAATGCTGAAAATACATTTGCCATAATACCGAAAGCCCTACACTTCCGCATGAAAAAGTCAGAAAAATAATATCAAAATGGATTTGCCAATAATTATAAATAAATGCTCCTATCGCCCAGAACAAAACCAGTAATACTGTAAGCTGCTCATTTCTTTTCAATCGATATTTACTCAAATCCGGCGAATAAGCATGATCCGGCAGATGAATTTTTCGCTCGCCGGGTCTGTTTTTACGCAAAAGTTTTTTTATTATTTTCCGGGTCGGTTTTTTCAGCAATCTTTTTATTGCCGCAAGTAACATCCCTACTCCAATAGATAAAAACAATACCGGCAATAACAGAGCAACCGGCGACAGAAAAATTTTCCGCGAAATCACCGCTTCGGACGGTTTTTGCGGATCGACCAGACAAGTTGTTCGGGTTCCCGGCGGCAAACTGCGGACAATTTCACGCATATTGTCGATCCGCCACGATGTTGCATTGCCGTTTGAACGGAAAAAGTCATACCTCTTGCCGCAATATTTGATCTTATTATAATAATAGTAATAATTGATAACGATGGTCATAGTTCCGCGACTGCGGTTTTCAAGTCGACATTCTGTAACCGTGGCAGGTGTTTCAATCCACGAAGAACTTTTCCAAGTCAGCAGAATCGGCTTTAACAACGCAACATAAAGCAACAAAGTCCCCATCGCAGTAAAAATGCCGCCAACCGCAAGCAATATTGGCAAGGGTATTTGCTTTTTCATTCTTGCCCTCCGGTCAAATAAAATTCCCCAACTTACTATCTGTCAGTTATAATATAACCTCGGTAAGATAAAATTCAATTTGCGGCTGTAATATTATGGAAAATAATTTTATACGGTAAATTTGCTGAAATATTCAAAAGGAAAGTTTTGTATTATTAATATAAAACTTAATTTAAATATAAAATAAACTTGATTTTTACAATATAATTAAGCAATAAATTAAT
>JAZSHD010000152.1:0-4011 GCA_045533055.1 Victivallaceae bacterium | reverse complement strand
TACAGTCGTTGGCAGCAGCAGCAATATTGCAACGCAGAACATTATCAATTCCGCCAACACCCACTGGATTATCTGGAGGGAATGGAAAACGTTGTAAAAGAAGTTTTGCAACATAGCGATCCAGCGTTGGTTGCAGGTATTTCGGTGGATACTACAGCTTCAACGCCCTGTGCCGTAGATCTTAACGGAACACCATTAGCTATGCACGAGGAATTTGCAGATGATCCAGATGCTATGTTTGTTTTATGGAAAGATCATACAGCAATTGCTGAAGAACTGCGAATCAACCAAATCGCCCAAAACTGGCAAATGGACTACCGCAAATACTCTGGCGGGCATTATTCATGTGAATGGTTTTGGAGTAAAATATTACATGTTTTACGCAATAACGAAGCTGTTCGTAAAAATTCATTCAGCTTTATAGAGCATTGTGATTGGATAATTGGCGTTCTTACTGGTAATACAAACCCGTTAAGTATATTGCGGAACTGTTGTACTGCGGGGCATAAGGCAATGTGGAACAAACAATGGAACGGTTTACCGTCCCGGGAGTTTTTGATTGCAGTTGATCCATTACTCGGCAGTTTACCTGCGCCACTTTATGACAGGGTCTATCCCGCAGGGTATCGTGCCGGTTTCTTAACTCGGGAATGGCAGGAAAAATTAGGATTAAAAAATAATGTTGCTATTGGAGTTGGAGCTATCGATTGTCACGCCGGAGCCGTAGGTGCTGGAATCACACCCGGAGAAATGGTCAAAGTGCTTGGGACCAGTACATGCGATATTCTTGCCGCTCCTGATAATGGCATTTGTATTGAAGGTATTTGCGGGCAGGCAGAAAGTTCCGTTTTACCCGGGGTAACAGGATTTGAAGCCGGACAGGCTGCTTTCGGAGATATATACAACTGGTTCAAGCGTTTCTTGAGTTATGCGGGAGATGTTGATTTAAACATTCTTGAAAAAGAGGCTGCAGCTCTTCCCGTTGGTACAGGGGGCGTAATTGCCTTGGATTGGTTTAACGGTCGCCGCACCCCCTACGCAAATTCGTTACTTAATGGTATGATCGGTAATCTGAATCTTGGTACTACTGTACCAATGGTTTACCGTGCCTTGGCTGAAAGTACAGTCATGGGCAGTAAAGCAATCTTTGAACATTTCAAGCAATCCGGAATTGAGATCAAAGCTATTACCGCAGCAGGAGGAATTAGTTATAAATCAGAATTTATCATGCAAATGCTTGCTGATGCACTGCATATGCCGGTAAAAGTTGTAAAAACCAAACAATCATGTGCGTTAGGAGCTGCTATGTTTGCTGCGGTTGCCGCCGAAGAGTATCCAACTGTCGAGGATGCCTCGCAAGCTATGAATAGTAAATATTGCAAAGTATATTTGCCTGATCATGAAAAGTATGAATTATACCAGAATTTGTATCAGCGTTATCTTGCCGCAGGGAAATGCTGGGAAGATTTGACAGCTATACATTCTCATTATAAAAATTGATTCAATGGGGCTTATGTATTATGACTTTTACATTACAATCAGGCGGTAGTAAAAATAAACTTTCGCTTACCCTCGATCAGTTTGGTCAACAGATTGCATTGACCGCCGGTCAATGGAAGTGCGATGCATATACCGTTTATTTTGAAGTCAAAGACGATTTACGCAACCGCATTTTTGATAGCAGAGCGGCTCAAACTGAAAAAGTTTATGAAGGATGCTTCATTTACCGCTGGCAGGAGGCAGAGTTTGAAATTGAAGAAAGCTATTCCGTTGAACAAAATAAAATAGCAAGAAAACTTTGTGCCAGACTTATAAATTCCGATGCCCTCATGCGGTCAATTTCATTCAAGATTTTAGTGTCGTATCCGGAAAAAGTCTATGGTTTGATGTGTTTTACAGCTAATGAACATTTCCCATGTGCAGTGCAATGGATCGGTGGCAGAACTGTTTATTATGGTGATGTTTGCTACGGTACACTAATGCCTTTTGTCGGATATTATTCTCGCACTGAAAATGCCGGATTGACCTTGGGGACTCGTTTTGATTGCGATATGGCTGGGCGTTTGTCTTTTTCTTTTCGTGATTATCATAGCGAAGGTATAGATATAGAATTTTCGATGCAGCTTCTCAGTAATGAGCACCCCGCTTCATGTGAGCTTATCTATGCAGCGACAGATGGATGTTGGAGATCAATTCTGGCATTTTGGAAAGATTGTTATCCGGAATTTTTTGCATCTCATAATCCGCTTTTGCCCAATACTCGTGGCCCTTTCTTGATAACCAATCCTCAAATGCCTGAAAGTTATTTGAAACAGATTACTGAAAAATATGCCCCTTCCTGGGCTGAAGTTCACAACCATTTTGCCCGTTATGGTGAATATGCACCGGAAACAGAAGAGTGGGAATCAATTATCAGGCACGACTATCCGGAGGTTGAGTGCAAAGAGAAATTTACCTATGCAAAAGTTCGCAAACACATTAAAGATGTGCAAAAAAATAACATCAAAGCACTGCTTTATTTGCAAGCTTCAGGAGATTGCTTTATACCTTATGCTGAAAAAATGTTTCCAGATGCTATCGCAAGAGATTCTCAAGGTTATCTAAGCCGTACATGGAAAAACTGCTGTTTTGTCAGTGCTGCTCCGGGTACCAGTTTTCATAAACATATGATCAATCAGATAGAACGTTTTTTTCAACAATATGATGAAATAGATGGTGTCTTTTTGGATCAAGTTTGTTACCAAATGATCGATTATGCTCATGCAGATGGAAAAAGTGCTGATAAATGCCGACCAATTTCCCGTTACGGCGATTCTTATAACTCGACAATAAAGTTAATAGCAGATTATTTGCACCAAAGCAATCGTTCTTTATGGGGTAATGGACCTTTTGACATTGGCATATCACGTTATCTTGATGGACTTATGTCGGAAGGTACTGGCAGTATAGTGCGCAGTTTTCAATATCTTACTTGTGGCAGCAAAGGTCTGTTAGTTCACTCTTATGCTGAAAATGCCGCAGATGTGGAAGCAATGTTCAAGAACTGTCTGATATGCGGCGGTAATTGGTCGGTAAGTGGTGATGTTGCTCGGTCAATACCTTTGGAATATCCAGCAAAAGTGGAATATCTTTTTGAACATTGTGGAAGATTGGTCGATATGTTGACTGGATGTGAATGGGTTTTGGAAGTAAATCCATTTACAATGCCCGATGCATACGAAGGCAATCTGTTTGTTTTGCCTGATGGCAATTTAGCTTTGACCGTTGTAAGTAAATATGATTCTTTGCTGAAAAATACAGAAACAGCTGATGAGCCTTTTGAAATAAGTATTTCTTGCAGTGCTTGTCCGAATGTTAAAAGCGTGGAAATCCACACCACAAATAATATATCAGATTGTGAATATTTATTAAAAAATAATCAGGTGTATCTATCTGTTTCCAAGCATTGTGTAATGAGTGTAGTATTATTAAAAACAAAATAATAAAGGAAAAAACATTTATGAATTATTCAAAATTAACAGCCGGAACTGCCAAGGTTGATATTACAACTCTGGATGAAAGCCACATCAATGATCGTTTATACGGTAGAATTTTGGCATTGTGTCAAGGAGATATAACTTTTGTAATCATAGCTTTAGATGCCGTAGCAATCGGCGGTATCGAAGAAATACCCGATGACTTCCTTGAGCGGCTACGCAATGAGCTTAAAAGCCGTTACAACATAAAACCGGAACACTTGCTGTTATCCGCTTCGCACACCCATACGGCTCCGCCGATGATACGGGAACCGGAAGATTTGCTTGCATTGTTGAGCGATGCCGTCGGAAATGCTTTGGACAATCTGGAAGAAGTTGAGTTCGGCTATGGTTCCGGCTGCGAAAAAAGAATTGCCGTCAACCGGGCAATAAAAATGCAGGATGGTTCCGGTTGGGCAATGCGTCAGTGCCACCCGTGCCCGCCGGAGGATGAAATCATCGGCTTGGGCGAAACAGATCCGGAAATCGGCATCTT
>JAZSHD010000263.1:0-16347 GCA_045533055.1 Victivallaceae bacterium | reverse complement strand
TGGAACAGGCTCTTGCCGATCCGGCGATCTATCAGAAAAGTGCGGAATTAAAAAGTGTATCGCAGGAACACCGCAAGCTCAAAAGCCTGTTTGAAAATTACTCCCGCTGGCAAAAAGCCCTGGCGGAAACCGAAGATAATACTTTCATGCTTGCCGAAGAAACCGACCCCGAACTCCGGGAGCTGGCAGAAGCGGATCTTAATGCACTTAAAAAGGAGTGCGAACACCTTGAAAACAAGATCAAGCAGGCTTTATTGCCTGCCGACGAAAACGATTCCCGCAATATTATTGTAGAAATACGCCCCGCCGCCGGGGGCGACGAAGCGGCTCTCTTTGCCGGAGAACTCTGCCGGGCATACATGCGTTACGCAGAAAGCAAAGGCTGGAAAGTTGAGCTGCTGGAAGAAAGCCCCAGCGAGCTTGGCGGGGTGAAAAATGTATCTTTCTCGCTCACCGGAGAAGATGTTTATATGCACATGAAATTTGAAAGCGGCGTACACCGTGTCCAGCGAGTGCCGGTAACTGAAGCTGCCGGAAGAGTGCATACCTCCACCGTGACCGTGGCGATCATGCCTGAAGCTGAAGCCGTGGAAATCAACATCAAGCCCGATGATCTGCAATTCGATGTATTCCGTTCCAGCGGTCCCGGCGGTCAGGGAGTAAACACCACCGACAGTGCAGTGCGGGTTACGCACCTGCCCACCGGTCTTTCGGTAGCCAGCCAGCAGGAAAGAAGTCAGCACCGCAATAAAGAGATAGCATTACGGATACTCTACGCCCGACTGCTGGAAGCCAAACAAACTGAAGAAGCTGCCAAACATGCCGCCGATAAACTCTCGCAAGTGGGTACCGGCGACCGCAGCGAACGCATCCGTACTTATAACTTTCCGCAAAACCGGGTGACCGATCACCGTTACAACATCAGCAGTTTTGATCTGCCAGCGATTATGGAGGGCGAATTTGAGCGGATCATTGACCCCATAATCGCCCTTGACAGCGAACAACGCTTTGAGGCTTTGCAGAAATGAGCGGTCTGATCGTTGGTATCCTCAGCGGACTGGTTGCCGCACTTATGCAATCGTGTTCTTATCTGGGCGGCAGAAGATTCCTCGCCAAAGATGGCAACGCCGTACAGCTGATGATCTCATCTTTGATAATCTGCGGCGTAAGTGCGTGGCTTCTGGCACCATTTTACTGGATGCCGGAAAAGTTTTTCACCTGGAAAATGGCACTCTGGCTGCTTTTGACCGATGGCGGTTTTGTTCTGGGGCAATGGGGATTTTTCAACGCCCAGAAATATATCGAATCCAGCCGCATAGCCTCGCTGCTGGGCTTGAAAGTACTGGTTGTAATGCTGTTGACCATGACCTTTTTAGGCGAACGCTATACCATAATACAATACACCGCTATCGCCGGTGCTGCTGCTGCCGCTATGTTGATGAATTGGAGCAAAGGCAAGCTGGATTGGAAGGGCATGAATTATCTGTTTGCCGCATTATCGGGTTACGCAACTTCGGACTTGGGAGTTCAGCAAGTGGTAAAACTTATTGGCGGGAATGACCCCATAAGCCGCGGTATGGCTGGTTTCACTTTGGCTTACGGGGTATTGTTGATCGGTGCTCTGGCGGTAATGCCGCTGTTCAAGGTAAAGTGGAAGATGGTCAAAGGGGCGTTGCCTCAAGGCGTATGCTGGGTGATTTCCATGTGGGGGCTGTATGTATGTTTCGGCTTGCTGGGAGCGGCGTTCGGCAATGTTATTCAGGCAAGTCGTGGGGTAATTTCGCTGATATTGGGTATAATTTTAAGTTATTTTTGCATAGAAGGTTTGGAGCAAAAGCAGAGTTTAGCAGTGTGGCTGCGGAAAACCGCGGCGGCACTTTTGATGTTCGGAGCAATAGTTTTGTACGCATTATCTGCGGAAGGATAAGGTTTTATGGGTAAGACTCTCTACTTGGAAGGTGCCTCCGGAATCTCCGGAGATATGAGTGTAGCGGCATTGCTGGATTTGGGCGGGAGCCAAGAAAAACTGGAAAAAGCCCTGGCAACCTTGCCCATGCATGATGAGTTCCACTGCCACATCCATCAAGCAGAATCTTACGGCATAGCCGGGTGCAGCTTTGATGTGCATTGCCACGAACACCTCCACGAAAATTGTGAACATAAACATCATCACGAACACGGAGATCACCACCATCATCACGAACACCGCAATCTGGCGGATGTGCTGCATATAATCAGTCACGCTGAACTGACAAGCAAAGCTAAAGCATTGGCTGAAAAGATATTTTATATTGTAGCCGAAGCTGAAGCCCAAGCTCACGGCTGCGATATAAATGAAGTGCATTTTCACGAAGTAGGTGCCGTGGATTCCATTGTCGATATCGTGGCGGCGGCGGTGTTGATCGACGACCTTGATATAACCGGTTGTGTGGTGCAGAGTCTTGCTGAAGGCAGCGGCTATGTGAATTGTCAGCACGGCAAACTCCCAGTGCCGGTTCCGGCGGTGCTGAATATAGCAAAAATGCACAATATTACGCTCAAAACAACTTCAACCAATGGCGAAATGGTTACTCCTACGGGTATAGCTATTGCCGCAGCGTTGCAAACCAGCAATAAACTGCCGGAAAACTACCGGATCAAAGCGGTGGGTATCGGTGTAGGCAAACGGGATTTCGGTCATGCAAATATCTTGCGTGCCATGATTATAGAAAATGCCGAAAGCTCCAGTGATCAAGTTATGGTGCTGGAAAGCAACATCGACGACTCCACCGGCGAAATGCTTGGTCACGCCATGGATAAAATCATGGGAGCAGGAGCGTTGGATGTAAGCTGCACTCCTTGCTTTATGAAGAAAAACCGCCCCGGATACCTCCTGCGGGTGATCGCTCCGGCAGAAAAGGTTCCGCAAATCGAATATGCCATTTTTGCCAACACCACCACCATCGGCATCCGCCGTTACCCCGCAGCCCGTTCGGTCATGGATCGGGCAATGGTTGAGCTTGCCACTCCTTACGGCACAATAAAAGCCAAAAAGTGCATTTGGCAGGATATTGTGAAAATTTATCCGGAGTACGAAAGCGTAAAAGCCGCTGCCGAAAAAACTCAAACAAATTTTAAAACCGTCTTTGATGCAGCTGTTGCGGCAGCTTTACAGTAAACAGCTTTTACCGGCGGGCAGCCTCCCAACGGCGGATCTCTTCGATCATACTCTTTTTGCACGAGGGTTTGTTTTCCAGCATAACCTTATATGCCAACTTCATGGAATAATATCTGTCACGGTTGATAAAGGCTTTCTGCTGCATTTTTTCCACCAGTCCTTTCAGGTCGGCACCGCTGTACGAATCAGTATTCTGGGTAATATACTCCAGCAGACCTTTTTCGCAAGGCAGATTATTCTGCTTGAAAAGATTGCGGAGTATTTGCCAGCGGGCCTCTTTGTCCGGCAAGCCCACATAGGCAAGAATATCAAATCTGCCCGGCCGCAAAAATGCTTCGTCGATCTGCCACGGCGTGTTGGTTGCCCCCAAAAGCAGAATGGGATTCTTGCTTTTATCCACCCCGTCAAGCTCTTGCAGCATAACAGAAATAACTTTTTGCGTCACTTCGTGCACTCCGCCGGTTCGCTTGGTAAAAATGGTTTCCATTTCGTCCACAAAAACCACTGACAGCGGATTTTTCCGGGCATTGGCAAAAATATTCCGGATGTTATTTTCGGCTTCGCCTACATATTTACCGAAAATATCCGCACTGGTAATCGTATAAAATGGCAGCTCCAATTCGCCTGCCACTGCCCGGGCAATGAAGGTTTTGCCGGTTCCCGGGGGGCCGTAAAGCATCACCCCGCCGCCAACTTTCAAGCCGTACCGGGCTGCCAGCTCCGGATTCAGGATCGGTTCGATCAGCCGCAGCCGGAGCTGCTCCTTGACTTCTGCCATACCGGCAACATCAGCAAGTTTGACATTGGGTCTTTCCTGCAATGCCATTTCGTCGGAGGCCGTATTGAAGTACTCGGATTCCCACTTGCGTATCTTTTCGATAATGCCGTGATTACCGGAAGGATTGGTTTGACACAACACATTATATGCCATCTGCAGCGAGTAGTATTCGCTGCGGTTTTCAAATGCAGTCTGCCGCAGTTTATCCAACACGCCGTTCAAGTCTGCCCCGCTGTATGATTCGGTATTTTCGGCTATGTACTCGATCAGCCCCTCTTCATACTGCAAGCTGCCGCCCTCCAAAGCCAACCTCAGCAAATGAGTTCTGGCTTTCTTATCGGGCAAGCCCACATAGGCAAGTATATCAAACCTGCCGGGCCGCAAAAAAGCTTCGTCGATCTGCCACGGCGTGTTGGTTGCCCCCAGCAGCAATATGGGGTTTTTATTTTTATCTACCCCGTCAAGCTCCTGCAAAATAACCGAAATAACTTTGCGGGTCACTTCGTGGATATCATCGGTGCGTTTGGTAAAAATGGTTTCCATTTCGTCCACAAAAACTACCGACAGCGGATTTTTCCGGGCTTCGGCAAAAATATTCCGGATATTGTTTTCGGGTTCGCCTACATATTTACCGAAAACATCCGCTCCGTTTATCATATAAAACGGCAGTTTCAGTTCGCCAGCCACAGCCCGGGCAATGAAAGTCTTGCCGGTTCCGGGTGGACCGTAAAGCATTACCCCGCCACCGGCTTTCAAACCATATTTAGCTGCCATGCGGGGATTTTTAATGGGATCGATCAACCGGAGTTTCAGCTGTTTTTTTACATCATCCATACCGGCAACATCTGCCAGAGAAGGCATAGTTTTGTCCATATTCAAACGGCAGTGGGGGTCTGAAGCCCCATCCACAGCCATAAGCATCTGCGGTTCATCGGAAAGAACTTTTTTGATCATCTTTATTGCTCCGCAGACTGATAAAGCGATTATCACCAGCCAGAGCAATATGTTCAGACCTGCAGGTATCCGCAAAAAACGCTGATTGCAAACAGCTCCTCCCCAGCCCACAAGAATCATTACCGCCAGCAGTGCCAGCAGGAATCCGGTTATCTGAATGGTTTTATAAGCCGGATCGGGAATTCTGAATTCCGGCAAAGCTCTTGCCCCCATAGCGATAAACGGCAAACTGATAAAATAGCACACTGCCATTATACTGTAATTTACACCATAGGCGACCCCCTGGGGCATTCCAAGCCCAGCAGAGTCAACAGCATTGGCGATCACAGCAAAAACTGCCGCACTTATAATTTTTACGACAGGATAAGCCAACAATGCCAGAATACCGAAATATGTTTTTTCCAGTCTGTTAAAGAAAATACCTCTGAAAATACTCTGGATCGGAAAAAAAAACAATAGAGTGTATAAAAAATCGCCCCGCATTTCAGATAAGACAGCTATCAGCAGCAAAGTAAAAACAAAAGCCGATCCTGATTTCCATCTTTTCAATGGTTCTTCCTGCAAATCACAGCAATAACTTCCCTGCGTCATAAATTCTCCCCGTAAAAATTAAATGTTATTATTGCATAAAGGCTTTACAATCATTGGCGAACTGCGATACCATCAATTTTCACAATATATTTTTGCCATCCCAGTCGCAATCTGCCGGCACGCCAAGAAATCCAGTTACAGTTGGTGCTATATCTATGATACTCAAAGGTTTTTCGATTTTTTTCGGAGTTACGCCATCGTATCTTATAAAGATAGGGACAGTCATATCCTCCGGAGCTTCAGTTCCGTGGCTGCGGTCATGACCGCCGTGGTCAGCGGTTACGATCAAATTCACATCTTCCGGCAGAGCTTTGACCACCTTTTCCAGATTGTCCAGACACTCGTTGACCGATTGCAGATACTCGGGAGTCATCCAGCCGTATTTATGCCCCGCTTCGTCTGCCCAGCACTGATAAAAGAAGGTAAAGTCCGGCAGATCATCTTCAGCAAGCATATTCAAAACCCTTTGAGTGATTTTCTTATCTGCCACAGCAAAGGTGTAATCTTTGCCGCTGATAAAGTCCGCCCTTGCCAGCGATAACGGCCGTGCCAGATCCCGCAAAGGTTCCCACGAATAGAAAAATCCGCTGCGTTTGCCGCAGTTTTTCAACACTTCGCAAATGCCGTTGATCGGACGCACTTGAGGTACATAGGTATTGGTAAGTATGCCGTGCCGGTCGGCTGCCACACTGTGAAAAAGCGACATGTGGCAGGGCAATGTCACCGAAGGCATCACGGTACGCATTTCAAGTGAATAAGCTGAAGTGGCAAGCAGTTCCCGGTAAAAAGGGTGGTTTATTGCCTCCAGAGCGTCGGGCCGCATGCCGTCGATCAAAGCTAAAAATACTTTTGTCATTTTAACATATCCTCTCTGATAATCAGCGGCAGCGGGTGATTTCCACTGCCACACTTTCAGCTGAACCGATTGCGTGGGGTTTATCCACAGTCACGGTAACGGATTTGACCAAATCAAATTCGTCAAGAATCAACTTTGCACTGTTTTCGGCAAAGGCTTCGATCAATAAATAAGCGTTGTTTCTGCCCAAAGCAAGAAGTTTTTCGGCAACCGCCTGGTAGTTTACCGATTTGAAAAGGTCATCGCTCAAACCCGCAGCTTTAAGATCGCACTCCATAACCACATTAAGTTTCAAGGGACGCACCGCCAGCCGTTCATCAGGACGGGTGCCGATAACGGTCATCACCGTAAGATCGCGTATAAAAATTTTATCCATAACTATCCTTTCAATACCAGTTTTAACGATTTTAACATCTTGTTGTGTTGAGCATTTTATTTACTGTTGAACAACTGTGTACCCGCAGCACTGCTATTTTGGTGGGGTGATTGAAGGGTGCCGGATCAGCGGGATACGGTGCTGACGACTCAGTTTTACAGCAGAAATCTTCGGGTATATCTATAAATTTTTCTATTGCTAAATACCCGTCACGGCAAATACTTTCCAGACTTTTTATATAATCACTGCCCGATAGATACAAGGCGTTGTTTACTGCAATCAAGATACCGTTTTCCGCCACCAGCGGCCGCACTTTATTGATCACCCCCAAAGGATTATTGGCTTGATCGATCAACCCTTTGCCGGTTCGGGAGAAAAAAGGAGGATCGACTATCACACAATCAAACCGGGCTTGTTCTTTGCGTAAAGCGGCTGTTATGGGGAAGAAATCGCCGAATTTGAAATTCTTTTTAGTAAAAGTCAACCCGTTCAGCGAAGCACTGCGGTAAGCAATCTGCAAAAATTTGTTGGATAAATCGGTCTGCAACACCCTTGCCGCCCTGCCCGCCGCTGCCGCCACGCCCAGACTGCCGGTGTAGGCAAAGGTATTCAAAACGCTTTTGTTCTGCATATTTTCCAAAAGATATTTCCGCAGCAGCCTGGTATCGCTGTAAAAACCGTTGTCGTGGTTCATCATCAAATCAATGGCGTAACGCACATTGTGTTCAACTATAAAAGTATCGGTCTTTTCGCCGTAAATAAGTTTGCCGTTGCGTTCTTTTTCCGCTTGGGAATTGCGTTTTTTCAAGAGTATCGCTTGCAGAAAGTCCAGATTTTTCAGCAGAAAATCCCGGATAAAATCTTCATTCAGCCCTTCTTTGCCGTAGTCCTGCACCACGGCAGTTCTGCCCATAAGGTCGATGGCAAGCTCGCCGCAGCCTTCGGTAAAGCCGTTGAAAAATCTCCACGCCCCCCGATGCAGAGGATCGCTTTGCATAAGAGCTTGCCGCCGTTCAAGGGCAGCGGATAATAATTGTTCAAGAATTTCCTTTTCCATGGTTTATAAAATAGCACAGCAACAATTTTTTACAACTGCAATGCACATAAAAGTAAGATTTTATTAAAAAAAAAGCTTTTAAACTTGCGAAAATCGAAAAACGCATTATATTATTATTCCATTGTGTTAGTTTGGAACAATTATACAATTTTTTACATAAAGGAATTTTATCATGGCACATAAGAAAGGTCAGTCCAGCAGCCGTAACGGCCGCGACAGCAATCCGCAGTATCTGGGTGTTAAGAAGTACGGCGGCGAATTCGTTCTCGCCGGCAACATCATCGTCCGTCAGTGCGGCACCAAATTCCATCCGGGCAAAAATGTCGGCTGCGGCCGCGACTTCACGCTTTTTGCTCTGTGCGACGGCAAAGTGGAATTCCGCAAATCTGCCCGCACCGTCAGCGTGATTCCGGTTGAAGCGTAATTTACGCTTTCCGAACAGATTTTTCAAGCCCGTGCTCTTTTTAAAGAGTTGCGGGCTTTCTGTTTATTAAGCAAGATAAACTATCACCAACAAGGTAAAAACAATGTTTGTTGACAGAGTAAAAATTTCAGTGAAAGGCGGCAAAGGCGGCAACGGGTGTGTCAGCTTCCACCGGGAAAAGTTTGTACCCCGGGGCGGCCCGGATGGCGGCAACGGCGGTAATGGCGGCAGCGTAGTGCTTAAAGCCGATGCCAACGAACAGAGCCTGATCGACTTGAGCTACAACCGCCACTATGACGCCGCCAACGGCCCCAACGGCAAAGGCAAAAACATGTACGGCAAGAATGCCGACAATGTGATTGTAAAAGTGCCGGTAGGTACCGTGGTGTATGATGAAGAAACCGGCGAGTTCCTCGGCGATCTGGAAACTGCCGGCATGGAGCTTGTTGTAGCCCAAGGCGGTAAAGGCGGCAAAGGCAACGCAGCATTTGCCACCAGCGGCAACCGGGCACCCAGAATTTGTGAAGAAGGTACCGAAGGCGAAGAAAAACTGCTGCTGCTGGAGCTTAAAACCATTGCCGATGTGGGCTTGGTAGGCTACCCCAATGCCGGTAAATCCACGCTTTTGCGTGCTCTTTCGGCAGCGAAACCCAAAGTTGCCCCCTATCCTTTTACCACTCTGCACCCCATGGTGGGCGTAGTGGAATATGAAGATTTCGGGCGTTTGACCGTGGCGGATATTCCCGGTCTGATCGACGGAGCCCACCGCAATGTGGGTTTGGGGCATCACTTTTTGAGGCATATCGAGCGAACTCATCTTTTAGTATATGTATTGGATATGGCGGGTATTGACGGCCGTACTCCGTGGGATGACTTCCGCCATTTGCAGAACGAGCTTGAGCTTTATATGAAAGGTTTGAGCAAACGCCCCGCCTTGATCGCTGCCAATAAAATGGATTTGCCGGAAAGCGAAGAAAATCTGGCACTGCTGCGGGATGAACTTTCCAGCGAAGTCATTGATATAGTACCGATCTCCGCCGATAAATGCGAGCTGGATAATTTGAAAGCTCTTCTGCGGGAGAAGGTTGGTCAGCTTAAAGCAGCATCACCCTTCTTTGTGGGTGCCAAACACACCGGAGGGGTGGATTTGGTAAGTATTGAAGATGCTGACGACGATTTTGATGTGGCATTGCCCGAAGAATTGCTGAGTGATAAAGACGATTTTTAAGTTATGAATAAAAATGATCTTTTAAAAAATCTGGAAAAGCTCAATATGCGTCCCGGCCGCGGCTTGGGGCAGAACTTTCTTTTGGACAACAACCTTCTGGAGTTCATCGCCCGCAGTGCCAATATAACTCCAGGCGAGGTGGTGCTGGAAGTGGGTCCCGGGTTCGGAGCATTGACCGAAAAGCTGCTGGCTCACGGTGCCGAACTCTATGCGGTGGAGTTTGACCACCGGGTGTGCGATTTTCTGCGGGAAAATCATAAAGAAAGCAACTTTCATCTGACCGAAGGCGACGGGTGCAAAGTCGATTACGCTGAATTGTTGGGCGAAAATACCCCATTCCGGGCCATCGCCAATCTGCCTTACGCTGTAAGCAGCATACTTATTGCCCGTTTTCTGGAGTTGAATAATCCGCCCCGGCAGATGATTTTTATGCTCCAGAAAGAGATGGGCGAACGCCTTGCCGCTCAACCGGGCAAAGGTTCTTACGGGGCATTGTCGGTAAGAGTTCAGCAGCTTTACGATGTAAAAATCCTGCGGATAGTTCCCCCGGAAGTATTCTACCCTGCCCCGGCAGTGGATTCAGCGTTGGTGGAGTTCAAATTAAAGGAGAATGTACCGGCTGTTGAAAAGCGGAAAATTCTGGAAAAAGTGGTAAAATTGGCCTTCCTCAACCGCCGCAAACAGCTGGGCAAAGTGCTGAAACAAAATTACACCGAAGAAGCGATCCGGTCAGCCTTGGAACAGGTGGGGCATCCGTGGGAGATCCGCCCGGAAAAGCTGTCGGTTCAAGAGTTTGAAAAGTTAGCTGATTTGCTCAATTCCCGCTGAAAAAACTTTTTTTTGTTGACAAAAACTCTTCTTGGATAACCAATGTTTTTTCAAGGAGAGTTTTTTTATGCAAGTACAATTTCTTAACGCTCACGATTTTACCATTGACAGCAATGGTAAGCTCACCCGCAGCGGCACCTGGTTATTGAGTACAAACGCAACCGCCGGTAATATCACCCAAGCTGCTGAAATGTGGGCGGGCAGCATCGGCGAACCGTGGCGAATACCCAATGCGACCGGAACAGATTATACGCTGGATAACCGGTTGAAAATCTCTAAAATAGAGTGCAAAGCTCTGGACAGCCGCCACTGTCAGGTAAAATTTACTGCCGCAGCAAAAAATTCCGGAAATTTACCGGGCATCGGAGCGATCGCCGGAAGTTTTAAATTTGAGCGAAAGTGCGATCTGTCTGAATACAAAACCATCAGTTACAGTTTACCGGAAAATGATCTGGTTCTGCTGCCGGAAATCGGCTCTGTGATCGACTGGGCAGGCAGCAATTACCGGTGCGAAGCAGTGCTGACCGAAGAAAATTCTGACAGTGTCTACATTGCCCAAGTCCGCGCGGTCAACATCGCCATTGCCCCCGAAGGCAGGATCCAAAGCGAACAGCGGCACGACGAAGAATTCAAAATCGGTTCGTGGATGATCATGCCCGAAGCACTGGAAAAGTTTTTACTGGATAACGCTCTCCACAATGCAGCAGCGTGGGCTGGCGAAAACTTCTACATCTATAACATTTCTACTAAAGAGGCAAATTCGGCAAAACGGATACTTGTAACTTTGACCGCCCGCCGCAGCAAGTTGGAAATGCTCGAAGCCATCCGCAAAGAAGAAATCGTTGCCATGGCATTGGATACACCAGATACCCGCCTGACCTGGCAGAGCCGCTGGCGTGCAACAGCCCAAGATCGGGAAATTTTTGAAAATAAATTGGGCAAAACAGCCGAGGAGTGGACAAACGACGACCGGGCAATCGTCTGCAAAATAACGCCAAAACGCATTTCGGATTGCGAGTTTGAATACCTTCTGGAAGCCCGCCACCCCGAAGATATTGGTAAAGAATATAATTTTGACCTCAAAGACCTTGATTTGCCCAACCGTCTTGAGTATTACAGCAGGGTCGGAGAAATGCGGCTCTCCGCCGGACAATGCGGCTACACCTGGCGTCATAATGGCACTTACCGGTTGATCAACAACTGGCAGGCAGCTCAACTCTGTCCGCTGGTAACCAATGCCGCTTTGGCTCTACGCTGGATAAATCAGCCGATCAAACTGCTTGAAATAGTTGAAGTAAGTTTTCTTTCCGGAACATCTGCCCAAAATATCAGTCAGATAATTTCCTGGTTTACCAGCCAGCGGGTAATCAACACCACCATTGCCGGTATAACCGGCAGCTACCTGCGGTACGATCTGGAAATAGATGATATTACCGACAGTTATGACCGGGAATGGACACGAATCAGCAAAGTTTACCGTAAAGCACCAGGTGCCTATAACTGGAATGCAACCTATTGGGTTTAATAATAGAGGTGTAAGCATGATCAAAAAAAATACAACAGTAAAACGCAAAATTCACAACCTAATCGGCGGAGAGTGGCTCGCTGCAGAAAACAATGCTGCCGGTTCAATCATAAATCTGGTACCGGAATTTCCCATGTCCGAACCCTACCGGGGAAATTTTCAAGCCATACAAACCGACACCAATCAACTCAATGTAATAAACACCGCTCTTGCCGAAGAAGATTCAACTGAAGCTGAAAATAGTGCCGGTGATGTGCTGCTGCGTTGGACGAAAATTGAAAAACTCCCCGGCGAAGAAGATAAATATATAGCCATACCACAGGAAAAAACTGTTACAGTTCCAGCTATGTCCCCTTGTAACGCACTGGATAGCGGCTGGTTGTATATGAAAATGATCAGATTGTATAACGGCCAGGGCCGCATATCATTCAAAGATGAAACTTTAGGCAATGTTCAACTGGATTTTATGTTAGGATATTCAGCTGTGCTGCCCAGTGACAACAACGGAGTTATAACCATACTGCCGATTGCCGCAGTAACTTTTAATGACAATAAGGAAATCGAAGAAATTGTTCAGCAGCAGTTTGGCCCCGGAGTAATGTGGGTTCCCACTGCAGCATCTGCCGTGCTCAATTCAAGTTCTTCAGAAGAGCCGTCAAGTTCCAGTTTTGTTTCCCCGGATATTCCAGATGTACCGGTCATACCGGAGGACAGCTCAAGTTCTGTCATTTCAGATAAAATCATTATAGAAGTGGATCTCGAATACACCGAAGCAAGCACCGGTGATATAATGGGTACCGGCGTAACGACCCAAACTTCTCATGCGGTACTTTCCGGAAAATTCACCGGACAAACCAGCTACCCGGCCAATGGCTACACTGTGCAGCTTACCGGCTCTGTCTATTACGATTACGGCAATGGCGAAACCAGTACCGAAGAATTAAACTGGGTTGTTGAAATTTTCCGCAATACAACACGCAGCTGCTGGGATGTATATCACTTGAGAATCAACGACTGGGCAATGTATCAAAACGAAAAAAACAGCGAATTTGATACTGACTTTTCAACGCCGGTGTACAGTTTCCCTGATCTGCAAAGCATGCCCGGCTATCCCCAAGGCACCATCCGGGTGGATCATCATTTGATCCACGGAGTGAGCAATGCGATACCGGACAATGATTTGACCAGCTCGCTGGTTATAACTTTTACCCGGAAATAACTATGTCAAGTCACCGAACCGACATAGTTATTCCGCTGGGTACGGGCAGCTGCTGCAATAACTTTGAACTGCGTATGGCATTGCGGTCTATTGCCTGCTATGCTGTAAATGCAGGCAATATTTATTTAGCAGCAGCAGTCCAGCCCGAATGGGTCTGCCAGGTAAAAACCTTGCTTGTGCCGGACAGACATAAACATAATAAAGATGCCAATATCATAGAAAAAATCCTTGCCGCAGTCAATTTACCGGATTTATCAGAAAATTTTATATTCTGGAGCGACGACCAGCTGGCACTCCATAACTTTGACGCCAACAATCTGCCCATAAGCTGCAATCCCCGGCAATACAAGGATTTTGATTCAGCAAAAATCTGGCACCGGCGGATGCGGAATACTTTTGAATATCTGCAGCAGAATAATATAAAGCTTAACTGCAACTTTGACAGCCATGTACCAATAACCATGCAAAAAACCATCTTCAAAAAAATAATGCAAGCTGCCGATTACACCAAAGAGCCGGGATATTGCATAAATACCTTGTATTGCGGCATGGCTGGCTTGCAAGGCGGGATAAAGCAAAAAGTAATAAAATTTACCGCCGAAAGCAGCAATATGTTGAACAGCCTGCCCCAAGACAAACTTTTTTTAGGCTATAACGACGCAGCAATGCAAAGCGATCTGCCGCAATTACTGCAAGAACACTTCAAGGAAAAGTGCAAATATGAAAAATAAACAAGTTTCAACAGGAGGCAACAGCCGCCGCCCATAAACAGAATAGAGCTGTTGCAATAAAAAGTGCCGGAACAATGAAAATCCGCAACCACGCTTTAGTACAGGGTCGGGAGCGTTTTTTCAATTTTTTGTAAATCACAATATTCCATAGAGTCAGCAAAATCATCATTGCCAATGCCAGATAAGGAACAAAATCACAATTTATGCTCAAGGGCAACAAAGTTGTAATTACGGCAAATTCAAACCAGTCTGTCCAGGTGGGGCGGTAAAAAGTCATTGCCAGATAAACCGGAGCGACCAGCAGCAGCCACAGACAGCCGGTCAGAACAAAAGGTATAAAAATAAAATCCATAAATTCCATCACTTTGCCTCCCGGTTCAGCCATTTCTGGTAAATTGCGACCCACGCCGCAAACAAAGATACGATCACTGCCCACGCCAACCACATTTTGTAAGGGTTCGCAATAAGTGGCGGCAATCCGGTAACTTCGCACCCGGCAGGAGCGGCGACCGGCAAAGCATATTTTACATTTTCCATATACCCTATATGCAGTTTTTTTAATGGCATCTGCGGCAAAACCTCCCAGTCTACCACCCGGCCGCTGATGGAAAGATCCTGCAATTTGGGGCAGCACTGCTGTAAATACGCCAAAGATACACCATCCCGACAATCAATAGATAATGTTCGCAGTTCCGGCAGATACGGTAATTGGATTTTACCTTTCCATTCCGAAATCAACTCCAGAGTTTTCAGCCTGGGCAAATCCAGCCGGTGCAATATAGAATAAGTATCAGACTTTGAGTGATAAAATTTTAATTTTTCCACCCCGGCAAGATCAATATTTTTCAAACATGCCAGCATGTTGCTGCCCAGAGCGATTTCCCGCAGCCTTACCCCAGCGGGCAACTTTATTTTTAATGCAGACGAGCCGCTGAAAATCCTCAACTCTTCCAACCGGGGAACACGACTTAAATCAAGCTCATCGCCAGTTAAATTTTCTATATAAAGTTTACGAAGTTGCGGAAAATCAACTCCGGAAAATTCCCCGGAATATATTGCCGAACGAAAGTCCAATTCAGCTAAAACGCTGCAGTCAAGTTTGGCAAGGTCAACATAACAACCACGGGTAAGCACCAGTTTCTGCAACTTGTATTTACTCAATGGTTTCAGCGACAACACCGGCTCCCCGTAATATGGGGCAAAAACAAAAATCTCCCGGAAAGCGTGATCCGGCAAATCGGGAATGAGCGGCTGGCCGAGATGCAGATCCAACTCTTTGATTTGCGGATACTTTTGTATTTCCTCAAGCAGCTTCGTCCGCCAATTTTCATTATCAGCAAAAACAGTTACAAATCCCAACTGCCCGGAAACGGCAAACCCGCAACAGCAAAACAAAGCAAGAAAAATCGTCAACAAAAGTTTTTTCATTTTCACCCCTCATTTTTGCGGATCAGTCTTTCCGGTGTTGCTTTCCAGACGCCGTTTTCTTTGCGGAACTCAATGTCGCCCACATCAGAACTTTTCAGGATAAAGCAATCATTTCCCTGCCATTCCAATTTTGTATTATGGTAAATTGAGGCTTTTGTATAGAAAATTTGCTCGTCTATTTTTACAGTATAACAATTATTATTTCCCCTACGATAAAGAACGGCCGTACTCTTGTCATTTGGGGAATTTAAGCCAATAGGACGCTGCTGCCGATATATCGTACTGCCAATAATTCCCGCTGCAATCAGCATAATCAGCAAAGCAGGCAACTTCATTTTCCACCAGGAGCCGAAAATCAGCGAAACAAGCAATGGGATACAACTGAACAACAGCCAAATGTTCGGGTTCCCCATTACCAGAAAACTAAAAAGAAACAGCATAAAACCGGCAGTCAAACCGATCTCTGAAATTTCCTGTTTCCAATTTTTCGGGTCTTTAAAAAATTTCATTTTTATATTCTTAATTTCCCCTTTTTCGATCTGTAAATCCATTTAATGATCTCCGAAGTAATACAAACTGCAACAACTTCTGCTCCTGCAATATAATACAGCATCCCGCCCATTCCGTCAAGTTTGCATGGGGAAAAACCTGTCAATAAAAAGACAAAATATAATCCAAACATCTGCAAATTGAAAAAGCGTTTCTGTAATTTGCAGTCAATAAAACAGTGGATAATTCCAATGATTGACAATGTTATAAAAAACAGCAAAGGTTCTCCGTCCATTGTGCGGCTGCAAAACCACGCAGTCACACTCACCGCCAGAGCAAGAAATAACATTGAAAAAAGTTGTTTTGTGTTTGTCTGCATCACAGTTCCAGACTGTCCGGATTCAGCAGAAAGTCGTAAATGCTCATGGTCAATATGCCGTGTTCATCATACAGCGGAGCCGGAGCGTGGGAGGTGATAACGATCTTTTTGAAAGAATCATCGATCTTCAAAAGTGACCGGATCTCCTGTTGGCGCTTTTCTGCATCCGGAATCATATAGGCAGATTGGATGTAGTAGCGTTTTGAACCTTTATTGGCAACAAAATCAACTTCAAGCTGTTTGCGGCTGTAAGTACCGGCAGGGTTCTTTTCATTAACGGTAACTTGTCCGATATCCACATTGAATTTGCGGTGGCGAAGCTCGTTG
>JAZSHD010000016.1:0-6048 GCA_045533055.1 Victivallaceae bacterium | reverse complement strand
ACTTCCCAATCGCCGCCATAGCTTGGCAACAGCTTTAATATATATCCGGAACCGGGAATTTTCGATGCTTCTGGAAAATATTTTTCAATTTTTGTTTTGATAACTTCACCGCGCGGTGCATCAGTAACAAGCTCAGAGATTTCAAAACCTGTCATATCTTTAATTTTATCACTCCAGCTTTTGGGAAGTCTGGTTCCAGATCTCCAGCCGGATTTATTGTATACAGTAAATGTTGCTATCCCGTTTTCCAACTTGAAATCTTTAATAGTGTAGATGAAAACAAAATAGATAGCGATACAGAAAACGGCAGCGATACGAAGTCCGCTGCCGGTGAAAAGAACAGGAATGCCATGGGAAAGAAGACCGGGAAGTAACAACTCTGCCCCCCTGTTTTCCTGCTCAAATTTTCAGTACAGTTCCCGGCAAAAAAGTACAGATGCATTTCCTGCCGGAAACAATATACTTTACATCAAATACTCTGTTGATCCTGCTTTTCAGCAGCTTCCCGTTTCTTCTGACTGTGCTTGTAAAGCCACAGCGGAATAATGATGAATACAATTGTTCCGATCAGCAGAAAAGCGATATAACACAACACATAAAATGTGCCTTTTTCACGGACTCCCGGAGTCGGAATAAATCCGGTTATTATGGCAAAGAGCGAAGTGAGGAATGCCACACCTGACACCAGCCACATGCCGATCTTGCCGCCCGGAACTTTATATGCTCGGGGAATATCCGGCTTGCTGTAACGCAGTTTGATCGCCGCAGCAAACATCAGCAGATACATCACCATATATAATTGCGCCGTCAGAGCAGACATCAGCCAGAATGCTCCGCTGATCGTCGGCATAAAAAGAATCACCAGTGCCAGCAATGAAGATATCACCGCCTGTATTATCAGAATGTTGGTCGGCATTCCGGCTTTGTTGCGCCGCTGCCATAATTCTGGCAGATACCCATCTTTGGCAACTTCCAGAACTCCTTTGGATGGTCCGAGTACCCAGGTGACGACCATGGTCAACGCTCCGTATGAGAGAAGGAAGCACATTACTGGAGTCATCCACGGGATATGGAATATTTTAAACATCGCGGCAAATGCCTGATCAGCACCGGCGGCAAGACTTATTTCCCCCGGCGGGATAACCAGAGCAATTGCCAATGCACCAAGCACATTCAACAAAATCACCAGGATACATGCGGCAAAAATCGCTTTGGGGAAATCCCGTCCGGGATTTTTCATTTCCGTCACATGGATCGCCGACATCTCCATCCCGGCAAGAGCGACCATCATTCCGGAAAGCAGCATCAACTGGTTCCAGTTGCCCAGATCAGGTATCAGAGCATCACTGCTGAAAGCGATTTGAGGAGTTTTGCCGGCGATGATATAACCGATCGCCATCAGAATGATCACCGCCCCGGGAATAAGAGTTCCCGCCAATGCTCCGGAACTGCTCAACCATGCCGATAACCGCATTCCCTTGAAGTTGAGAAATGTCGCCAGCCACAGCATGACCCATATCGTAATCAGAACGAACCAGCGGTTCTGCGCCCATGCCGGATTGAATACATAGGCGATCGACGAAGCGACAAAGGTCAATACCGCCGGGAACCACGGCAGATTTTCGACCCATTGCATGAAAACTGCGACGAAACCCCATTTTGGGCCGAAAGCCTCTTTCACCCAGAGATAGACACCGCCGTCCTCCGGCCAACTGGATGCAAGTTCCGCAGAAACCAGTGCCGACGGAACAAAAAAACATATCGCAGCCATGATCAGATAAAATATCACACTGTAACCGTATTCTGCCTCTGACGGCAGATTACGCAGTGACAATACCGCAGCCACGGTCAACAGTGACATGGTGGTAATGCTCATAAAAATTTTTTTCATATTTCCAATCTCCTGCATTTATTTCCTGACGCACAGTGTGCGGAAAACGATCCGGTCGCCGCGTTGTTCGCGGGTGATACCATGAATATCACCCTCGTAGCCGGGGAATTCATTTTCAAATTTTTCTCTGGCAAGCAGATATTCGGCAATGGCTTCTGCCTCTCCGGACATGGTTTCACCACCCATCATGACCGGAATGCCGGGCGGATAGGGAACCAGCATCACAGCGACGGTACGGTTATTCAATTCCGCAACATCGACCATTTCCACATTGCCGCGGACAACATGAGCCGCCGCCTCCACCGGAAGCATGGCAGGAACTGGAATGACCTCAAAAGAATTGTGCATCAATTCCATGATTTTATTTTCCCGCAGATAGCTGTGCATGGCTTCACAATGGGATTTCAATGTTTCACCCCTGTAGCGTTCCGGATGATTGTTCACCAGCTCGGGGAATACTGCTTCAAGGGGTGTTTCTGAATCATAGAGCTTTTTGAATTCAAACAGTGCCGCCAGAAGAGAACCTTGTTTTGCCCTGGTTGTCCCCAGAGAATTCAACAGCAGAAAGGAGTAATAATCTGTTTTTTCGCAAACGATATTGTGTTTGATGAGAAAATTGCTGACTATCGCTGCCGGAATACCGCCGGTTTGAAGTAATTTACCGTCATCATCGATCCCCGGAGTAAGGATCGTAAGTTTGATGGGATCCAGCATCACATAATCATCTTCAATATCTTCAAACCCGTGCCATTTATCCCCGGCAGACAGAACCCATGGTTTTTGATTTTCCTCCAGATAACCGGTCGGACAGTCAGCGAAATCCACCGTATTGCCATTATATTTCACGGTTTGCGGCTGCCACATTCCGAAAAACCAATCTCCGTTCCGGCGCAAATCACGTTCCAATCCGGCTATTTTCCGGCGCAATTGAATCGCTTCACGGATAATATCTCCGAGAATAGTTCTGCCGTTATCTTCCATCATTTTTGTTGCCACATCCAGCGAAGCGATCATGCTGTACTGGGGCGAGGTCGATCCATGCATCATATATGACTCATTGAAAAGTACCGGATCGATACGGCGTTGGAGACCATTGCGGATGTGGAGCATTGATGCCTGTGAAAAAGCCGTCAGAAGTTTATGGGTGGATTGGGAACAGAATACCGGCTGCCGGCACTCTTTCACCGCCATACCGTAATGTCCGGCATAAACCGGATGAAAGTGGGCATAGGCATACCACGCTTCATCAAAGTGAAGATTTTCTATAACTTCGCAACCGGCACACTCTGCAATGATCGCTCCGGTATTGTAACACACACCATCGTAGGTTGAGTTGGTAAGCGCACTCATACGGATATGCGGCATTTCATTTTTTCCCTCGATCAGAGGATGTGCGCCGATCCGTTTTTTTATCGAATCAGCAGAAAACTCCGCCAGACGTACCGGACCGATAATGCCTCTGGCATTGCGGCGGGGAATCATGTAAACCGGGGTTGCTCCGGTAATGACCATGGCATAATTGAGCGACTTGTGGCAATTGCGGTCTACCAGTGCGATATCTCCGGATAAAACCTGACTGCGCCAGATGATCTGATTGACTGTGCTGGTTCCATTCAAGACATAGTAGGTTTGATCAGCCCCGAAAACTCTGGCGGAATTGCGTTCAGCATCACCGGCGGCTCCTTCGTGATCAAGCAAAGACCCAAGCTCGGGAACAGAAATGGAAAGATCGCTGCGAAAAGTATTTTCTCCGAAAAATTTGTACATCGCCACTCCTGACGGGGCGCGGAGAAATCCCTGCCCGCCCAAATGCCCGGGAGTATGCCATGCATATTTGTAACGTTCAGAGTACTCTACAAGTTTTCCGAAAAATTCCGGCACGACATTTTCCGAATAACTTTTCACCCAGTTGGCTATTCTGCCGGAAATAAATTCAATAGTATCCGCAGTCTTCCACAGACAGTCATTGATTTTTTTGAGTACATCTTCAGAAAGATTTTCTGTTTCCAGATGATCCGTGAGCAAAATGACCGGAATTTTTGTATTCCGCGTCCGGATACCGGCAAGCAGGATTTCCGGAGCCATTTTTTCATTGTTCTGCTCAAACTCCAGATCCCAGTCAATGACCACGCATCCGATATCGGCACGGCTGGTGAAGATTTCAAGAGCATCTTCATAACTTGTCGCCGAAATAACAGTGCATGCGGCGATTTCCTTCAGTTCTTTCAACAACTCCCGCAGACGATGTCCTTCATTATTCCCGGCGGAAAACTCTCCGGAAACGAATAGAACCGGCCAATCAGCGATTGTCATTTTCATAATAACTCCTCCTCTGTGCAACAGGTTTTTTCCATACCGTTTTCTACCGGAGCAATCCATCAAACATGCCCAATACCACAGTAAAAAAAGTTGCGGTTTGAAAACAAACCCATGCGCCTCCTCTGTATTTCAATATAATGTGTTGGATGGGATTTCCAATCAAACAACGTGACCGGCTGAGGGAAACTCTTCAAAGTTTGATGATGCGACACAAAGACATGCCGCGTGAAAATCGGGACATTTATCAACTGCACACTCAACGCCAAGGATGCAGAATCACAGATAAATTGCTTACAGCGTTACCAATATCATAACAAAGATTGTCGTGAAAATCGGGAGATCCGGACGGATATTTACCAAGCGTCGCTGTCGGTTGTTTTTTATGAGGCAGCTGTGGCTTTTTTGCGATTTTTCTGCAAATAAAACCTGACAAACACTCTCTCACAGAAGCGAAGCCTTGCAGCTTCGTCAGCTATTTTCAAAAATGGCGGCTGGCTTTTTTATCTTCCCCCGCCATTCTGAAACGCATTTTTAGGCGAAAAACTCAGAATTTCGCTGTGAAATCAAATTCTGAAAACCGCTTCACTTTGATTCAGAAAAACTCAGACTGTTCTGAATGGAACAAAAGCAACAAAATCTCTCTTTTATTGCTTGTTCTTTACTTTATCAGACTTTTTTCTGACAAGCTGCCATGCATGTACAAGCGAAAATACAGAAAGTAAAAAAATAATCCCAAGCATAACTGGACCAATCCATCGCAAAGGCAGGAAAACTGTTTCAAGAATAACCAAATAACCGCCAATAATCCAAAGAGCCCCCGCAATACGATGGACTTGATTCCAAATATCTGGATCTTCCATTGTCCATTTTATGCGAATTCCAACCCAACGATTGGGCTTTAGTTCAGGCATAATGCTCCCGAGAATTGTAAAAATGACGCCACTGATAATGTAGATAGTATAAATCAAATAGTGTTGTGATTTGAACAATGTCGCTTTTACCGCAATAATAAATGTCAAAATCAAGGATAATAGCAGTAAATTAAAAAAAAATCTGTATGATTTCATCTTTCGTCACCTTTTGCCGTATTGATGGATTTTATCAGCATTACCCGGATTTGAGAGCAACTATTATTTAATTCCTGATATCTCGTTTCATCAATATAATTTGTTTTTAAGAGAAGTTCCAGCCAGTAACTTGTTTCATTGGCTTCTTTGAGGGCGATTTGCAGTTTTGCGATAAAGTCAGGCTTGCCGTGAGCATATTGCGCTTCGTGGATATTCGCTCCGATACTGGTTCCGGCTCTGCCGATTTGATTGGAAACGATCGTTTCGTGCTGACTTTTCAAAAACTTTACCAGATTGAGTATCTGCACGGCAAAGTCAATGGATATTGTGCGTAATTTACTTTCAGCCATAAGATGATCTCCTTTCAGAAAAAAATATAGCATAGCAGAAGAAAAAATCAAGGCGGCTTGCCGCCGTTTAAGCGAAGCGCAGTAAAAAAACTACACCATCCCTACTCGCGGCTTGTCCTCCGCAGCCTTGGCGAAGGAGGAAGCGAGAAAACTTCACGGGCAGCGCAAGCTGACCTCTTCACAAGTGAAATGGAGCGTTAGCGGAATGAAACGTCTTCACAAGTAAGTCTTCTCTGCGGCTTGGTGAAGATGTGAAGAAAAGGCTGCGCCTTTTGAGTGAAGTTGTGCTTCGCACAGTGAAGAGAAGACTTACGTCTTCGTTCGCCATTTTTTTGCAAAAAAAATGGCGGAGAGAGAGGGATTCGAACCCTCGATACCCACAAGGAGTATAACGATTTTCGAGACCGTCGCCTTCGACCGC
>JAZSHD010000247.1:0-4259 GCA_045533055.1 Victivallaceae bacterium | reverse complement strand
CAAACGCCGGATGGCTTCGCTCAACTCCGGTCGGCTTCGCGGCATTTTGCCGCTCGGTTTGCAGGAATTTATCCTGCAAACTCCCCTCCCATGCGTTCGCGGGGCTGACCGCCCTTGTTGCTGTTGGCAAACGACATCAGCAAGTTTTGCAACAGCCCCTGTATTGTATATTGATAAATCTGAAATTTAACAATAAATCATTCAGCCTTATTGACAAAGGTAACGACCCGCTGCGGGAACGGTATATTCAATCCGGCACTTTCAATAGCGGGCTTGATCGCCGCCTTGACCTGCCAGAAAGCATCCCAATATTTATCATTGGCAACCCAGAAACGCAAAGTCAGGTTTACCGAACTGTCTGCAAGATCAGCCACCAGCACTTCCGGAGCCGGTTCTTTAAGGATCAACTCATTATCAAGCATAAGTTTTTCCAGCACCTTGATACCTTCTGCAAGATTGTCATCGTAGGCGATCCCCACTGTAATATCGGCACGGCGAAGGTCATTGCGGGAATAGTTCTTTACCGGAGAACCAAAAATAACATTGTTGGGTACTGCAATAAAAATACCGTCGACCGTCTGCAGTTCGGTACTGAATACCCCCATAGTTTTGATCGTGCCGGAAACCGGGCCGCAATCCACATAATCACCGGTCTTGTAAGGACGCAAGATCATAAGCATGACCCCGGCGGCGACATTGCTCATGGAGTCTTTCATTGCCAAAGCAACCGCCAAACCCACTGCCCCCAGCACTGTGATTATACTTGCTGTGTTGATGCCGAACAAATCAAGCACGATCAAAAAAGCAAAAAGCCAGATAAAAGTCCGGACAATAACAAAAGCTACATGCCCGGTCGAAGCATCAAATGTATTCAAACGGTCACTCGCACGGCTTATGATCCGGCGGACAATGCGGGTAAAAAGCCATGCCAGCAATGCAACCAGCACGACCAGCAGCAGAACTTTGCCGAAATGGATGATCTCGTCACCGTGTTCTGCCCACAAATTTGTAAAAAAATCACAGGTCTTACCGTTTTTAACAGTAGAAACCACTTCGCTCACCACTTTTTCGGTGTGTGAGCCGTTAACACTTGCTGCATTTGCCATAAAAACCTCCATCCTCATTTTTTTAATACCAATAATAAAGAGCAGCCGACAGAATAATATAGCTTTTACCGTGTCAAATACAAATTTTGCAGCAAAATAACAAAAAAATCTTGTGTAAAATTTGTAAATACCGCTTGTTGGTGTATTTTAAAAGAATTGTTGTGGCATTGCAAGCATGGTGTTTGCTCTGCCGTGTGTAAAAAAAATCATAAACCAAAAAACAGAACAATCAAACAATGATCAAAAAACTCAGAACCCCCGACGTCGAAAGCAGCAACTTCGTTGATCTTTCGTTCAGTGCCAGCATGGAAGAACTCCTGACCGGTATCACTGCCGCCAAGAAAGAATTCGTCCCCGGCAGCATCCTCGAAGGTAAAATCGCCGAAAAACGCACTGACGGTGCCCTCGTTGACATCGGCTACAAAGCCGAAGGTTTCGTACCCGCCGCCGAATTCACCAACTGGGAAACTCTCTCCCGCGGCGATGTGGTCAGCGTCTATCTCGAAGAAAGCGAAAACGAAAACAGCATGCCTGTTTTGAGCGTCCACAAGGCCAACGCCATCATGGCTTGGAACCGTATCACCAGCGAATGCGGCGAAGGTTCGATCGTCAAGGGTCTTATGAAACACCGTGTCAAGGGTGGTATCATCGTTGACATCCAGGGTGTTGAAGCCTTCCTGCCCGGCAGCCAGATCGATGTCGGCCAGGTCCGCAATATGGATGAATACATCGGCAACGAATATGATGTGAAGATCCTCAAGATCAACACCGACCGCCGCAACATCGTGGTTTCCCGCCGCGAACTGCTGGAAGAAACCATGCGAGACATCCGCAGCAAGCTCCTCAGCGAAATGAAGGTCGGCGACCTGCGTATGGGTAAAGTCAAGAACATCGTTGATTTCGGTGCCTTTATCGACCTCGGCGGCGTTGACGGCTTGCTCCACATTACCGATATGACCTGGGGCAGACTTTCTCACCCCAGCGAAATGCTTCAGGTCGGTCAGGATATCGAAGTGCTTATCCGCGATATCGACATGAGCAAAGAACGCGTCAGCCTGGGCTACAAGCAGAAGACCAACAACCCCTGGAACGAAGTCGACAGCAAATATCCCGTCGGCAGCAAAGTCAGCGGTGTGGTCGTCAACATCATGCCCTACGGTGCTTTTGTTGAACTGGAACGCGGCGTGGAAGGTATGATCCATGTTACCGAAATGAGCTGGACCAAACGCATCACCAAGCCGACCGAAGTGGTCAGCCAGGGTGAAACTGTTGAAGCCATCGTTCACGACATCGACAAAGAAAACAAGCGTATCAGCTTGAGCTTGCGTCAGCTGGATCGCAACCCCTGGGAAATGCTGCTTGAAAAGCACCCCGTGGGCAGCAAAGTCACCGGTAAAGTCCGCAACATGACCACCTATGGTGCTTTTGTTGAAATCGAAGACGATATCGACGGCATGATCCATGTTTCCGATATGTCCTGGACCCGCAAGATCACCAATCCCTCCGAACTTCTGAATGTTGGCGATGAAGTCGAAGCGATCATTCTGGACATCAACCCCGACCAGCAGCGTGTCAGCCTCGGCTTGAAGCAGCTGGAAAACGATCCTTGGGAAAACATCGAACAGCTCTACAAGATCGGCGATGTAGTCAAGGGCAAAGTTACCAAGATCACCGCTTTTGGTGCTTTTGTTGAACTTTCCAACAAGATCGACGGACTTATCCACATTTCCCAGCTCTCCAAAGACCATGTCGAAAAGGTCAAGGATGTGCTCAATGTCAATGACGAAGTCGAAGCCCGCGTTGTCAAAGTCGACCATGACGAACGCCGCATCGGTCTTTCCATCAAGGCTGTCACTGAACAGTCCAACGAAGAAGACCTCAAGGCCGCCGGCGAAGAATATGCCGCAGCCGCCGCTCTCAAACCCGAAGACAACATGGTCAACCTCGGTGACCTCTTCGAAGCTCAGAGCAAGTAAGATATTATTTCTTGCAATCAACACCCTGTCAGTAAAACGGCAGGGTGTTTTTTTGTGTTTTTTTAATAAAAAAAATCGTAAAAAAGTTGAAAAAATCAACTTGACGCATTATATTTAAGGGATTATTTGTGATAAAGTTTTTTATCAATTCACCAAGCCCGGGGCGGCAATAAAAAAAAAGAGCAGTCCGGGCGATAATTTAATAACCCTTTTTGCCAAAAAGGAAACAGAGAGATGGTCAAACATCTGAACGCGATCCCGACCAAGCACGCCAAGCTGGTCAAGTGGGTGGAAGAATGGGCAGAGCTTTGCGAACCCAATGGCGTCTACTGGTGCGACGGCACCAACACCGAGTATTATGCTCTGTGCGAAGAAATGGTCCAGTCCGGTCTTGCGACCCGTTTGGACAGCAAACTGCGTCCTGACTGCGTGCTTTTCCGCAGTGACCCGTCCGACGTAGCCCGTGTTGAAGCCCGTACCTACATCGCCAGCGAAAAGCAGGAAGATGCCGGTCCGACCAACAACTGGATCGCCCCTGCTGAACTCAAAGCCACCATGCGCGGTCTTTACAAAGGCTGTATGCACGGCCGTACCATGTATGTAATTCCTTACAGCATGGGCCCCGTGGGCAGCAACATCGCCAAGATCGGTGTGGAAATCACTGACTCTGCCTATGTTGTGATCAACATGCATGTCATGACCCGCGTTGGGAATAAGGTTCTCGAAGTACTCGGCGACGACGGCGAATTTGTGCCCTGCATCCACTCCGTGGGCAAGCCCCTTGAAAACGGCGAATCCGACAACGGCATCTGGCCCTGTGCCCCCATGGAAAAGAAATACATTGCCCAGTTCCCCGAAACCCGTGAAATCTGGTCTTACGGTTCCGGTTACGGCGGGAACGCCATCCTCGGCAAAAAGTGCCTGGCTCTGCGTATTGCCACTGTTCAGGCCCGTGACGAAGGCTGGATGGCTGAACACATGCTGATCCTGAAGCTTACCAATCCGGAAGGCAAAGTCAAGTATGTTACCGGTGCATTCCCCTCGGCTTGCGGCAAAACCAACTTGGCCATGCTTATCCCCACCATCGAAGGCTGGAAGGTGGAAACCGTTGGTGACGACATCGCCTGGATGAAGTTCGGCAAAGATGGCCGTCTGTACGCCATCAACCCCGAAAACG
>JAZSHD010000225.1:0-5008 GCA_045533055.1 Victivallaceae bacterium | reverse complement strand
CGGAACCCCATCACCCTTTTCCAAACCTTTTATTGGCATTTATCTATTTGTTACACAAATAGATAAATGCCCTTTAAGTTTTGAAAAGATTTTATTCAACATCTTTACTGTTAATCAACCGATATTGGGAACAGAGCCTTTGATTTTTTTGTTTGCAAATCTTTCTTATGTCGTATATATATTGACTGAAAGGAGAAAACCGTATGCTCAAATCTAAAAAATTCTGGCTTGTCGTCATTCTCATAATTGTAACCAATATTGGAACTGCTGCCGGATGTATGTTTTTATCAAAAAAAATAACTGCGATGCATATATTTTCCATTTACAGCAAACTTAATTTCAAAAAAGTTGAAGATACAAAAATTTTGCTTTCCGCCATCAGCAATGAAATCAGAAAAAATCCGGAACTGGCAATCATAAAAATAGAAAAACTGCAACAGCAAATTCCCAATTCTTACGAAGGTTTCCGAACAAAAGAAGAACTGGAAAAAGCCGGATTCAAATAACCGCCTGCGGTGCGACTGTTTTCCGGGGCGGTTTTTATTCTATCGGAATTTACAGACAAATACTTTGAGGTAGAAACTGTTCTCTGTTTTGACTTTTATGCTTTCGGAGATGTTTCCAAACACCATCCGTTTTTCCGGCAAAGGCTTTCGCTCAACCTCTGCCGGAAAACGGATCTTGATTATATTGCCGGGTCAATTCTGTTTTGCAGAATCCTGCCGGTGCTTTTGGCTGTGCTTGTAGAGCCACAGCGGAATTATTATGAATACTACTGTACCGATCAGCAGAAATGCTATATAACCCAATACATACGCAGTGCCTTTTTCCCGGACACCCGGGGTCGGAATAAATCCGGTAATGATCGCAAAAAGCGAAGTAAGGAACGCGATCCCCGAAACCAGCCACATACCGATTTTTCCGCCCGGCACCTTATATGGACGGGGAATATCCGGCTTGCTGTACCGCAGTTTGATCGCCGCTGCGAACATCAGCAGATACATTACCATATACAGTTGCGCCGTAAGAGCAGACATCAGCCAGAACGCACCGCTGATCGTCGGCATAAAAAGTACCACCAGTGCCAGCAATGAAGAGATCACAGCCTGAATTATCAGGATCGTGGTCGGCATTCCCGCTGCATTGCGGCGCTGCCAGAATTGGGGCAAATATCCCTCTTTTGCAACTTCCAAAACCCCTTTTGACGGCCCTAAAACCCAGGTTACCACCATAGTCAAAGCCCCATAAGAAAGCAGAAAACACATGATCGGAGTCATCCACGGAATGTGGAATATCTTGAACATCGCCGCAAATGCCTGATCCGCTCCGGCGGCAAGACTTATTTCGTTGGGGGGAATCACCAATGCAATCGCCAGTGCACCAAGTACGCTCAACAGAATCACCAGAAAACATGCCGTAAAAATAGCTTTCGGGAAATCCCGTACCGGATTTTTCATTTCTGTAACATGTATTGCCGACATTTCCATCCCCGCCAGCGCCACCATCATTCCTGACAGCAGCATGAGCTGATTCCAGTTGCCGAGTTCAGGGATCAATGCTTCGGCACTGAACGCAATTTGAGGCGTTTTACCCGCAACGATATAGCCGACAGCCATCAGAATTATTGCTGCTCCGGGAATCAGAGTTCCTGCCAATGCCCCCGAACTGCTCAACCATGCCGAAAGCCGCATGCCCCGGAAGTTGAGGAATGTAGCAAGCCACAACATGATCCAGATCGTGATCAGCACAAACCAGCGGTTCTGTGCCCACGCCGGATTGACCACATAAGCTATAGATGACGCTACAAAGGTCAGAACCGCCGGAAACCACGGCAGATTTTCCACCCATTGCATAAAAACCGCCACAAAGCCCCATTGGGGCCCGAAAGCCTCTTTGACCCAAAGATAGACCCCGCCATCCTGCGGCCAACTGGAAGCAAGTTCTGCCGAAACCAGTGCTGACGGTACAAAGAAGCAGATTGCCGCCATGGTAATATAAAAAATCACGCTGTAACCGTATTCAGCTTCCGACGGCAGATTGCGTAAAGATAATACCGCTGCAACTGTCAACAGCGACATGGTCATAACGCTCATATAACTTTTTTTCATACTTTTATCTCCTGAACTTACTTTTTGATACATAAAGTGCGGAAGATTGTCTGTTCACCGCGCCGTTCACGGGTGATACCGTGAATATCGCCTTCATAGCCGGGGAACATATTTTCAAATTTTTCCCGGGCAAGCAGATATTCAGCAATGGCATTGGCTTCGCCGGAAACGGTTTCGCCACCCATCATTACCGGAATACCCGGCGGATACGGCACCAGCATCACTGCAACAGTCCGGTTGTTGATTGCTGATACATCAACCATTTCCACATTGCCGCGTACCACATGTGCCGCCGCTTCAACCGGCAGCATAGCGGGGGGGGGTATAACCTCAAAAGCACGGTGCATTAACTCTATCAACTTATGTTCGTGCAAATAATTGTGCATGGCTTCGCAATGGGATTTGAGAGTTTCGCTGCCATAGCGTTCCGGATAACTTCTGACCAGTTCCGGAAATACTGATTCCAGCGGAGTGTCGGAATCGTAAAGTTTTTTGAATTCAAACAGTGCCGCCAGCAATGAACCCTGTTTGGCACGGTTGGTTCCGAGCGAGTTCAACAGTAAAAATGAGTAATAATCAGTTTTTTCGCAGACAATATTGTGTTTGATCAGGAAATTGCTGACGATCGATGCCGGAATACCGCCATGGTCAAGCATATTGCCGGAATTATCAATACCCGGCGTGAGGATCGTGAGCTTGATAGGGTCAAGCATCACATAATTTTCTTCAATATCCTCAAATCCGTGCCAGTTATCCTGATTATTGAGTACCCACGGGGCTTGATTTTCTGCCAGATAAGCGTTCGGACAATCGGCAAACTCCACACTGTTTCCTTTGTATTTTACAGTCGGCGGCTGCCACATGCTGAAAAACCAATCCCCGTTCCGGTGCAGATTGCGTTCCAGATCAGCCATTTTCCGGCGCAGCTGGACTGCTTCCCGAATAATGTCGCCGAGAATCGTTATACCATTGTCCTCCATCATCTTGGTTGCCACATCCAGCGAAGCGATCATGCTGTACTGCGGCGATGTGGAGCCATGCATCATATATGATTCATTGAACAATACCGGATCGATTTGCCGTTCTGAACCATTGCGGATGTGCAGCATCGAAGCCTGTGAAAATGCAGTCAGCAGTTTGTGCGTGGACTGCGAACAGAATACCGGGTGTCTGCAATCTTTTGCCGCCATGCCGTAATGCCCGGTATAAACCGGGTGAAAATGAGCATAAGCATACCATGCTTCGTCAAAGTGGAAATTTTTTATCATTTCATTCCGGCAGCTTTCTGTAAAAATCGCTCCGGTATTGTAACATACGCCATCGTAGGTGGAATTGGTAAGCGCACTCATTTTTATATGTTGATTTTTATCCGCGATCAAAGGATGTGCCGCGATCCGTTTTTTTATGGAACCGGCTGAAAATTCCGATAACCTGACCGGTCCGATGATTCCTCTGGCATTGCGGCGGGGAATCATATAAACCGGAGTTGCCCCGGTTATGACCATGGCGTAATTGAGCGATTTATGGCAGTTGCGGTCTACCAGGGCAATATCTCCGGGCAGTACCTGACTGCGCCAGATGATTTGATTTACCGTGCTGGTGCCATTCAAAACATAATAAGTTTGATCTGCGCCGAAGACTCTGGCAGAGTTGCGTTCAGCATCACCGGCGGCACCTTCATGATCCAGCAGCGAACCCAGTTCCGGAACCGAAATAGAAAGATCACTGCGGAAAGTATTTTCGCCGAAAAACTTGAACATTGCCACTCCGGCAGGAGCGCGGAGAAAGCCCTGTCCGCCCAGATGACCGGGAGTGTGCCACGCATATTTATAGCGTTCAGAATACTCCACAAGTTTTCCGAAAAACTCCGGCAGAACATTTTCTGAATAACTCTTGACCCAGTTGGCAATACGCCCGGCAATAAATTCAACAGTATCGGCAGTTTTCCACAGACAATCGTTGATCCTGTTGAGTACGCATTGCGGAAGATTTTCGGTTTCAAGGTGATCGGTCAACAGTATTACCGGAATTTTCGAGTTCCGGTGCCGGATATGTTTCAGCAGAGTTTCCGGAGTCATTTTTTCGCCGTGCTGTTCAAACTCAAGATCCCAGTCGATCACCACGCAACCGATGTCTGCCCGGCTGGAGAATATTTCTCCGGCATCTTCATAGCTTGCAGCAGAAATAACGCTGCAACCGGAAGTCTTCTTTAATTCATTCAGCAGCTCACGCAAGCGGTGTCCCTCATTACTGTCTGCAGAAAATTCTCCGGATACAATCAGTACCGGCCAATCAGCAAGTGTCATTTTCACAATACTCTTTCCTTTTGTTTTACATGGTTTCCCTACCATATTGATATGACATATACGAATAGAGTTCCTGATATTGCGTGTAAATAATAAAAAATTTACGGAAGTCAAGCATGAGAAAAGCCGGATTAAAATAAATGCCGGCAACGCGACTGTTTTCCGGGGCGTCTTTTATTTTTGCGGAATTTACAGACATTTCGTTTGAGGTGAAAGTCGTTCTCTGTTTGGATTTTTATGCGTTCAGAAATGTTTTCCGAAGAAGTCGAAGGTTCGAGTTTCTTTACAATCAGTGCAACCGACTTGAGCGTAAGAGATTGTTTCCGAGGAATTTAACTTACCTCCACCATCCTTCGCTAAAGCAACGGATGGCAGGCCGCCAGGAATGCCATACTTAGATTTTTTTTGCGCAAGCAAAAACAAGCGGAGTGAAACGGAGCGTGCGAAGGATGCCCTCCATAGCTCAGAGAGGGGCGGAGGGCTGTGCGGCTGCGAATTGCGACAACCGTTCAACAGGAGCCACTGACGATGTTTTACACCTATATTTTACGCAGTATTGAACATCTCGAGCAGCGTTATATCGGTCATACAGCT
>JAZSHD010000061.1:0-3653 GCA_045533055.1 Victivallaceae bacterium | reverse complement strand
TGAAAGAAACTGCTTTCTTGTATCTGATTGAAAAACTTCCGCTTGATACAATCGCTAAACACTTGAATTGTCCTACAGGCACAGTCAGATCAAGGACTTTCAGAATCAGAAAGCATATCAGCAAATTTCTGGCAGATTTAGGGCAAAGATAGTAAAAATCCTAATGACAGGGGGGGCAGGTAAAACTGCTCACCTGTCAGATAAAAAAATCTGCAAAATACTTGTAAATTCTGTTTTTACAGCTACTCTATAGAAAAATTATGGGATGGCTGTGTTTCATAATTATATCATCAAGGCTGTATCCGATGAAAACAGTGACATAGTTTAAACATACATCTGTCAGAAACCGAGCTGCCCAACTATCGGTTATATATGCTTCGCCAAAAGATTTATCATCCAGAACAAAGTCGTCTGGGTATTTTATATCTCCATGCAAATGAACAAGACCTGTAAAACATTTTCCTTTTGGCATAGCCGGTGCGGAAAATATACGAGGTATTTTGATATTTTCTTCATCGGCACATTTTTCAAACAGTAAATCAAAGTTCGTGGTAATAAGTTTGATTTTGTCTGAAGATGGGAATAGTCGGAGTAATGCTTTATGAACATTGTTATGAAGCGAATTTGATAGAAGCTCTGCTGCTTTATTTTTTATATCTATTCCACGAGAGGCTACTTGCCCTAAAAATTGATCAATAGGAGTATTGCCACGAATTAACCCGGTTCCTTCTGCAATACGATCAGCTAAATCAGAGAAAGAAGGACAGTTACTTGGCGATTGCATAGAAACGCCAGCTCCGGCAAATACAACAACTCTGTTTTCTTCAAACGCTTTGAGCAAATCATCAGGAATATCAATATTTTGTATAATCATTGAGACTCCTTGATGGTTTGAAAAATGTTAAAGACTTCGTTCTTTTTCTGATTTTATTCACAATTTATGCCTCATTATGTTCCTTAAAGTTCTCCACTTGATTCATTATCTGCTGAAATACTGCCGGGCTGTATTGGGGCGGATAACCATTCTTGATAAGACAAATTTTGATATCCTGCTTCAATTTGTCCCGGACACGCTGGTTATTGAGCCAATCGGAAAATGCCGATTGGGTATCGATGATCTCTTTGATCTTCTTTGCCAGTGATTTGCACTTGTCATTTCCGTACTTACCGTCTGTTCCATACTCAAAATTGTGTTCATCCCGCAGATGGATCAGAATATCATAGAAGGCTTTTTCTTCAAAAGTCAGTCCCATTTGACGGAAACTTTCCCGATCGGCATTCAAGCCAGCGAGTATGTCCAATGCCTGGTCGGTTGCATTTTGAATGATCTTGCTTGATGCTTCTTCCTGTGTTTCGCCCGCTTCTTCCAGATCGAGATGTTTGCGACGCTCGTGATATTGCTGAATGGTCTTTTCCAGAAGCTCCTGATATTTCTGCGCAGCCACAGCATTGGTCTTGGAATATTCCACAATGCGTTTACGGAGCATTTTTACCAGAAGTTCAAGTTTCGTTGCTGGCATCGGAATATCAACAAGGATTTCTTCAAACTTGGGATCAAAAATGTCCTCGGTTTCCCCAACAGCCAAAATGCTTTCGACCTGACTGTATTTCAGAGCTTCTTTCACCATTTTTGCGACAGCGCGATTCATGCTTTCGGTGTAAAGTTCCACAATGCCGCCCATTTTACGGACAAATCCGGCTATTGACATAAAACACTGTGCCGACGTAAACTCTTCTTCTGCCAGGACATTTGACGGCTGGCAAATATCGTACGCAGTCCGCATCCGTTTGACGATTTTGAGAAAATATGTCTTAAAATTGACTTGCCGGGACTTTTTACCATCATCCAGGTTCAATGCTTCAGAATTGTAAAATACAAATTCCGCTGCGAGAGAAAGTTGTTTATAACGCTCCACCGGATCGGCATCTTCTTTGAGGAATCCGCTTAAATCAAAACCGGCAAAGAGTTGTTTCAGGATTGCAAGATGTTCTTTGAAAACATCATACGCCTGCGCTACATCATCATCGGATGGGGCAAGATTTTCCCCGCCGCCGCCATAAGTTTTCATAGCTTCAAGCATATTATCCCGAATACCGATATAGTCAATGATCAAACCGAAATCCTTGCCCTGATCTTTGCGGTTGACTCTGCTGATGGTCTGGATAAGGGTGTGCTTTTGAAGCGGTTTATCATTGTAAAGATAGGTGAGACAAGGTACATCAAATCCCGTGATCCACATATCTACCACGATTACAATACGGAAGTTTGAATTTTCCTGTTTGAAGCAGCTGTCCAGAGTGTCATTGCGTTCGCTGTTGGTCACGCCGCCCAGATAATTATACATTTCTTCTTTGTCATTTTTGCCGTTGGTGGCAACCATAGCAATGGTGGGCATGGCTTTGAGTTTATCCAGCTCCTCTTTCGGCAGAGTATCTTCCCACGGACTTTTCCGTTCCTCAAACCAGTTGGGAAACTGCTCTTTGAACTGCATTAAAAGATTGTAAGCAATAGTTCGATTGGAACAAACGATCATTGCTTTCTGGCGGCGGTTGGGATCGGCATCCAGAGCCTCGGTAAAGTGGTTGTGGATATCTGCCGCCAGTTGCTTCAACCGTTCAGGCTCTCCGAGGATTACTTCCATGCTGCTCATTGCTTTTTTGCTGGCAAGGATATCTTCTCTGGTGGCACCTTCATCGGCACACTTTTTGTAGTATTCTTCGATTTCCTTAACTTTTTGCTCATTCAGCAGCACTTTGGCGATACGGGGATGGTATTTGATGGGGACAGTGATTCCATCTGCCACAGCCTGATCCATGGTATAGCGGTCGATTTCATCACCGAAAGTCTGATAGGTTTCGGCAATGGGAGTTCCGGTAAAGCCTACAAAAGTGGCATTGGGAAATGCCTCGTGCAGAACTTTGGCGTAAGGTTTGGAAATCATCGCCCGCATATTTTCGTCGGCATCTTTATCAAACTTTATCTGCTTGCTGCGCTCGATCTGGGTGCGGTGCGCTTCATCGGAAAAACAGATGATGTTGGCGCGGTCATTGATAAGTCCGACTTTATCATCATCACGGTCGCAGAATTTCTGAATGGTACAGATGTAAAATCCACCCGAAGGTCTTGCACCCAACTCCTGCCGCAGATCTTTGCGGGATTTGATTTGACGGACTTCGCCCAAGCCCAGAAACTCGGTGGACTTGGTAAAAAGTTTTGCTCCCTGTTTCTGCAAGTCGTCACGGTCAACGATCATGACGATGGTAGGAGAACCAAGCTCATTGGCACAGCGCAAAGAGAGCTGACGGGCAAGGAACGCCATAGTGTAGGTCTTTCCGCATCCGGTCGCGCCGAAATATGTACCGCCCTTGCCGCTTTTCTCGATAACTGATTTTACGATACTTTGCTTGAGCAAACGTGCGGCAAAGAATTGCGGATAACGGCAGACGATCTCTTTCTCATCGCTATCGTATTCGCGGTCTTGGAAATAAATATAGTCACGGAAGATCTCAAGGAATCTTTCGGGGGCATATACCCCCTTAATCATTGTTTCGAGTTCATCAAAAGGAAGCGTGGAAACCTTATCCCCATCATTTACACGACGCCAAGCATAGAAATGCTCATAGGGCGTGCGGACAGTACCAAGGCGCGTTTT
>JAZSHD010000035.1:0-4859 GCA_045533055.1 Victivallaceae bacterium | reverse complement strand
GAACTGGGCAAGCGGCTGGAACTTATCGACCCCAATGTTTTCAAATTCTGCTGGATCGTGGACTTCCCCATGTTCGAGCTGGACGAAGAAACCAATCAGGTCATCTTCAGCCACAATCCCTTCTCCATGCCCCAGGGCGGTATGGAGGCTTTGGAAAACAAAAATCCGCTGGATATTCTGGCTTATCAGTACGACATCGTCTGCAACGGTATCGAACTTTCCAGCGGTGCCATCCGTAACCACCGGCCGGAAATCATGTATAAGGCGTTTGAGATCGCCGGTCATGACCGCAGCGTGGTCGATGATAAGTTTGGCGGCATGATCAACGCCTTCAAACATGGTGCTCCGCCCCACGGCGGTATCGCTCCCGGGGTTGACCGTACCGTCATGCTGCTGGCTGACGAACCCAACATCCGCGAAATCATCGCTTTCCCGTTCAATCAGCAGGCACAGGACTTGATGATGAACGCTCCGGCACCGGTAACTCCCAAGCAGCTGCGTGAATTGCACTTGCAGGTGGTTCTGCCCAAGCGTGAACAGGAAAAACTTGCTGCCGAAAACAAGCAGTAAGTCTTTGTAATGTACTCTGACCCGGTTCGGGGGTAAAAGCCTGAACCGGGCAAATCCTTGATTTTTTTAAGGAGGCAGTATTGAAAAAAATAGTTTTGCTTTTTACTTTTTTGCTGACCATATTTGCGGTGTTGGCAGCAGAGCCGGAAAATTTTATACCGGCACAAGCCCCGCAAGTGGTGCGGCTCAACGCCAACCGGGCAGTCCGGATGCCCTGGCTCAAAGATTTGCTCTCTTCAGCAGATGAAAAGTGCCGGGAGATCACTCTTTTGCTGGACGAATTGAAAAAGCATGGTATCGAAAGCACCACGCTTTTTGCCGGAGAATTGTGGATAACCAGAACGGCAGCCAGCGATCAAGCCTATGCTGTATTGGTCAAAACGGCGTTGCCGGAAGCAAAATTTGCAGAATTTTTCAATACTCAAAAAAATAAAAACAAAAATGTGGAATTAAATGTTTCCACCCTTGCCGGACATACGATCTACATATCGAAATATGCTCCGGCCTACAAAGCGGCAGCCGGTGTGCCGGTCTTTGCAGTTTATCTGGCAAAAGATGTGCTGGCATTTATGCCGCTTACCGATGAAGCCAATTTGCAGCTGGCCGCTTTGAAGCAGGGCGGCGGCAACAAATTATCTGCCGCATTGGATCGCAAGAGCTTATGTGCATTTGCAGGGCGAGCGGTATTGCGTAAAGAAAAAATCCGGTCGATCGAAGCCCAATTTGATGTGTCCGGTCCGGAACAACGCAATATGAATTTTGATGCCACACTGGTTTGCAAAAATGCCAAAACTGCCATGCGTAAAGCTATGGAGTTTCAGTTTATCATTCCCAGTTTCGGCGGTTTGCTTTTCGGCAACGACGAAAAACTTATCCGTGAGATTACTGATTCTTTGCAGATCGTGCCGGTCAACGAAAAGATCGTGATAAAATTCAGTTTGGATAAATCCATGCAGGAGAAAATCATAAAATATTTATCCAATCCGGCAAATGTAACTCAAATAGATATTCCGGCAGTGTCGGTCAATCCCTGACCGGGAGAGTTTTATGGCAAGTTCAGGGCGGAAAAAATCTGAAGTTTTGCGTAAAGCATTACTTTTTACCGCATGGTTGGTCATGGCGGCCGCCGCTTTTTATTATTTGTGGATATATAAAGAACTTGCGGTAGATGACAGCCGTTTTGCTGCTGAAATAAAAGAAGCTGCTGCCAAGCATGGTGTAGACAGCCGTCTGGTGCGGGCGGTCATCTACGAGGAGAGCCGTTTTCGCCCCGGAGCCGTGGGCAAAGCCGGAGAAGTCGGTTTGATGCAGGTCATGCCGAACCGGGCGGCGGTGGATTGGGCAAAAGCCAATAATGTGCCGTGCCCGGAAGCCGGAGTGCTTTTTTCGCCCAGAATAAATCTGGAGATCGGCTGCTGGTATTTAAGCGATGGTTTACGCCGTTTCCGGGATTACAAATGTGCCAATGAGTTGGCGTTGGCTCGCTACAATGCCGGTTTGAGCCGGGCAAACAAGTGGAAGCCCAAAGATAAAAATGGTGAAGTCATTGAGAATATAACCATAGCCAGCACTAAAAAATATGTAAAAAATATTATGAATCGTTACCGGCGTTACTGCCGGGAAGATGAAGCAAAGAAGATTGGAGATTGATTTATGCGTTTGGATTCATTTTTTAAGCTTTGTATAACAGCAAGTTTGTGTGCTTGCAGTACTGTGATCTGTTGTGGAAGCAATACTCCGGACGATAAACTTTCTGCCAATCACGCCTGGAGCGAAGACTTCAATAAATCCGAGAGCGACGGTCTTCCCGCAAACTGGCAGGAAGAAGGCAGCAAATTCGGCGTGCCGGAAACCAAGTGTAAAGTCATCAAAAACAATGACGGCACTACGGTTTTGCAGATAAAATGCGATAAATCCACCGGGGGTGTGATCGTTGCACCTAAAGTAAATTTGAATAAAACCCCCATTATGCGTTGGCGTTGGCGGCTGTTGAGCTACCCAAATGGAGCCGATGGCAGAAATCCCAAAAAAGACGATCAGCCCGTTGGTATTTATCTTGGTATGGAAGATGGCTTTCTCAAGAAAAAATCCATTGCCTACCGCTGGGAAGACTTGACCCCCAAAGGTTTTGAAGGTACCGTAACTTATGCCAGAATATTGACCGTACACTATATAACCATGCGGGACAATAAAACCAAAGCCGGTGAATGGGTGACCGAAACCCGGAATGTGGCAGAAGATTTCAAGCGGGTGTACGGCAAAGTGCCCAAGAAGTTTGCCTTGAGCGTTATCGGCAACAGCCAGTATACCAAAAGCCACACGGTTGCCGAATTGGATTTTATAGAATTTTTACCGGCAAAGTAATTGTATGACTGTGGAAATAACAGCATTGAGCAAATTTGCCAAATGCCGGATGCTTTTCTGGGGATTTTTCAAGATCGCAGCATTGGTCGTCGGCGGCGGCTATGCTATTGTTCCGGCGGCAGAAAATGAATTTATCCACCGGAAAAAACTGCTAACTGAAGAAGAATTGCTGGATATGATGGCAATCATCCAGTCGCTTCCGGGGATCATTGCCGGTAATGCGGCGTTGTATATCGGCTACCGGGCTGCCGGAGTCTGGGGGGCATTGTCCGCATTGCTCGGAGTTGCAACCCCTTCAACAGTGATAATTCTGCTGATCGCCATATTTTTGCGGAATATAGATTTGAATATCCCCGCAGTGCAGGGGGCATTTGCGGGGGCACAGGCGGCGATCACGGGCCTGATCGCTGTAACGGCTGTACGGATGATCCGCAAAACCATTACCGGCTCTTTTACTTTAATAATGGCAATAGCTTCGGCAGCGGCAGCTATCGTGTTCAAGGTTTCGCCGGTGTGGGTGATCGTGGCGGGGGCGATACTGGGTATAGCATACCAATTTGCCGCAGCCAGTAAAAGCGGAGAAGCCAAATGAGTTTGTTTGCCATATATTTGCTTTTTATAAAATACGGGCTTTTGAGCTTCGGCGGCGGCTATGTGCTGGTGATGCTTTTTATCCACGATCTGGTGGATAAATATAAACTTCTGACCAGCAGCGAATTTGCCAATCTGCTGGCAATAGCTCAAATGACTCCGGGACCCATCGGGATCAACACTGCTACTTATGTGGGGTATCAAACCAACGGAATATTGGGTGGGGTAATAGCCACCATTGGCTTGCTGACCCCGGCAGTATTTCTGGTGCTGACGGCATCATACTTTTTCAAAAAGTGGGAAAAGAGCAAAACAGTGCAAGGTTTGCTGTACGGCATGCGGCCCGCCACGCTGGGGCTGCTAATTTCCGCAGTATTGATTTTTGCCAACATTGCTATATTCACTACGCCGGTAACCATCGACAATGTAAAATTGTGGTTGACAAATTCGCCGGAAGTCGGGAGTTTCGGCATAAGAATAATTCCGCTTGCAATAGCCATAACATCGGGAATTGTGCTGGCAAAATACAAAAAAATAAACATAATCTACATAATAGCCGCCGCAGCACTCCTGGGGGCATGTTTCATCCGCTGAAACAGCTGAAAGTACGGTTAGGAAGATGAATTTGCAAGTTCGTTGGAGAGAGCCGGAAAGCCGTAAAACTCCCGCATGATTTCCGGGATCGCTTCCAAACTTTCGACTTTCAACGGAATAGCCATCTATTCAGTTCCTCCACTTTCTTGTTTTTGTTGTTTTGTGCTTACACATTGCAAGCAACTCGTTTGCAAAAAGCAGAGTTGTCAACCAAGCTATCAATCGGAGGCGAAGCTGGCAAGGTCAGCCGCTTTAAGTTGTTTTACGGTCATGGTTCTATTGGGGTATGGTGTTACGAAGTCATCAAACTTGTATTTTCCACTTTTCCAGAGCTTGTAACGCTCCGGCCCCAGCCAGTCTTTGCGCTGCTGTTCGGTCATTATATTTTCAAAGTAGTCCTTGAAACTGGCTCTGCCGCCGACCATTTCAAACGCCGGTTGCCCGGTGTGGGCTTCGTATTCGTGGATAGCATCGTAATAATACTTTTTGCGGGTGCTTTCAGCAAGATCATCAAACTTTTTGCCGGGGTGCTTTGCTTCATAAGCACGGCGGGCATCTGCCATAAAATCAGATTTAGCGGCAACAGAAGGCAACCCTACTGAATAGTGAGAGATCCGCCTTCGTTACACTACGGCGTGACAAGGACGGGACTTGACGCCGAGCCGCAGGCTCGAGCGAGCCTGAGCCGCGGAGCCATGCAATGGCGAGCAGCGGAAGGCAACCCTGAATAAAAAGTCGCG
>JAZSHD010000042.1:0-2616 GCA_045533055.1 Victivallaceae bacterium | reverse complement strand
GCCTAATAAAGTCATTGCCGAAGCAAAATGGATGCGTTTACCATTAAGTCTGTCAAAGCGTTTCACCAGAAATGTCGAACCGAATTTTGAAAACTTTTCCAATTTGCACTCTGGAACATTTATCCCGCATTCCCTTGCCATTTGCATTGTAATATATTCCCAGGAAGAAATATTTGAATTGTCATTGTGACTTGGAAACTTTGCTATCCATAAGGAGTTATCGGGGGCTGTAATAGTTGCTTTGGGTCTTGCCCCTCCAAGAGATGAACCGGGAGCAATAAGCATCGCAAGCCACTTTTCGTTTTCATCTTGAAATTTGTCATCATCAAGACGGCGACAGGCTTCTTCCAATTCCCGGAGCCGTACCCACGGAGGAGCGGCCATATTGTTGTCATCATTCATAAATTTACCCTGCGGATCAATTTTGAACCGCAAAGCCCCCATTCTGGTTTCATCATAGACCCCAAGCAAAAAATCCGATTCCTGCAAGATTTTTTGACGGCGTTCCTCCTTTGCTGCCCGGATTTTTTCTCTGCGGAGCATAAGTCTGCGCCCCCAGCGGTCAGGGGCTGAATCTGTAAAAATCCCAAAATTGTTTTTTGATGTAAATTGCGGGCCTGTATAAAGTTGTAAATCAGGATCAAGAATTTGTGTGGGATACTTCTTCAACCAGTCATGATTAAATTCAAATGAGAAAAATTCTTTGCCTCTGACAATTTGAATAGAAAGTACTCCGAGCAACTCCGGTGTTGTTGTATTGTGGTCAAAATAGACATAAATATTTTTAGCATCACTCATTTTGCACCTCGTTTGGAAGCTCTGCGGCGAACAGAAAGTCCGGCATCTTGAATTTTGCGTCCCAATTCATCATCCTGAGCGACTTTTAATATATCCTTTTCCAAGCCCAAGGTCATCAAAACCTGCATATAATTTCCAATTGAAACTGCAGGTGAGCCGGATTCTATTTTTCCGAGCGTTGCAATACTGATGCCCGCCCGTTCTGCTTCCAGTTTGGCTGTAATATTGCGCCGCAACCGGGCAAGCCGGATATTGGAACCAAGTTCTGACAGGATATTTTCGATTTGAGGCAGTAAAATTACAGTTTTCTTTGGCATAGTGTTCTCCTTGTAACTTCTATTAAAATATCATTTATTTTGAATAAATCAAGTTTTATAAGCAGTTATTTTATTCTTTTATTCAAAAATAATTATTACTACAAGGGGAAAATGTGATTTTATTCTCCTAGCGGCTGCGCAACGCAGTCGCTTTTTTTGCTTGCCTCTTTTCTTGCGGAAGAATAAAATCTTCCGGAAAGGATGAACTCATGACGAAAAAGAAATTATTGGTTCTGCTGACGACACGGGATCAGCAGAAAAGTGGTACGCAAACGCTTACGGAGTGGACAGGGATTTTTGTCCAAAGTACGGACAAACTCAATGACACAGAAAAAAGAGTTTTTGAAGAGGTGCAGGAAACTTTGGAGACCGTTTCCTGTGGATGCGTGACCGGTATCCCGCAGCACAAATTTTCCTGGCAGGAAGAGGAATTGCTGGAGGGGTATGGTCTTGACACACGATTTGAAATGTGAGAGGTGACTTATGGCGTTGCATTATGATATTTCAAAAGTCAAAAACTGGAAGCGGAAAGTTGCCCGTTCTCCACATATGGTGGAACTGCTTTCTATGATGAGTCTTTGTATCGGTATGGGCGAGATTTCTGAAAAGACGGTCAATGAATTTTGTTACCGCTTAAATCGTTACAGCAATGAAGTCGGAGCGTTGGCTTATACCGCCAAACGCCGCCCTGTCAAGTGGACTTATGCCAAACTGAAACCGTGGTTCGGCATGACTACCAATGTCAAAACGATTTCCAATTCCGCATTTGATAAACTTGTTCGGGAACGCTCCGGACGCTGAACATAAGGAGAAAAACACTATGGCTATGATGAAAATGAATTGGGCAACCGGTCGTATGGAAGCGGTTGAATTTCCGGAACTCAAACGGGGACAAATCCTTCATTGCTGGTCCGGAATGTGCGGTTCTCATTACGAAAAAGCAGTTTTGATCGCAACCACAAAAGATGATTTTGGTATTCATTATAAAGCTGTTGCGTTGGAGGATCATCACTATATTCATCCGACTGCACCGGAAGTCTTTGAACGGGCAGGAAAAATCGGCTGTTTCTACAAAAACGGCGAAGTTATTCCGGAAGAAGAAACTGCAAAATATGAAATGCTTGCTTTGCAGCGGCAGCAGAAAATTGCTGCGGAGCAGGAACAGAAACGCCTTGAAACAGAAAAGTTGCGGGGCATCGGCAAAGCCCGATTTGATGCTGCCATTGCCAAACACGGAATGCCGCAGGCTCTTATTGTCGCTCATCTCCGGGAAGATGATTCTGACTTGCAAAGTGATTATCACGGAGCCCATACGGTTGCAACGGTTATTCTTGCGTTTTCCAAACATACCCGAAACAATTTCAAAGAGTTCCGCAAAGCTGCTTTGAATAGCGACAATCCAGATTTGAAAGAACTTGCCAATGCTCCGGAGGGGTGGGAACATCGTGAAAATTATTCTCTTGGATCTGGATTGTATCTTGGCAAATCCAAGTACAGCGGA
>JAZSHD010000273.1:0-26902 GCA_045533055.1 Victivallaceae bacterium | reverse complement strand
TGGAACTTTTTTAAAACTTGAATGGCATTTATCTATTTTGCAACGCAAATAGATAAATGCCGGGAAAAGGTTTGGAAAAAAGGGGTGGAGTTTGAGGAGGGGAAAAAGGACCTTTCCTCAAAAGGTCTTTTTCCCCTCCTCAAGTACCGACCCTTATTGGGTACAGGGCTGAAAAAAATTGAAAAAAATATTTTTTAACACTTGCTTGACCGTCCCTGTGGAGTGAAAATTCCCCCGGACGGTACGGGCGTTTATAGGAGAGTTAGGATTTTTATATGCTGACAGGTTTGTTGAAATTGATCTTCGGCACCAAAAGCCAGCGGGATGTGCGGCGTATGCTGCCCATTGTAGCGAAGGTCAATCGTATAGAAGAAGGTTTGCAGGCCCTTACCGATGAAGCTTTGCAGGCCAAAACTGCCGAGTTCCGGCAGAGACTTGCCAATGGCGAAAGTGTCAACAGCTTGATGTGCGAAGCTTTTGCGGTGGTGAAAAATGCCTGCCGCAGGATGTGCGGCAAGACCGTAACGGTCTGCGGTCAGGAATTGACTTGGAACATGATCCCTTTCGATGTGCAGATCATGGGGGCGATCGCATTGCACCGCGGCGGTATAGCGGAAATGGCCACCGGCGAAGGTAAAACTCTGGTGGCGACCATGCCGCTTTATCTGAACGCACTTACCGGACGCAACTGTCAGCTGGTAACGGTCAACGACTACCTTGCCCGGCGTGACAGCGAGTGGATGGGGGCGATCTTCAACTATCTGGGCTTGACGGTAGGCTGTTTGCAGAATATGATGCCGCCGGATGAACGGCGTGCCCAATACGCTTGCGATATAACTTACGGCACCAACAGCGAGTTCGGTTTTGACTATTTGCGTGATATGGGTATGGCAAATGATGTCGAGCAGCTGGTGCAGCGGGATCACTTTTACGCCATCGTGGACGAAATCGACAGTATCCTGATCGACGAAGCCCGTACACCGTTGATCATTTCCGGGCCGGTACCTATGTCCAACAAGGAGCAGTTTCAGGAAATACGGCCGCTGGTGGCAGATGTTTACAGCAAGCAGAATATGCTTTGCTCCCGGTTGATCAAAGAAGCCCGTGAAGCGTTGGAGCGGGGTGTGGAAGGTGATGCAAGAACCGAAGCGTTGACTAAACTTTTGCAGGTCAAATTCGGTATGCCCACGCATAAACAGCTTTTGCATGTATTGGAAAACGGCGATTTGTTGAAAGAGTTGGAAAAGCTGGAAGCCTTTGTCCGCAGCGATAACAACCGCGGCATGATCCAGGAAGTGCAGAGCGTACTTTACTTTACCATCGACGAAAAGACCCACGAAGCTGATTTGACCGAAAAAGGCCGCAACGCAGTTGCTCCCGATAATCAGGACGCCTTTGTATTGCCCGATTTGCTGCAGGAGATCCACCGGATCGAAAATGACGAAACCATTGCTGAAGACAAGCGTGCCGAAGCCAAGCAGCAGTTTGAAGAAAGTTATGCTGCAAAGAGCGAGCGTCTGCACAACCTTTCGCAGCTTTTGAAAGCCTACTGCCTCTTTGAAAAAGATGTTCACTATGTAGTGCAGGAAGGCAAAGTCATGATCGTGGACGAACACACCGGCCGTCTGATGCCGGGGCGGCGTTTCAGCGACGGCTTGCATCAGGCGTTGGAAGCCAAAGAAAATGTAGCCATCGAGCAGGAAACGCAGACTATGGCTACTATTACTATCCAGAACTATTTCCGTATGTACGACAAACTTTCGGGTATGACCGGTACTGCGGAAACTGAAGCTAATGAATTTCACCAGATCTACAAGCTGGATGTAACGGTGATCCCCACCAACAAACCCTGTATCCGCAAAGACAGCAACGACTCCATTTTCAAAACCAAGCGTGAAAAGTTCAACGCTATTGTGGAAGATGTGGAAGAGCGGCACAATGCCGGTCAGCCGGTGCTGCTGGGGACGATTTCTGTGGAAGATTCTGAAATCTTGAGCCGTATGCTCAAACGCAAAAATCTGCCCCACTATGTGTTGAACGCCAAAAATCATCAGTACGAAGCTGAAATCGTGGCACAAGCCGGTCAGAAAGGGGCTATTACCGTAGCAACCAACATGGCGGGCCGCGGTACCGACATCAAGCTGGGCGAAGGCGTTGCCGAGCTGGGCGGTTTGCATGTTATCGGCAGCAGCCGCCACGATTCCCGGCGTATCGACCGCCAGCTGCGGGGCCGCTGTTCCCGTCAGGGCGACCCGGGTTCCTCCAAATTCTATGTGTCGCTGGAAGATAATCTGATGCGGTTGTTCGGTTCGGACAGGATCGTCAAGATCTTTGAACGCTTTGGCATTGAAGAAGGCGAAGAACTTCAGCACCCCTTCCTGAACCGCTCTATTGAAACGGCACAGCGGCGGGTGGAACAGCAGCACTTCTCCATCCGTAAGCGGACGCTGGAATTCGACGATGTGATGAACAAACAGCGTGAGATCATTTACGGTTTGCGTAAGGAAACGCTCTTTACGGATAATCCCGGCGATGTGCTTATGAAGCTGGTTGAAGATATGATCCTTGACGAGATCGAACTGGCGGCAACTCCCTCGGAAAAAGCCGCCAAAGGCGATTGCAACTTCAACTGGGATCAGCTGCTTTATAAACTCAACAGCACCTTCCCCATCGAGTTTACCCGGGAAGAGATGACTGCCGGAGTGGTGAAAAATGAAGTGGTCGATGCCGAAGCGTTGACCATCCAGATCGCCGACAAAGTGGGGGCTGCTTACAAATTACGCAACGAATACCTTGAAGCTGAACAGCTTATCTGGCTGGAACGGCACACGGTGCTGGATGCTATCGACCAGCTGTGGCAGGAACATTTATACACTATGGATCAGCTGCGTTCCAGCATCTACTTGCGTACTTACGCCCAGAAAGACCCGCTGGTGGAGTACAAAAACGAAGCCTTTACGGTGTTTGAAATAATGATGCGTGCTGTACGCAAACGCATTGCCGAAAACATGTTCCGTGCCACTATCACATCCTTGAGCGATCTGGAGGCTATGCTTGCCAGTATGCCCCAGGAATTTTCCGGCGGCGAGCTGCCCGAAGAGCTGCTGGCGGCGTTGCAAGCTCAAATGGCAATGCAGCAGGCACAAGCCGGCAACATAACAGTTGACGGCGAATTTGCCGAATCCGGCAATTACGCAGTGCCTGCCGAACCGGTGGTATTGCAGCCGGTGATCCGGGCCACGCCGAAAATCGGAGCCAACGACCCCTGTCCCTGCGGCAGCGGGAAAAAATATAAGAAATGCTGCGGCAAATAACCTCAACAGGAGTTGAAATATGAATTATCGCATTGAAGTTGCACCCCGCCGTGAATGGCATGACGCCCGGGGCGAGAAGACCAAAAAGCAGATCATTGACTTTCTGAAGATCCAGATCGACGGTGTGCGTACCCGCGACGTTTACACTGTGTCGGCGGATATTACTCCGGCAGATGCTGCCCGCATCGCCGAATATTTGACCAATCCGGTATTGCAGACCAGCCGGGTGGGCGGCAATGCCCTGACCGCCGATGACAACGGCTGCCGTTTTCTGGTGATCGTGGGGTTCAAGCCCGGCGTGACCGACAATGTTGGCCGTACCGCCAAAGAAGCCATTGCGGATATCATCGGCAGAAAACTTGCCAAGGGCGAAGATGTTTACAGCTCGGTTGAATACTTGCTCTACGGAGCCAATCTGACTGCCGAAAAAGTCGATACGCTGGCCCGCAAACTCCTTGCCAACGAACTTATTCAGACCGTGCAGATTTTCCCGGCTAATGAACTCGATGGCGAATTGCCGCTGAATATGCCCAAAATCAACGCCGTGGGCAGCATTCCCGTTAAGGAATATAATTTGGAAGTCAGCGACGAAGAGTTGGTTGAATTGAGCAAAAAAGGTACTCTGGCTCTGACGCTGGAAGAAATGAAAGCTATTCAGGGTTATTTCCGGGTCGCCGAAGGCCGCAGCGAATACGGCTTGAGTGCCAATCCGACCGATGTGGAATTGGAAGTGCTTGCCCAGACTTGGAGCGAACACTGCAAACACAAGATTTTCAGTGCCACTATTGATTACAAAGATCTGGAAAACGGCGAAAGCTTTACTGTTGACAGCTGCTACAAAAGCTATATCAAGAAATCCACCAAAGAGATCGCCAACGAAGTGGACTTCCTCGTGTCGGTGTTCAGCGACAACGCCGGGGTGATAACTTTCAACGATAAAGTCGATATTTGCTACAAGGTCGAAACCCACAACAGCCCCTCGGCTCTGGACCCCTACGGCGGTGCCATGACCGGTATCGTGGGCGTGAACCGTGACCCCATGGGTACGGGGCAGGGTGCTGAACTTTTGATCAATGTCTGGGGTTACTGCCTGGGTTCGCCCTTTACTGAAGATAAAGATGTGCCCGAAGGCTTGCTGCACCCCCGCAGATTGCGTGACGGCGTGCATCAGGGCGTTATCGACGGCGGCAACCAGTCGGGTATTCCTTACGGCTACGGCTGGGAATACTTTGATGAACGCTATCTGGGCAAACCTCTGGTTTACTGCGGAACTGTGGGTGTGCTGCCCAAGAATATCAACGGCGGCCGCGGTGCCGATAAAGCCATCAAACCCGGCGACTTGATCGTTATGGGCGGCGGCAGGATCGGTAAAGACGGTATCCACGGAGCTACCTTCTCCAGCGAAGAACTCCATCAGGATTCTCCGGTACAGGCAGTGCAGATCGGCGACCCCATCACCCAGAAAAAGCTGGGCGACTTTACCTTTGAAGCCCGCAACCGGGGCCTCTACCGCTTTATTACCGATAACGGTGCCGGCGGTTTGAGCTCCAGCGTAGGCGAAATGGCGGAAATCTGCGGCGGCTGCCGGATGGATCTGGCATTGGCTCCTTTGAAATATGCCGGTTTGGCTCCGTGGGAAATATTGGTTTCCGAAGCCCAGGAACGCATGAGCTATGCGGTTCCGCCGGAACATATTGAAGAATTTAAGAAGCTGGCTGCTGAACGGGATGTGGAAGTAACTGTGCTGGGTGAATTCACCGACGACGGCAAGTTCCACATTCTCTACGACGGCAAGACTGTGGCTTTGCTGGATATTGAATTTATGCATCAGGGTTTGCCCAAGATGTACCTCAATGCCCGCTGGAAGAAGCCGGTCTGGGAAGAACCCGGTGATGTGAACAGCCGCAATGTTTCTGACGATCTGGTTGCCATGCTGGGCAGATTGAACATCACTTCCGACGAATTCAAAGCCCGCCAGTACGACCACGAAGTTAAAGGTTTGAGCGTAATCAAACCCTTTATCGGCAAGAATCGTGATGTGGTAAGCGACGCAACTGTGACCATGATCGAACCGTTGAGTACCGAAGGTATCATTCTTTCGGCGGCAATGCTGCCCCGTTACAGCGATATTGATACATACGATATGATGGCATCCAGCATCGACCTTGCCATCCGCCGGGTATTGGCCGTGGGCGGCAAGCTGGGCCACATGGCCGGTTTGGACAACTTCTGCTGGCCCGACCCGGTGCAGAGCGAAAAGACTCCCGACGGCGAATACAAGCTCGCCCAGCTGGTGCGTGCCAATCAGGCACTTTACGACTGCACCAAGGCGTTCAAAGTGCCTTGCATCTCCGGGAAGGACTCCATGAAGAACGACTCCACCCGCGGCGGCAAAAAGATCTCCATTCCGCCGTCAGTCTTGTTCAGCGTGATCGCCAAGATGGACGATATCCGCAACGCTGTGACGCTGGATGCCAAACTTGCCGGTGACGATGTTTATGTATTGGGTTTGACCAAAGATGAATTGGGCGGCAGCGAATATTATGCCATGCTGGGTTACACCGGCAACAATGTGCCCAAGCTGGATGTAAATGCCGCACTTGCCATGTATGACAAAGTTGCGGAAATCACCGGCAAAAAGCTGGCTCACAGCTTGCACACCCCCGGTTTCGGCGGTTTGGCAGTGGCTTTTGCCAAAACTGCCATGGCTGGCCGACTGGGTATGAATATCGAGCTGGGTAGCATTCCCCAGTCCGGCGGTTTGAGTTTGGCAGAATTGCTTTTCTCCGAAAGCAACACCCGCTTTGTCATGACCGCTTCGCCCGATAAGCGTGACGAGATCGCCGCCATTCTCAAGGGCGTACCCTTTGCCCGGGTCGGTGTGGTAACAGACAACGATGTGCTGCGTATGAGCGGCAACAGCGGCGAAGTTGCCGTCAAGCTGGGCGATTTGGTAACGGCTTATAAATCCACGCTTGCCGGGATCTGATAAGTTTTGGCATGAGCCGGAATAAACACATTTACCCCGTGAATGCGGTGTTGGCCGCACCGCTTTCCGGGTATACTGATCTACCCTACCGGAGGAGCCTCCGCCGGCAGGGTTGTTTCTTTGCATTTACTGAAATGGTGGATGCTGCCAGCATAGCTTACAGCAACAATAATTCAGCCGAATTGCTCCGGCGGGGCGACGATGAAGAATTTCTTGCCGTGCAGTTGGTGGGCAGCGATCTGGAACATTTGCGAGTTTCGGTCGATGAAATAAACAAGCATGAGTTCGATGTATTTGACTTCAATCTGGGCTGCCCCGTGCCTAAAGTAGCCAAAAAACACGCCGGGGCTGCGTTGGGGAAAGATGTAAAAAATGCGTTGAAGTGTTTTGAATTGCTTGTCACCCGGACAAGGTTTCCCATTACGGCAAAAATCCGCATATTGGATGAAACAGATCCCGCTCCCACGCTGGAACTGGTGCAAGGTTTGGCGGCATTGGGTGCCCGGGCTATTACTATTCACGGCAGAGTTATGGCAAAGTTTTACTCCGGAAAAGTCTTTACAGAGATAATCTCTGAATGTGTCAAAGCCGTGCCCGATACCCAGATCATTGCCAATGGGGGAATTATGTCATCTGCTGACGCCGAAGAGCTTAAACGCCAGTCAAACTGCAATGCTGTAATGCTTGCCCGGGGCATGATGGGCAACCCGTGGCTCTTCAATGAAGTTCAGCAAAAGGAAAATTATATACCGCCAACTATTTACGAGTGGGCGGCAGAAATGACCCGGCACATCGAGGAAATGGCAGAGTATTACGGCGAAAGCCGGGGCTTGACCCTTTCCCGCAAGCTGGTATTGGATTATCTGCGGGGCAGAGGATTTGGCGGCGAAAGCAAAAACCGTGCCTCCGGCTTGAGCACGCTGGATGAATTTTACCGCTTCCGGGATTGGCTTTTAGAGCGGGGACCTGCAGCTTCATACTTCCAGAACCCGCCGCCCAACCGCCGTCTGCGGGAAGCGTGAGCGGAATAAATCGTTTCATTTACCGTTGGTTTTGCCGGTAGCGTGTTGCCTGACTGCACAATTTTTTGAAGATTTTCGCTGCAAGATCGTCCATCCGTTCCGGGTGGAATTGTACGCCCAGCACCATGCGGTCGGGGGTGTCAAGTTCGATAGCTTCCACGGTGCCGTCAAATGCTTGGGCGGTTATTTGCAGATTTGCTCCCAGATTCTCCGGATCCACTGCCTGATGGTGAAAACTGTTGACTGTCAGATGGTCGTTGGCAGCAAGGTTTAAAGCATCGGCAAAATAGCCGTTGCGGATTATTTGTGCATCGTGCATCTTGCCGCCTTTGTGGAAATCATCGGCGTTATCCAAATGCTGGATAAGCTTGCCGCCGCAAACGATGTTGATGAGCTGGCACCCGGCACAAATCCCCAGCACCGGCAGTTTTCTTTGCATTACTGCTTTGCCGAAAGCTATATCAAAGTGGGGCCTCATTCTGCCGAGAAAGGTTTCCGGACGTGCTTTACAACCATAAAAAGCGGGGTCGTAATCTTTGCCGCCCACGAGCAAAACACCGTCGGCAAGGTCGAGCCATGACTCTATAAGGTCGGCTCTTTCAATGGAAGGCATAAGAAGCGGTATGCCGCCAACATCGGCGACCCGCTGGGAATATTGGCTGTTGAGAGTATCGCACTCTTTACCGGCAACCATATCTACTGCCATATTCATAAGAATAACTGGCGGTCGATCAGTGGACATGATTTGATTTCCTTTGAATATAAAACAAGGCAGGTTTATGTAAAGATTATATATAAACCTGCCTGTTATCTGAAAAAATTTACTTCATCAATGCCGACACGCTTTTGACGAATGCCAGCGGGTCGGGCAGGGGGCTGCCTTCGGTGAGCAGTGCTTCGCCGTAAAGGATGTTGGTGTATTGCTCAAGCTGTTCAGAGTTGGCATCATTTTCGCACAAAGCAAGCATCTTTTCCACCACCGGGTGGTTGGGGTTGAGTTCCAGAATGCGTTTGCTTTCCGGGGCGGTCTGGTGCATAGCTTTGAGCAAGCGTTCCAGCTGGGGACTGATGCTGTTGCTTTCGCCCACCAGACAGCAGGTGCTGTCGGTCAAACGGCGGGTCAGACGCACTGCGGAGAGCTTATCCTGCAATTTGTCAAAGATGTAATCCAGCAGTTTCTGATACTTTTTAGTGGCTTCGGCAAGAGCTTTTTCTTCGGCATCGGGGTCTTTTTCGATTTCCAACTCGCCTTTGTTGGCACTCTTGAGGTACTTTTTATCGTACTGCATAAAGTTCTGCATGATGAATTCATCCACCGGATCGGTCATCAGCAGTACATCGTAACCTTTGCTTTTGAAGATTTCCAACGCCGGGCTGGCAAGTGCCATCTGGCGGCTTTCAGCAATGATATAGTAGATGTGTTCCTGTTCGGCAGGCATGGCGTTGATGTACTCTTTGAGGGTAACAAGTTCGCCGGGCTGACCGTTGGCAGTTTCGTACATCACCAGATCTTTGATTTTTTCTTCGTTTGCCGGGTCGATGTGAATACCTTCTTTAAGAATTTTGCCGAACTCTTTGAAGAACTTCTTGTACTGGTCAACATCCCGCTCCAGCATTTTCTTGAATTCGCCCAGCACCTTGCCGGTAATGGCACGCTTGATGCTGCCCAACAGCGGATTTTCCTGCAATATTTCCCTCGATACATTCAAGGGCAGATCGCTGGAATCCACCACGCCCCGGAGAAAACGCAGATAATCCGGCACCAACGCTTCGCAGTTGTCGGTAATGAACACCCGCTTTACATAGAGCTGCAAACCTTTTTTCTGCAGATCGGGCATAAAGAGGTTGAAGGGAGTTTCTTCGGGTATGTAGATCAAAGCCTTGAACTCGTTGGTACCTTCGGCGTTGATGTTGATGTGCTTGAGGGGCTTGCCGCCGTGGGCAAGATGGGCAAAGAAGGTGTTGTGTTCTTCTTCGGTAACTTCCGAAGCCGGACGCAGCCAGATGGCTTTCTGACTGTTCAAGGTGCGGTCTTCGATGCTGGTGGTTTTATCTTCGTTGGTTTTGACAAAAGGCAGAATGATGGGGTATTCGATAAAATCCGAATATTTGTGGATGATTTCGGAGATCTTCCAGTTTTCCAGATAAATATCTTTGTCACCCTTGATGTGCAAGGTCACAGTAGTACCTGTTTCGGGGCGACTGCACTCTTCAATGGTGTACTCTTCGGTGCCGTCGGAACTCCAGCGTACCGCAGGAACATCCATGCCGGAGCGTTTGGTTTCGATCGTTACATTGTCAGCCACCATGAATGCGGCGTAAAAGCCCACCCCGAACTGACCGATCAATTCCGGGGTACCGGCAGCTTGAGCGTTCTTCAGATTTTCCAGAAAAGCCTTGGTGCCGGATTTGGCGATGGTACCGATGTTTTCCTTTACTTCGTCGGCAGTCATACCAATACCGTTATCGGTAATGCTCAAGGTGCGGTGTTCTTTATCAATGGCAAGGCGGATCTGCCAATCGCGGGTGAGTTTATCATCGGTCAAGGCGGCAAAACGGGCCTTGTCGATAGCGTCGGCGGCGTTGGCTACCAGTTCCCGCAGAAAAATATCCGGATTGCTGTAAAGCGAGTGTATAACAAGATCAAGCAGCTGCTTGACTTCGGCTTTGAATTGCATGGTTTCTGCCATGGTTTCCTCCTTTATATCAGTTTGTACATTATATCAAGACAACAAATATCCGTTAAAGATAGCTCTTTTTTGTCATATTGCAAATATGTGCCGGGAAAAAAAACGATTTTACCGCAAAATGGTCGATCAAAAAGTTGATTTGGATTTGCAGAAATATTTTTTGCGTGTATAATATCTTCCACGATTATAAATGTTTTTTACTATGGAGTGCGGAATATTTTATGTGGTTTGAAAGAATATTGATCAAACGCAAACTTGCCAGCGATAATGCCCGGGTCAGGCTTGAGGCAGTTTCGGCTCTGGATTTGAATAATGATCTGGCGATTTTGCGGGAGCTTGCCGCCGCTGACCGGGACGCGGCGGTGCGATCTGCTGCCATCAGCCGATTTGCCGATCCGGAGATACTTGTAGCACTGCGGCGGCGGGAACAGGACCCCGGAGTGCTGGCACTGATCGCCGAGCGGGTGGATGAGCTTTACGGCGAACAGGCGTTGCAGGCATGTGCCGAAGACCGGGAGTGCGACGCCTTTGACCGGATCGAAAATCTTGATACGCTTATTAAAGTGGCACTGCTTTCCAAGTCGCCGCATTTGCTGCTTTCGGCAGGAGCAAGACTTGCATCAATGCCCGAGTTATGGCAGCAGTTTTTAAGTCAGCTGGAAGATGACCAGTTGGCGTTGGAGCTTTATCAGCGTAATTTGCCGGCTCCGGATTCTCCGGCGGCAGTTTATCTGGTAAGTTCTGCCAAAAGTCAGGCGTTGCGGGAGGCCATTCTTGCTGAACAACGCCAGCGTCAGGCAAAGTTGGAGGCGTGTGCAGCCCAAAATGCGTTGGTGGAGGCTATTGAAGTTGCTGCCGGGCAGGGCGATGCAGATAATTTTGAAAATCTTTGTATGCAGTTCCGCAATATACCTCAGGTGGAAGAAAATCTCAAGACCCGTTTTATGGCGGCACGCTACCGCTTTGCCCGCACCCGGCAGGAGCTGCTTGCCCGCCGGGAAAAGGTGTTGCGGGAGCATAAAATAGCCGCTGACCTTTTGGAGCAGCTTAAAAGATTGGCAGACTCTGCGAACTGGAAACTTATCCGGCAAACCGTGGAAAGCTGGAAACGCCTTGAACTTGACCACAGCGAAGGAGCTGCGGAGTTTGCCGGCGAGTTCAACGCTCTTGCAGCTGTATTGCTGGAACGGGCCGATACTGCCCAGCAGGCGTATAACAAAGCTGTAAGCTGTGCCCGGCAGGTGTTTGAAGCTTATCAGAATTTTCTTGCCACCGAAGAAATACCCCAGCTGGAAGAACGGCAGAAACTTTTAACTGAATTGGAAAACAGCGTAGAAGGTTTAAGCGAAGTGCCTGCCGCTTTTGCCGAGCTGCGGGAGCATATTATGGAAGCGGAACGCCATATCCGCCGCCGAGCCCGGGCTCAAGCTCAAGCCCGGGATATTGCCCGCTGGGAAAATTACACGCTTAAGCTGGATTTGTGTGCCGAGCTGGAAAAACTTCTGGCAAATGGCGATGAAAATCTTTTTGATACTGCCAGAAAGTTCCGCAATCTCCGGGAACGCTGGAACGCTATCGGAGTTGTGCCCAACGAAAAATTTGAAGAGTTGCGGAGCCGTTATCAGACCGCTTGCAATGTTATGCAGGAAAGGCTGGATAAATTCTTCGGTGAACGGGAAGCTCAACAGAAAGAGGCTCTGGCAGCCAAACAGGCTTTGTTGAATGAAGCGGAAACTCTCTCCGGCTCCGACGATTGGAGCGAAACTTCCAACCGGCTTAAAGAATTACAGAATCTCTGGAAAAGTGCCGGTTCCGCCGGAGCGGTTGCCGACCGGGAACTTTTTGAAAAATTTCACAATGCCTGCGATGCATTCTTTGTTCGCCGCAATGCGGTTTGGGAAGAACGCAAAAAGTCCTTTCTGGCTGCTGCAAAACGCAAAAAAGAGTTGTGCGAAGCTGCCGAAAACTTGAAAGATATACCCTTTGTGCAAGCTAAAACTGAAATAGCTTCTTTGCGTGAAGCGTGGCGTAATGTGCCTTCGGCCGGTAAGGATGACCGCATATTGTATACCAGGTTCAACCGGGCGATCGAAAATATTTTTACCGCTCACCGGGAGGCAGGCGACGAAGCCCGCCGTCAGGCGGAGATCATCTGCACGGGTTTATCAGAAATATTGGAGCGTTCCCGCAGCGGCAATGCTCCAGTCAAAGAAATCGAACAGGCGTTGCTGGAAAATCAGCAGCAGTGGGATGCTCAAGACTCCCGTCCTGCCCGGGATGTGGTTCTCCGGCGGGATGCTGTTTACGAAGAGCTGCAGAAAGAACTTTGCAATCTGCACCACAAGGAAGCTATGCACCAGCTGGAAAGTGCCCAGCAGCTGGAAGCCGTTATTGATCCGGAAGATGACAATGACAAACTCATTGACCGTTTGGCAAGACGCCTGAAAGTCTGCGGCGAACTGGAAGAGCGTTTGCGGGAGTGCCGCATCATTTCCGGCGGCGGCGACCTTGCCAGCGAACTGCAAAGTGCCATCACCGGCAATTTCGGCGGCAGTGACTACCGTTTGACCATTGCCGAACTGGATGAATTTTTACGCCGTTTTGTGGCAGTAGGTCAAGTGCCGCCCGACGCCCGGGAAGCAGTTTTTGACCAGTTCCGCACGCTTTACAATAAGGCGTTGGCAGAGTTGCAGAAAAATTCTGAACATACCGAAGAAGAAGCTCTTCCGGCGGAGTAAGTTATGGAACGCACCATAGTAATAATTCTGCGTAAAACTCCCTTCCGGGAAGCTGACATAATGGCAACGGCGGTCAGTCCGGATTGGGGCAAGATGGAGCTGGTTGCCTACGGGGCACAAAGTGTTTCCGGCAAAAAGTTCCCGGTGCTGGATTGCTTCAACGAGCTGGAGATCGGGTTTGAATTTTCCGAAAAAGGCCCCTGTAAGCTTGTGGAAGCTGAATTGATAACTTCTTTTGCCCCCATTGCCGACCGGCTGGATATTTACAAATTAAGCGGCAAGATCGCCAACTTTGTTTTGAAAAATTCCGCCCCGGAGCTGCCCATGGCTATTGTGTATGATACTTTGCGTCATGTGCTGGGCAATCTGGCACTCAATGCCGCCAACGGTTCGGCATTGTGGAGCCCGGAGGCTTGCGGAGCAGTAATAAAATTGGCATGTTTGCAGGAAAACGGTCTGCTGCCGGAGTTTGAAGACGATAAAGTCAGCACCTTTTTTGACACTGTTATCGAGGCCGGTTTGGAAGGAGCACCCTTACCCCAGTGTGCCCCGGAATATTGGAGCAAACTTACGCTCTATTTGAACACCTTGCTGCCGCAGAAATAAACCGCATTGCTTTGTGAACAGCCAATTTGTCAGTCAATATGGCAAATGATGACATTTTTTAATGCTTTTCCCGGAAAAGACGGTTGCAAAATTCCTGATTTGTGGTATCTTTTGAGATAAAAGTTTTTACAGGGAATAACTCATGGCTTTACTGGAAGTAAAAAATCTTAAAGTTGATTATCCGCTGCGGGGTTCATGGTTTGCCAAACGCAAATATCTCCATGCGGTTGACGATGTGTCGTTTACTGTTGATTGCGGCGAAACTGTGGGGCTTGTGGGCGAAAGCGGCTGCGGCAAAAGTTCCATAGCCAAAACTCTGGTGCGGCTGGAAGATCCGGCGGCAGGCTCCATACACATTGCCGGAATGGATGTTGCCGCGTTGAAAGGCAAGGCATTGCGTAAGGCTCGGAAAAAGTTCCAGATGGTTTTTCAGGATCCTTACGGTTCGCTGAATCCCCGTTTGAGTATCCAAAGTACGCTGGATGAAGTTTTATCGCTGCACACAACTCTCAATAAAGCCCAGCGTTTAGAGCGTATGCAGGAGCTTATGCAGTTAGTGGGGCTGGATCCCGGGCAGCTGGGGCGTTACCCCCACGAATTTTCCGGCGGGCAAAGGCAGCGTATCGGTATAGCCCGGGCGTTGGCGACCGAACCGGAACTTCTGATTGCCGACGAACCGGTTTCGGCGTTGGATGTCAGCGTGCAGGCTTCGATCATAAATCTTCTGAAAGATTTGCAGAAAACCACCCGGATCGGATTGCTCTTTATCGCTCACGATCTGGCGGTGGTGGAACATATCAGCGACCGGATATTGGTCATGTATCTGGGCAGGATCGTGGAAAGTGCCCCCGCAAGCGAGCTTGGCAGTAAGCCGCTGCACCCCTACACAGCAGCATTGCTTTCGGCAGTGCCCACTTTGGAAAAGCGTTCGGAAGCAAGACTCAAACTCTCCGGCGATGTGCCCAGCCCCTTAAATCCGCCCGCCGGGTGTGCGTTTCACCCCCGCTGCCCTTACGCAAGGGAAAAATGCCGGAGAGAACGGCCGGTTTTGCGGGAAATCGCTCCGGGGAGATTTTCAGCATGTTTTAATACCACAGAAAATGGTGTTTTTACTTGCGAAACACCATAATAAAGTGTATATTAAATCAATTTGATTTTTTTAATTTTTGGTAATGTACCAAATGTTGTGAAAACGAAGTGCTGAATTATATCATTATATGACTATAAAAAAACACACACAAGTTATGATTTGTCGAAAACGCCAAACCTATAGCTTGCTGCCGGTGGATACAGCGTGAGGCAATGTCGAGTTTTGCAATGCCCTGCCCGAGGGAGTGTACTTTTGTACTCGACCGAGGTGCAGGGTTGCGGCAAGGCTCGAGATTGCCCGCGATGTGCCACCGTACTTTGATTTTTCACAGACTTCAGAACAATAACTGTTAAATAAGGTTTGTTATTATGAGTGTAAAATTTATTTCCCACCGGGGCGAATCGTTGGATGCTCCGGAAAACACGCTTCCGGCATTTGCTTTGTCGCTGGAACGGCAAAGTGACGGCATGGAGTGCGATATATACTTTACTGCCGATGGCAAGATTGTCTGCAATCACGATGGCAACACCTTCCGGGTAAGCGGCGAAAAGGTCAATGCAGAGATCAACGCCACCACCTTGGAAGATTTGCAGAAAATAGATGTATCCAACAACATTGCCGGGTTCCGGAATACCCGCATTCCCCTCTGGACCGATACCCTTCAGTATCTGGGCGATCGGGAGTATTATGTGGAGATCAAGCGGGGCGATGTAAGCGTGGTACCGGAACTTATCCGACTTATTGAAGAGTCAAAGCTCCCCGCAGAGCAGTTCACCATGATAAGTTTTGGCGATGAAGTGGTCAAGGCCTACAAAGAAGCCGCCCCTCAACGGCGTGCATTGCTGCTCATTGGCGGCAATCCCACTGTGACAGCCGAAGAAGCCATCGCCCGGATGCAGGCGTGCAAAGCCGACGGACTGGATCTTCATGGAGCAGATAATGTGGATAAAGCCTATGTGGAAAAGATCCACGCCGCCGGATTTACTATTGATATCTGGACGGTGGACGATCCCGAAAAAGCCAGAAGATTTATCAGTTACGGTGTGGACGGCATAACCAGCAACTGCGCCGCCAAGCTGAAAAATATGTTCGCTTGAGGTTGAATTATGATGGATCTTGATGAACTTTTCAATTATTCAGGAACTGTACTGACCGCTCACCGGGGAGCCTCTTTTGAGTTCCCCGAAAACACCATTCCGGCGTTTGAAGCGGCAATCAAAGCACATACGCACTTTATTGAGTTCGACCTTTATGTAAGCAAAGACGGCGTGCCGGTGGTTCTGCACGATAAAACCATTGACCGCACCTCCAACGGCAGCGGACGGCCTGAAGAGCTTACTTTAACGGAACTGAAGAGTTACAATTACAGCTATTTTCATCATGGCGAAAGACACGATGAACCCATGTATGAAGTTTGCGAAATACCCACCTTTGAAGAAGTCCTGCAAAAGTTTTCCGGCAAAGTCTGCATGAATATCCAGCTCAACGGCAAGCCCGATGAAAATGGTATCAAAGAGATTTGCCGCCTGTATAAAAAGTACAATATGGAAAAAACCGGCTATCTTACTATTGCGTGGCAGGATACCTTTCAGGCAACCCGGGATTACGCAAGCGATATAGAAATTTGCTTTACCCCGCCCATGAGGGAGCGAGCCACACCCGAGTCATTGGCTCTGTGCAAAAGTTTGAACTGCCGCTATGTGCAGCCGGTAAGAGCATATTTTTCTGCGGAAACAGCCGAACTCTGCAAAAAACTCAATTTGCGGGACAACATCTTTTATTCCGATGACCCCGCCGAAGCCAAAGGGCTCGTTGCACTGGGTTCCAAAGGCATAATGACCAATAAAATAGAACTCCTGGCACCGGAATTTTTGTAAATGCTTTGTTCCCGATAAAGGTTGATATGGGAGCCTTGGGGAAGAGGGAAAAACCTTTTGCTGGATCGGTTCTTTTCCTCTTCCCCAACTTGTCACGGCGTAGCCCGCAGGGCGAAGACGGAACCCCATCACCCTTTTCCCTTGTCCGCCGTAGCCTTGGCGAAGGTGGAAAACCATTTATTGGCATATATCTTTTTGCTTTGCAAAAAGATAAATGCCCTCTGTTTTTTGTGAACAATGCTGGCTGTATTATAGATGGGAGATGTTGAGAATTTTGGGAGGTTTTGAGAAGTATTGGGAAGATTTGGGATTTTTTTGCCGCCCCGGCTTGCGGCGGTATTGCGTATTGTCAGAAGATTTTGTTTGGCAGTTTTAGAGCGTCAAACGGCTATTTTTCCCAAATTTTCCCAAATTTTCCCAAATTCTCCCAAACTTTCTCAATCCTTCCCAATCCTTCCCAATGTTTCCCAAGTCTATCGGGCAAGCATACAGGCGTCCGGCCCGCAAACGGCAGCCCCGGCTTTTTACTTTCTGGTTTCGTTTTTGGGGTCGGAGATATCTCTCAAGCCGTCGCCTAACAGATTTAAACTTAAAACCAATATGAACATAAATCCGCTGGCGGCGGCTACTTCCCACCACACTCCCCGCCACAGCCGTTCCTGACCGTCGGAGATCATTATTCCCCAGCTGGGGGCACTTTGCACGCCCAAGCCCAGATAGCTTACCAGCACTTCGGTCATTACTGCGTAGGCAAAACGCAAGGTAAAGTAGATTATCACCAAGTGCATGATATTGGGCAGAATGTGGCGGAAAATTATGACCCGGTTGCTTACACCGCTGACCTTTGCTGCCTGCACAAAAGTTTGATTTTTCAGCTTCATGGTTTCGGCTCTGGCGATCCGGCAGAGTGCCACCCAGCCGGTCAGTCCGATCGCCAGATAAACTGCCAGCATCCCCGGTTCGGTATTCAGGGCTTTGGCACATATTTTCAATGGCATGGTCAGCTCTTCAGCCAGATAATCTTTGGTAAAAAGCAGTGCAAATGCCAGAATAAACAGCAAAGTCGGCATGGCGGCAAATGTGCTGTAAAGCCACATGATAAAGCTGTCAAGTTTTCCGCCGTAAAACCCGGCAAGCAGCCCCAGCGTTACCCCGATAACTGCGGCGATCACCGACGCCGTAACACCCACTTTTACCGCCGTGGATATGCCGCCAACAGCCCGGAGAAAACAATCCCGCCCCAGATAGTCTGTGCCCAGCCAATGCTCTTGGGAAGGAGGTGCAAAAATTTTATCCGGGTGTTCCACGGCATACGCCGGAATGGCATGACGCTTTTCGCAACTTACCGAATAAACCTCAACTCCCACTGCCGTAACTATATAGAGCATTACGACAATAAAGGAAACAAATGCACTTTTGTTCCGGTAAAGTTTTCTGAAAAAGCTGCCCATTCCCCGGAAAAAACTCATTGCTTATCCTCTTTTTTCTGGTGCTTGAGCCGGGTCAGATGGATTTGCAGCAAACCGATCTCTGACGGTGTTACGCCATCTAATCGTGCCGCTTGAGCCAAGGTGGAGGGAGCGGCTTTGATAAGTTTTGCCCGGGCTTCGTTGCGTAATCCCGGCAGCGTGGTATAGTCAAAGTCGGCAGGTATCTTCCACAATTCCAGCTTTTGCAGCCGCTTGATGGACTCGTTTTCTCTGGCAAGATAGCCGTCGTAATGGGCGGTTATGGCAAGCTGGGTCAGCACCTTTTCCCGCAGGGGTTCGTTATCCAGAAAAGCCAACGCTTCGCCGGGACAGGGCATTTCTGCATTGGGATCAAACTCGCCAGCATACTTTTTGAAGTGATCCAGTATGGATTTACCTTTATACATGGTGCTGCGGGCGGCTTCTTCGGTTTGAGTTATCAAATCCCGGTAGGCGGCGAACTTCTGATACTTGTTTTCCGGCAGCAGCCCCAGATCGTGGGCAAAGTCGCAGAGCCGCAAATCGGCGTTGTCCTGCCGCAAATGCAGCCGGTATTCGGCGCGGCTGGTAAAGAGCCGGTAGGGCTCCACGATCTCTTTGCTGATAAGGTCGTCGATCATCACCCCGATATAGCTTTTATCCCGGGGGAACTCCACGGGTTCTCTGCCGGAAGCATAAAGTGCGGCGTTGCATCCGGCAACCAAGCCCTGACCGGCGGCTTCTTCGTAACCGCTGGTGCCGTTGATCTGCCCGGCGGTGAAAAAGTTTTCCCAATAGCGTGACCGCAAAGTTCGTTCGGTCTGGTCAGGGAAGACAAAGTCGTACTCAATAGCGTAGGCGTAGCGGGAGATCACCGCATTTTCAAACCCCAGCAGGGTTTTGATCATCTTTTCCTGGATATAGGGCGGCAGACTGGTGGAAAAACCGTTGATGTAATATTCGCCGGTAAATTCCCCCTCCGGCTCCAGAAAGAGCAAATGCCGCTCGTGGTGGGCAAAACGCACCACTTTATCTTCAAAACTGGGGCAATATCTGGCACCGATACCCTCGATCTTGCCCTGATAGAGCGGGGCAAGCTGAAGATTTTCCCGCACGATTTCGGCAGTTTTGTTATTCGTATAGACCATGTAGCAGGGCATTTCCCGCTCGTTGGTTTTGGGCAGCGGCAGCGATTTATTGAATTCGCCCCAGAAGCTGAAATGATCGCCCTGTTCCTCGGCGGGCTGTTTTTCCATGCTGGAAAAATCAATGGTTTTAGCCAATATGCGTGACGGCGTACCGGTTTTGAGTCTGCCCAAGCGGAGTTTGAGAGTGTTTTCCAACGCGTTGCTCATGGCAGAAGCGGCAGCATCGCCCACCCGTCCGCCGGGAAAATCCTGCAAGCCGAAGTGGAGTTTGCCCCGCAGAAATGTTCCGCTGGATAAGACCACGCTCTTGCAGGGGATCGTCATACCAAACTGGGTCTTGACCCCGGTAATGCGGCGGGATTTTTCATCAACCTCAAAATCCACCGCTTCGCTTTGCAGAATATCCAGATTTTCCGTGATTTCCAAAAGGTATTTCATGCCCTTTTGGTAACACACTTTGTCGCACTGTGCCCGTGGACTGCGTACTGCGGGGCCTTTGCCCCGGTTGAGCAAGCGGAACTGTATGGCAGAAGCATCGGTAACCAACCCCTGTGCCCCGCCGCAAGCGTCGATTTCCCGCACCACCTGACCTTTGCCCACTCCGCCGATAGCCGGATTGCAGCTCATCTGGGCAATATGATCCATATTCAAAGTGATCAAAAGGGTACCGGCACCCAATCTGGCAGCAGCAAAAGCCGCCTCACACCCGGCATGACCGGCACCGATCACCACAACATCATAACTTTTCACAAAAATCACCTCATTTGAAAAAGTTCTTTTCTCAATAAGGGTCGGTACTTGAGGAGGGGAAAAAGACCTTTTGCTGGATCGGTTCTTTCCCTCTTCCCAAAAAACCATCACCCTTTTCCCTTGTCCGCCGTAGCCTTGGCGAAGGTGGAAAACCTTTTACTGGCATTCATCTATTTGCAGAACAAATAGATGAATGCCCTTTAAGTTTTAAAAAGCTCCAATACAAAAGTTAATCATGCAGCTTTTTACTGACCTACCCGTATCGGGAACAGAGCCTTTGAAAAAATATATCAAGGTAATATACAACTTAAAGTTTGGTTTTTCAATATAAATTCTTTATATTTACGATACTATATTGCAATATTATTTGATTTTCAGCGATACTCTCCGAAAAACAGACAACTTGGAGCCGCATTTGTCCGCCTCCGCTGCACTGCGGCGTGGCGGGCGGTAGAATAGATGGCGGCTTGGGAATTTTGAGAATTTTGGGAGATTTTGAGAAGTATTGGGAGATTTTGGGAATTTTTCTGCCGCCTCGGCTTGCGGCGGTATTGCGTATTGTCAGAAGATTTTGTTTGGCAGTTGGAGCGTTAAATGGCTATTTCTCCCAATGCTTCCCAATACTTCCCAATGCTTCCCAATACTTCCCAATACTTCCCAATACTTCCCAATGCTTCCCAATGCTTCCCAATGCTTCCCAATGCTTCCCAATACTTCCCAATACTTCCCAATGCTTCCCAAGTCTATCGGGCAAGCACACATGGTCGGACTGGTCGGACTGGTCGGACTGGTCGGATGGCGGCATTGACTAATATTGTCCTGCGGCAACTTTTTTATTTGCAATATTTTTTTGCCATGTTATATTACTTTGACAAGGTTTTAGAGCAAAGGAGCATATAAACACTTTTTTGAGCAATTTTAAATTATATATACATACTGAATTGTAAACCACCGTCATCAGAATTCGCACTTCATTTACTGGCGTTTTACAAATTCCAATTTGCAATATCGGTGTGTCATGCCGACAAAGCATGGCACATTCTGGTGTTGTGTGGGATTTGTACGCGGTGCGAAGCGTTGATGACGGGCACATCATTTGGAATGTGCCTTTTTTATTGCAGGAGTTATACTTATGCCAGACAAACTCAACGACTTTGAAAAACGGCTGCTCGGCAAGTGCCGCAGACAGGAAAAAAGATTGTTTTATGCGTGGATAGAAGCTATAAAATTCTCCCCGAAACTTGCCCGTCACTGCCCTTATCTGAACGCTTTTCCGCCCACCACCTGGGCAATACTGCTTTCTTACCATGCTGAATTTTTCAACATAGCTCCGGTTCACAAATTTTCCACTATCGACTGGTATTGGGTATTGCTTTACCAAAGTCAATTTATCAAATACTGCCCGTGCGTTGATGAATTTACTGACTTGCAGAAAAAATTTTTAGTGAAAAACAATCCTCACCTTGTAAACTATTTTGCTTCAGCAGATTCATCCTCAAAAAAGTGATTTGCGGTAGTTTTCCACCGCTTCGGCTGCCAGTTTAACTGCCGGGATCAACTCTTTGTTGCCTGCCAAAACCTCTTTGAGCAATATACCTTCGGCGGCACAAAGTTTATCGTGCTGCGGGAAATAGTGTTTCCGCAAAAATCCGGCGTACCGTACCAGCCGGAAACTGCCGTAAAACCGTGGGATATTGTTGGTCATTTCTTCTGCGGCAACGCTGTATTTGGCCTGAATATTTTCTATTATTGATTTTTTGCTCAACTCTTCCGCCCAGCAAATTGTGTATACACAGCCGAACTCATTATCCAAATACGCTGAATGGGTGTCGCTGCAACCAACGGAAGCAATTTTGTTTTTATCGGCAAATTCCGCATAGTAAGCACTTTGCTGATTGTTGCTCCAAAAATTTACCACGCCGTGACCGCTGATCACTTCCATAGCATCAAAGCGGCATTTTTTCAATATATCACGGGTGGTCGCTTCGTTGATAACATATTGATCAACTTGCCAGAAGCAGTGGCAAAAAATGCTTAATCCGTTGCCTTCACGGATTTTATCAAATGCCCACTGCGCCGCCCCGATAGGGAATGGTCCGTTGCCGGGTGTAAGCTCCGGCATAGAGTCAACAATAGCTTGAGATTCATTTTTATATTTCTGCAAATCCTTTGCTGCCAATTCGTTTACGCTGAACTCTCCGCCAAAATTCACTATATGCACAAAGGTATCAGCCAGCTGCACTTCTTCGCCCGGACAAACCAGCAGCCCGCCGGGGAGTTCGGCAAAAACTTTGCACGCTTCAAGACTGGGCGTATAGAGCCGGTGATCGGTCACAGCCAGAAAATCCATCCCAAGTTCCCTGCCCCGGACTGCCACCGCTTCGGGGGCAAGTTCGCCATCGGATTGCTCGCTGTGCAAATGCAGATCGCCCCGGAACGGGTATTTTCCGTAAAGGTCGTCGGCAACAGCGTAAAAGGCAAATTTAAGAATTTTATTGCGTTTGGAGCCGATTTTATGCCCGAACTTTTCGGTTTTTACTACCAGAGTATACTCCTGTTCTCCAGCGAAAAAGGCTTCGATGGTCATGGAGCCATCAGCCTCCAGCTGCCACTTGAGCGAAGGTTCGGTTTCTTCAAAAATGGAGTGCGTGCCCATGCTGGTCATACCCGAAACATCGTAAAGGTCCACACTTATGATCTTTTCCGCCCGGTCAAATCTGGCGTTGGAGCAACGGGGAATTATCCTGATTTTACCATATTTACCGGAACGGACGATCCGGGGAGTTACCAGATAATTTTCGGTTATTGGATCCGGTTTAATCACTTTTCACCTCAATCGTTAAAGCCCAGTTTGCGGAAAGTATCTGCCAGTTTTCTTATGGAATAACCGCCCACCGGTGCCAGCAGTTTGCCTGCCCAGTTATCGCCGTAATCCATCGTCACTTCGGTTTGATAAGATTCCATGCGGGGGCAGGCTCTTAATTTGGGCATAAGTTCATTCCAGTTGATCGTGCCGTCAAAGGGCATGCCGTGCAGATCGCCGTAACCGTTGTTGTCGTGGATGTGGCAAGTCACGATCTGGCTCTGCATGGTTTCCAGAGCGTTATCTTCCGGCTCCACGCCATTTTCCCACCAGCATTTTTCAAAGTAGGGTTCGTATTTATCCGGCGTTTTGCCCGGGGCAGTCGCCATGCAGTTGGCGTGCCCGGTATCGTAACAGGCACCAATATTGGGGTGGTTACCAAAGTGATTTATCAAAGCCATGACTTCTTTGGCGGAGTTGGGTTTTTCAAAACTGTTTTCCACAGCAATGGTCATGCCCAGCTTTTCGGCGGCGGGCAGAAGTTTTTCCAGCGTTTCCAATGCCAGATGCCGCAACACTTCCAGCGGCACGCGGTCGTAGCAGTAATGAGCCGCCCCCACATGAACCACATAGCTTTTGCAGCCGAATCCGGCCGAAATCTCCATAGCTTTGATGTGATCCTGCCACATAGCAGGACGCCGCTCCAAATCGGTGGTGTTAAGGTCAAAACCATTGCCGAACATGCCGTGGACTGCCGAAAACTTTACATCCATATCCTTGCACAGTTTATGCATAAACTCCAGTTGTTCCGGCTCAACGATCAACTTTTTCATCATGCCGGAGGTCAGCACAAAATATTGGCAGGAGTTATCCACAAATTCACGGATGATGCGGTAAATATCTTCATTGGAAAATCTTTCCAACGGGTAATAATAGTGCAGATGTTTTTCCATAAAATATAAATCCCATGTCAAAAGTTGTTAATGAGCTTGCTTTAAGATAACCCACTGCCGGAAATATTGCAAGTCAGGTCTGAAAATTCCGGCAAAAAAACAGCCGGAAGTGATTTTGCTCAATTCCGGCTGAAAAAGTTTGCAGTACTGTTACTTTTCTTCAGCAACCGCTGCTGTTTCTTCGCAGTCCACTGTCTTCAAGCGGGATTTTTCATAAACAGCCAGCTCTTCAGCAGAGGGCTTTTCGCTCAAAAGCGATACCACCACCGTTGCGACCATACCGGCAAAGAAACCGGGGATGATTTCGTAAACAGCCGTCCACCCCATAAAAGCATACCACAAGGCATCCACGGCAAAACCCACAATGATCCCCGCCAATGCACCGTTATAGCTCATGCGTTTCCAGAAAAGTGCCAGAATAATGACCGGCCCGAAAGCCGAACCGAACCCTGCCCATGCACAGGATACCAGCCCCATAATGCCTTTGCAGGAAGGACTGGCGGCAATAAAGAATGCCACCGCAGCGATCACTACTACAATGATTCTGCCAGCCCAGAGCATCTCCCGGTCGGAAGCATTTTTGCGGAACAGGGGCTTGTAAAGGTCGGAAGCAAATGCCGAAGCCGATGCCAAAAGCTGGCTGTCAGCGGTACTCATGGCAGCCGCCAGAATTGCCGAAAGCAATATACCGGCACAAAACGCCGCAACTGCAACCAGACCGGTATTGTTGCCGATCCACTCAAAAACGCTGCGAACCATATTGATAAAGACCAGTGTTTCGGCATCTTTGGTTTTGGTCAAAGCATCGCCGAGGAATCTTCTGCCCACCAGACCGACAACCGAAGTTGCTGCCAGAATCAAAAAGAGCCAGCTGCAGCCGATGATCCGGGATTTGTTCATCTCTTTTTCGCTTTTGATCGAGAAATAGCGGATCAGGATGTGGGGCATACCAAAGTAGCCCAATCCCCAGCCCAAGCCGGAAATAATATCCGAAAAGCTCTTCCAGTTGAAATCGCCGCCGGAAAGTACATTGTAATAATTTTCCGGCAAAGTTACCGCCGGAGCAGTAAAGGTACTGCCCTGCATCATGGTCACTGCCAGAATGGGGACCAGCATCAAAGCCCCCAGCATGATCATACCCTGAAAGAAGTCCGTCCAGCACACCGCGTTAAAGCCGCCGAGAAAGGTGTAGACAACAATGACCGCACTGGCAATGATCATAGCCTTTTTTGGGTCCATGCCCAGAACCGTATTGAACAAGGTTCCGCAGGCATAGAGGCTGGAAGCGGTGTAGACACAATAGGTAATAACAAATACCAGTGCCGAGATCACCATGATACCTTTACGCCGGGTGCAGAAGCGGTTGGTAAGAAACTGCGGAATGGTGATGGCATCGCCCGCCGCAATAGAATACCGCCGCAGCATCGGAGCCACCCAGAGCCATGCGGCAATAGTCCCCAGCAAAAGACCGACGGCGATCCACAACTGCCCGATACCCAATAAATAGATGCACCCGGGCAAACCCATAAGCACCCACGCACTCATGTCGGAGGCTCCGGCAGAAAGTGCCGAAACCCAGCCGTTCATATTTCTACCGCCCAAAAAGTATTCTTTTTCGTTGCCGCCGCTTTTGCGGTCTTTGAAAAAGAAGTAGACCCCGATACCCAGTACCAGCACAAAGTAGCAGAGCAAAGCTGCCAATTCAGTTACTTTCATTCCCATTTCTCCGTAATTAGTTGTAAACAATGAAAATGGTAATATAGCACAGATTGAAGATTATTCAACTTTTAACTTGACAATAACCCGATAAAGAACTATATTAATAAAATGTTTACAAATTTTTGACCCTATAAATCAAGGAATCACTCAATGGACGAACCAGCCGCAATACCCACAGTCAAAGTAAACTGGAAGAAGAATCTTTTTGTAATATGGCTTTCGCAATTTCTTGCTATGGTCGGTTTTGGCTGCTGCATGCCCTTTATTCCGCTGCTGCTTAAAGAAAATCTGCATATTGACGACCCCAACCTGCGGGGGGTCTACACCAGTATCTACTATCTGGCTTCGATGTTGAGCCTTTGCGTTGCCACTGTGGTCTGGGGGATTCTGGCAGACCGTTTCGGGCGTAAACTCATGCTGCTGCGGGCAAGTTATGCGGCGGCGATCTTTTACCCGCTGCTGGCTTTTGCCCCCAACTTCTGGGCGTTGGCAGGTATCCGCTTTGTCTGTTCATTTTTCTCCGGCACAGTGAACCCGGCACAAACGCTTTTGATCGCCACCAGCCCCAGCGAAAAGCATGGTTTTGTGCTGGGGGTGTTGAGTACGGCAGTTTCCAGCGGCAATATGCTGGGTTATCTTCTGGGCGGGGTGCTGGTCGACCGCTTCGGCTACACCAATGCGTTTCTCACCTGCGGGGCGATCTATTTGACCAGCGCCCTGTTGGTAAATATCTTTGCCAAAGATGATTTCAGTGTGGCTCTGGCAAAAAAGCAGCGGGCAAAATCGCCTTACAAGTTCAAAGATGTTGCCACTCCGGCAGTTATCTGGCTGATGGTAATGTTTCTGCTGGTGGGGGTTTCCACCCGCCTTATCCAGCCCTATCTGGCACTGCTGGTGGAAAAAGTCCATGCCGAGCGTGCCGCATTCTTTACCGGGGTGGTCAGTTCGGCTTCGTCAGTGGGCGGATTTTTATCCGGCTTGTGTCTGGGGTGGCTCTGCGACCACTTTGCACCCCGCAAGCTGCTGCTGCCGCTGTTGATCCTCGGCGGATTGTTCACTGCGGGCATGGCGTATTCAACCAATATAACCTTGCTGATCGTCACTAAATTCGTTGCAGCATTTGCCGGGGGCGGGATCAAACCGGTGCTGCAGCTTATGCTGACCAAGATCACCCGCCCGGAATTGCGGGGTACTTACTTTGGCTGGTCAGGCAGTCTGAATACCGCCGGGGGCATCGTATGTTCATTCCTCGGTGGTGCGGTGATCTGGCTTACTGATGTACGCGGTGTTTATGTGGCGGCGGCACTGATCCTTTTTATAATGATCCCGCTGATGATCCCCACCGTGCGGGCAATGAAAAAAGAATTTGTGGTCGATCCGGCCGCAACTGCTAAAGAGTTGAAAAACAAATAAACTTTTATTTTTGGCTCTGTTCCCAATATCGATTGATTAACAGTAAAGATGTTGAATAAAATCTTTTCAAAACTTAAAGGGCATTTATCTATTTGTGCAACAAATAGATAAATGCCAATAAAAGGTTTGGAAAAGGGTGATGGGGTTCCGTCTTCGCCCTGCGGGCTACGCCGTGACAAGTTGGGGAAGAGGGAAAGAACCTTTCCTCAAAAAGGTTTTTCCCTCTCCCCCTAGGCTCCCATATCAACCTTTATCGGGAACAAAGCATTATTTTTTGCAACTGTCGCTTCATTTGCCGGTCTATAAAAAGCAAATGAAGCGTTTTTTATTTCGGATACTGGC